>NZ_ANBF01000077.1 GCF_000341025.1 Nocardiopsis salina YIM 90010 | reverse complement strand
CCTCCTCCGCGGCTCGCGAGGCGGCGATCTCCTCGTCCTCCTCACGCCGCTCGGCCTCCACTCCGTAGGGGTCACGCGTGGAGCGGCGCACCCACATGACCAGAGCGAGGATCCCGAACAACAGAACCGCGCCGACGACCGCGAACCACACCCACACCGGGATCTGCGCACCCTGGTCGGTCTCGTCCACGAGGTCCTCGTCGAAGACGGGGCTGTCCTGCGCGGCCCCCTCGGCCTCACCCTGGGCGCCGGCCAGGCTCAGCGCGGGCACCCCGCCCGGGCCCTGCTGTGAGCCCTCGAGCACGGCGTCGTGCACCTGCTCGGGCTGGAGCTGCGGGTAGGCCGAACGCAGCAGCGCAATGCCGCCCGCGGCGACCGCTGAGGCGTAAGGAGCTCCGCTGACCTGGGTCTCGCTCATGTCCGGGCCTGCGGTGTAGAGCTCGGCGCCAGGTGCGGTCAGGTCGATCTCGGAGGCGTCCGCCGTGTTTCCGGCGAGCTGCCCGTCCTCGTCGGTGGGCGCGACGGTGAGCACGTTGGGGTCGCCGCCGTTGCCTGCGGGTCCGACGACCACAGCACCTGCGGCGACCGCGGCCTCGGTGGCCGAGGCCATCTCCGCGCCGGTCTCCGGCAACACCACGACCTGCGCCCCGTCGGCGGCGGCGGAACGGATCGCGCCGTCCATGTCGTCGTCGGTGGGCAGCGCCCGGAGAGTGGCGGAGGGGGCCGCGCCCAGAACGCCGCCGTCCGCGTCCATGCCGTGGCCGTGACCGGCGATCAGACCGGCCATCCCGGTACCGAGGTCCGTGTTCCCGGAGTTGTCACCGAACTCGGTGTCAACGGTGAGGTTGTCCCGCAGGTCGGGGTGGTCCTCGTGGACCGAGGGGCCGGGCACGGCGACCTCGATGCCCGCGCCCTCGGTCTCCTCCCACATCTCGGTGGCGCCGATGGCCTCGAGCCCCCATTGGTCGGGACGGAAGTCGGGGTGCCCCACACCGTTCTCGGCAGCGGCCGGAACCGCTGTGATCCCGACCACGGTGGTGACCGCGCACGACGCCGCGATCCCCCTGATCCCGTGCCGTGTGTGCATCCTGGTGCGGTTGTTTCCCCCGAGCACGTCAGGCTCCCTCGAACGATGCGGTCGACGTTCCACGCGGCCCTCCCCGGACCCCCATAATTCTTTCATGAGCACAGGATTCCGGCGCATACAAGTGGCCAGGAGGGTAGGGAACGCAACTGTATCCCTGCTGCCAGTCATGGGTTTTCGACCCTCCACGCGGCATGTCGAGTCGCTAGCATGAGTCGCGCCGATCCGGACAAACCAATTTCCCGTCCAGGGGGTGTCCCATGCCGAATATCGGTCCGTCCGAGGACGGCCAGTCGGCCCTCGCCGAGCGCGAAGAGCGCATCCTCGCCTTCGAACGCCAGTGGTGGAAGTTCGAGGGCTCGAAGGAACAGGCGATCCGTGACGAGTTCGGCTTCTCGCCGACCCGCTACTACCAACTCCTCAACGGTCTGGTGGAGCGCCCCGAAGCGCTCGCCTTCGATCCCCTGACCGTCAAGCGGCTGCGCCGTCTGCGCGCGGACCGCCGCCGCCAGCGCAACGCCCGCCAACTGGGGATCCGCCTCTGATGGACACCTGCCCGCCCTCTCCCCGCACCGATGCCGGACGCCTGGGGCTGGACGCGTTCCGGTCCTCCCCCGGCCGGGCTCTGGCCGCATTCGACTTCGACGGGACTCTCGCGCCGATCGTCGACGACCCCCGCAGTTCGGCCCCCTACCCCGGCATCGTTGCTGCCCTGAGCACTCTGGCTGCACGGGTGGGCACCACCGCGGTGGTCACCGGCCGGCCGGCGGGGACCGCCGTGCAGTTGGGCGGTCTCGACGAGGTACCCGGCATCGTCGTACTCGGCCACTACGGGGCCGAACGCTGGGTCGGCGGCCGCCTGATCGCCGCCGACCCGCCCCCCGGGGTGAACCTGGTGCGGGACGAACTGCCCGCCCTCGTGGACTCCGTCGGGGCCCCCGAGGGCACGTGGATCGAGGACAAGGGCCGATCTCTCGCGGTCCACACCCGCCGCGCCGCCGAGCCGGACGCCGCGCTCGACCTCCTGCGCCCGCGCCTGGAACGCCTGGCCGAGCGGGCCGGACTGGTCACCGAGCCCGGACGCATGGTGGTCGAGCTCCGCCCACAGGGTGTGGACAAGGGGGCTGCACTGAGAGGGCTCGTGCACGAGGTCGCCGCAGGCTCCGTGCTCTATGCCGGCGACGACCTCGGTGACCTGCCCGCCTTCGACGCAGTGGACGACCTCCGCGAGGAAGGGGTGCCCGGGGTGACGGTGTGCTCCGCCTCCGACGAGGTCACGGAGGTCGCCGACCGCGCCGACCTGGTCGTTCCCGGGCCGGGCGGCCTGGCCGAGTTCCTGCGCGGGCTGCCGGCCACCCTGAACACCCCGGCCCCCTGACCCCTGGGCCGCCACGCCTCATGCCTGGGAACCGTGCGCCTGCGGCACCAGCGCCGCTCGCGCCGCCGACCGCAGGTCCGTCAACCCGGTGCGGTCGCGCCCGTAGTGCACCGCGTTGGTCAGCACACCCACGTACCGGCCGCTGCGCGGGTGCATGAACAGGCTCGTCCCGGTGAAACCGTTGTGGTAGACGACGCCCTCGGGCGTGACCAGCCATCCCAACCCGCGCGAGAGCCGGTGCCCGGCGTCCACGTGCGGCTGCCAGCTGGCGCGCACGAACGACTTCGGCACCGGTCCGCTACCGCCTTCGTTCACCCGGAGCATCTCCCGTGCGAACGCACCCAGGTCGATCGCCGTGGTGAAGGCCCCCGCGTGCCCGGCGACCCCTCCCATGAGCGCCGCCGCCTCGTCGTGCACCACACCCCAGGCGGGCGCGGCGCCGGCGAGACGGCGTTCGGTGGGGGCCACGGAAGGCGACCGGGCCAGCGGACCGAAGGCGGTCGAGCGCAGCCCCATCTCCTCCCACAGGTCCGCGGCCAGACGCTCCAGACCGGTGCCGTAAAGGCGTTCCAGCACCAGACCCAACAGGATGAACCCCTGGTCGATGTACTGGTAGCCGGGTTCCTCCAGCGGGTCGGACAGGATCGCCTCGGCGAGGTCCTGCTCCGTACCCACGTGGCGCTCCAACCACGTGACCTGGTTGAGCCTGCTGGTGTGGGTGAGGATCTGCCGGGTGGTCACCCCCGCGCCCGGCAGGTCCTCGTCGGCATCCAGGTATTCGGACACCGGGGTGTCGATATCGAGCATCCCCTCGGCCACTGCCTGCCCCACCAGCGGCCACGTCGCCATGACCTTGGTCAGGCTCGCGAGGTCGTAGGAGACGTCGGGGGCGGTGTCGTGGTCCCCGGTCGTCCGCCCCACCGCGACGAACTCCCACATCCCTCCCGTCCCGATGACGGCGGTGCCGCCGGGCAACCACCCCGCGTCCACCATGACCTTCAGGACGCCTCGGAGCCGGGCCCCTGTCTCCGTGAGCCAGTCACCATCGCGCACCACACGCCTCCCCCCGGTGTTCGTGTTCTTACGCCGGATACCCCGTAACCGCGCCGATGTCACACCGGGGCTCCACTGCGAACGGTACGAAACCCTCGCAGGTCGCGGCCGTAATCGGGTGCGTGTGTCCCCAGTAGGCTGATCCCGACACCCGGGACGGGCACCCCACCGGCAGACACCCCGGGCGATGAGGAGTGACGATGAGCAACCAGACCCCCGTACCGGCCGGGTTCCGCGGAGTGGCCGGGAACATCGGCATCAAGGACCCCCACGACGACTTCTTCGTGGTCGTCTCAGAGGTACCCGCGCACACCTCGGCGGTGTTCACGCAGTCGCGGTTCGCCGGCCCGAGCGTCGTGGAGAGCCGGCGCGCGGCCGCCGACGGCCGCGTGCGGGGCTTGGTGACCATCGCCCGGAACGCGAACGTGGCCACCGGGGCCGAGGGCTCCGCGCACGCCCGCGAGGTGCAGGAGCTGGCCGCCCGCGCGGCCGGGATCCCCGCCGACGAGATGCTCGTGGCCTCCACCGGCGTCATCGGCCGCCCCTACCCCATGGACAAGGTGCGCACCGCGTTCCAGGCGCTGACCGCTCCCCTGCCCGCCGCCGACCTGGACCGTTCGGCCGCGGCGATGATGACCACCGACACCCGCCCCAAGACCGCAAGTGCGCGCGTGGGCGGGGCGACCGTCACCGGCATGGCCAAGGGTGTGGGCATGGTCGAGCCGAACATGGCCACGATGCTCGCCTGGTTCTTCACCGACGCCGAGCTCGACAAGGACACGCTGGACGGCGTCTTCCGCCGCGTCGTGGAGCGCACGTTCAACGCCCTGAGCATCGACAGCGACACCTCGACCAGCGACTCCGCAGCAATCCTCGCCAACGGCCTGGCCGGGCCCGTCGACACCGCGGAGTTCGAGGAGGCCCTGTACGGGATCGCGCTGCAGTTGGTGCGCATGATCGCCTCCGACGGCGAGGGCGCGGGCAAGCTCATCGAGGTACGCATGACCGGCGCCCGCGACGACGCGCAGGCCAAGCGAGTGGCCAAGACCGTGGTCAACTCCCCGCTGGTCAAGACGGCGGTGCACGGCGCGGACCCGAACTGGGGCCGGGTGGCGATGGCGGTCGGAAAGTGCTCCGACGAGACCGACATCCACCCCGAGAACGTGCGGATCGTCTTCGGCGACGTGGAGACCTACCCCGAGCCCTCCGACGAGAAGGTGCTGCGGCGCGCGGCCGAGTACATGGCCGGCGACGAGGTCGTCATCGGCGTGGACCTGGGCATCGCCGACGGGGCGTTCACCGTCTACGGGTGCGACCTGACCGAGGGTTACATCCGCATCAACGCGGACTACACCACCTGAGGCCGGATGTCGGGTTGCGCGGGCCCGTGCGCGGGGAAAGTACTCCGGACACGCGCGCCCGCCCCTGAGAACCGAGGACCGACATGCCCCAGCGCACCGTCGCCGTCGCCGCCCTCCTCGGGCTGCACGCACGCCCCGCCACGCTCTTCGTGCAGGCGGCCAAGGAGACCGGCCTGCCCGTGACCATCACCCGCGAGGGGCACAAGCCGGTTGCGGCCACGAGCGTGCTGGCGGTCATGGCGATGGGGGCCGGGTACGGGCAGGAGGTCACGGTGGCCTGCCCCGACGGTGAAGGGGCCGAGGCGGCGCTGGACAAACTCTGCGAGGTGCTCGCCACCGATCCGGACGCGGTCAGCGGCTGAGGCATCCGGTCAGAGCTCGTCCAGCAGCTCGACCGCGCGCTCGCGCATCTCGACCTTGCGTACCTTCCCGGTGACGGTCATGGGGAACTCCTCGACCACGTGCACGTAGCGGGGCACCTTGTAGTGGGCGACCCTCGTGCGGCAGAAGTCGCGCAGCGCGTCGCGGGTGATGGACTCGGCACCCTCGCGCATACGCACCCAGGCCATGAGCTCCTCGCCGTACTTGTCGTCGGGGACCCCGATGACCTGGGCGTCGAGGATGTCGGGGTGGGTGTGGAGCACTTCCTCGATCTCGCGCGGGTAGATGTTCTCGCCGCCGCGGATGACCATGTCCTTGATCCGGCCGGTGATGGCGAGGTATCCGTCCTCGTCCATGACGGCGAGGTCGCCGGTGTGCATCCAGCGTGCTGAGTCGACGGCCTCGGCGGTCTTCTCGGGCATGTCCCAGTACCCGAGCATGACGGAGTACCCGCGGGTGCACAGTTCCCCGGCCTCACCGCGCGGAACGGTCACGCCGGTGGCGGGGTCGACGACCTTGACCTCCAGGTGCGGGCCGACCCGGCCGACGGTGGACACACGGCGTTCCAGGGAGTCGTCGCGCCGGGTCTGGGTGGAGACCGGCGACGTCTCGGTCATGCCGTAACAGATGGAGACCTCGCCCATGCCCATGCGGTCGATGACCTGGCGCATGATCTCCTGCGGGCAGGGGGACCCGGCCATGATCCCGGTGCGCAGGCTGGACAGGTCGTAGTCCTCGAATTCGGGCAGCGAGAGTTCGGCGATGAACATGGCCGGAACCCCGTACAGCGACGTGCACCGCTCGGCCTGCACCGCCTCCAGCGCCGCAGCCGGTTCGAAACCGGGCCCCGGCAGAACCATGCACGCACCGTGGCTCGTCGCGGCCAGATTCCCCATCACCATGCCGAAGCAGTGGTAGAAGGGCACCGGGATGCAGATCCGGTCGTGCTCGGTGTATCCGAGCAGCTCACCGACGGAGTGGCCGTTGTTGAGGATGTTGTGGTGCGAGAGCGTCGCTCCCTTCGGGAACCCGGTCGTGCCCGAGGTGTACTGCAGGTTGATCGCGTCGTCCGGGGACAGCCCCGCACCGATCTCCTCCAGCTTCGCGGGGTCATCCCGGCGCCCGGCCGAACGGAGCGCCTCCCAGTCCGGCCCGTCGAGGAAGACGGTCTCGCGCAGCGCGGGACAGTTGCCGCGCACCTCCCCCACCATCGCCGCGTAGTCGGAGGACTTGAACGCGGACGCCGACACCAGCACGGACACCCCCGCCTGGTTGAGCACGTACTCGAGCTCGTGGGTGCGGTAGGCGGGGTTGATGTTGACCAGCACCGCCCCGATGCGCGCCGTCGCGTACTGCGTCAGCACCCACTCGGAGCAGTTCGGCGCCCAGATCCCGACCCTGTCCCCGACGGCCACCCCGAGGTCCGACAAACCCAGGGCGACCTCGTCGACGGCGTCGGAGAAGGCCCGGTAGCTCAGGCGCACACCCTGGGCGAGGTCCACGAGCGCGTCCCGGTCGGGGTGGGCGGCGACCGTGCGGGCGAGGTTGTCTCCTATGGTGTCGCCGAGAAGCGGGGAGTCCGAGGTTCCGGACGCGTAACTGGGGCTGGCGGCGGTTCGGCTCAACTCCGGGGCTCCTAGGGTCTGTTCGGCGAACACCAATTACCTGCTGCGCGGCGCCCCAGCGGCACTCTCACAGCGTTCTCATCAGTCAACGGCACATCCAGGCCGACTCCTTCTTCGGCCTTGTGACAGCAGCACTGGACACGCCGCTCGCAACGGAAGGCCGTCCACCGAGCAGACCCTCGCGATGCGGGAGGCATGAGCGGGCGTCCGGAAGGGGCGGGTCGCCCCTACCCGACCTTGTAATACAGATCACATCTACCACGCGCCCCGTGCCCGCGTGAAGGCTCGAACCCACCGCACACACGGAGGGCGGGGTGCCGCGCTGCAACCGGCACCCCGCCCCCGGGCCTCTCGATCGCCTCTCAGGACGCGAAACGCAGTGCGGCCGCGATCCCTTCGTCGGGGTCGAACTTCTGCTCCGGCACGAGCACCAGCTCGGCACCGGTCGAGGCGAGCGCCCGGACCAGGGCGGGCCCGGCCGCGACCTCGATCGGGTCGCTCACACCCATGTCGCGCAACTCCTGGGCGTTCAACGAGATCTGCTCACCCGACGGGCCGATCCACAGCTTCCGGTCGGCCCCGGGCAGTTCGTCCGACCACAGGAGCGTGCCGACCTGGCCGCGCTGCAGGGCGTGCACGACGGAGTCCAGGCCCTCGGCCGAGGATCCGTCGGCCGTTCCGCTCTCGAACGACTCGACGGCCGCGCGCACGTCCTCGTCGGCCTGGCGCTCCAGGTACTGGTCCAGCTCGTCCTCGAGCGGGGACTCCTCGGAGCCGGCCGCCCGGGAACCCGCCTCCAACTCGACCGCGAGGTCGCGCGCCCGGTCGGGCAGCTTCTCCACGAGGTTGCCGCGGACGGCGATCTCGCCGGCGACGGCGACCACCTCGGCGTTGCTGCGATCGACGAGCGTGCTGAGCGTCTCGACGACCTGGTCGAGGTTGTGGCCGACCTGCTCGTCCGCGGCCCGCTGCATCTGGTTGTGGTGGTAGGCACCGCCGCGGGGCTTGTGGACGGGGTGGTCCTCGCCCTCGACCCGGCGGGTCACCGTGCGCCCGTCGGCGTACTCGGCGGTGAGATCGGCGCCGATGCTGTCGACGACGGCGAGCACGTACGGCACGTGCCGCCCCTCGGCTGCCAGCGCCGGCAGCGGGTCCGGCAGGGTTCCAGCAGTGGCGAAATGGTCCTGCGGCGGTACGGAGACGGTGGAGTCGAGCACCACCTTCCCACCGGCCGCGTACACGACCTGCCCGTGCGGTCCGGGCACGCCCTCGGTCGCGCCCACGACCTCGTCCATCGCCTCGAGCGTCGGCTCGTCGACGCCCTGTTCATGGAGTTCGTTCCTCGCCTGATCCCAACGGACGCGGATCGCATGGTCGGCGTCCTCGGCGTCGCGGGAGGTGTTGATGTAGAGCGATGCCACCGGGGTGGTCGTCTCGTACAGCGGCTGGAGGAAAGTCAGGTCCATGGTGCGCCCTCCATTCATTCGCTATCGGTGTTTCGTGAACATCTGGAGACCGCCTCGTCCATGGCCCTGCCCGACACGGTCGGTGGCAATCATCCGCTCCGGTGATCGATCAGGGTGTGATGGGACACCCGGATTTTGCCCGACCAACATGAATAGAACACGGATTGCATGGAAGGCCCACGGGTGAGAGCAACCTGAAACGATCGGAACCGCAAGGGGGTTCCCATGAGTCAGGAAGGCAAGTCCCAAGGCAAGGCCGACCAGGCCAAGGGAAAGCTCAAGGAAATGGCCGGCAAGGTCACCGGAAACGACAAGCTCAAGAGCGAGGGGCAGGCCGAGCAGCTCAAGGGCCGCACCCGCGAGGGCGTCGAGAACGCCAAGGACTCCGTGCGCGGGACCTTCGAGGGTCTGCGCGGTGACGATGACAAGAACGACGGGGACGAGGGCAAGAAGGACAGCGGCGACGATCGGGCCTGATGGGGCCCACGGGGGCGTCGCCGCCCCCTGCTTTCCCCCACCCCTCGGTTGCTGTCGCCGGAGGCGCGGTGCACACGGCGGAGGTCCGCCTGGGCGCGCGGGCGCACGAGGAGCAGGTCGGTGTTCGCGCGCGGAAGCCGGGTGACGGCCCACAGGACGGTGCCGGCGACGCCCTCGGCAGACAGCGGGCCGGGAAGCCCGGCGCGAACGGCCCCGGCGGCCGCGGCACCCCCGCGCAGCCGGTTCGGGGAGAGCCCCTCGGTCCTGGCAATGCCGGACGCGGCCTCCAGAACCCGCAGCGGCCCCGCAGGGAGGCCGACGGTGTCGCGCCGAACGCATCGACGTCCGTTCCCGCCCCTGATGCCCGGGCTCGGGCGTCGACGGGTCGATATGTCGGTCCGGCCGTCACCGCGTGCCGAACAAAAACCCCACATCCGCGCGTGCTTCCATGAGAGGCACGTCGAACGCGGAAGGTGGGAGCGTGCGGGGCATCGAGATCCGGGAACTGGAGTGCTTCCTCCTGGTCGCGGAGGAACTGCACTTCGGCCGGGTGGCCATGCGCCTGGGCCTGTCGGTGGAGAGGGCCCGGGAACTCGTGGAGCGGTTGGAGCACCGCATCGGGACCCCGCTGTTGGACACCTCCGGCGAACGCCTGCGTCTGAGCCCGTTCGGCGAGGAGTTCCTGGCGTCGCTGAGACCGGCGTACGGCGCGTTGGTGTCGGTGTTGGAGGACGCTCGTGACCGCGCTTCGAGCGGTCGGCGGTTGGTGCGGTTGGGGTTCCCGGGTCCGATGCGGGACCCGGTGGCGCGTGCGGTGAAGGTCTTCGAGGAGCGTTCGCCCGAGGCCCGGGTGGAGGTGGTGGAGAACCCCCTGGACGACCCGTTCGGGCCGCTGCGTGACGGCCGGGTGGACGCGGCGGTGGTGCTGCTTCCGGTGCGCGAACGCGACCTNGCCAGCCGCAGAGGCTCGCGGTCGCGGCCGATCACCCGCTGGCCGCGCGCGAGTCGGTCGGGGTGGAGGACATGGCGCGGGTGCCGCTCATACCGGTGCGTCGCACACCCGACCACTGGCTGCGGGTGCACGCGCCCACAGTCACCCCGCTGGGCAAGACGATCCAGCAGCACGACAGCGTGGACGGCCTGGACGACGGGCTGCGGCAGGTCGCGTTGAAGCGGGGCGGGATGCTGCTGTGCGGCTCGGTCGACGGGTACGAGAGCGCGGAGGACGTGGCGCTGGTGCCGGTCGCGGGCCTGCCGGCGTCCTCCTTCGGGTTGGTGTGGCCGCGCGGGGGGCGCAACCCCGGCGTTCCGGCGCTGGCCGCGGCCTTCTTCGAGGTCCTGGTCTAGAGCCTGTTCCTGTTCGGTGGACGCCTTCCGTCGCTTCGCGGGCAGTACTCGTAAGCGATCAACGACCGCTCGACCGGGCCCATGCGCCCGCGGGCGGGGATCTTGCTACCAGAGCAGGGTTCAGCGCCGATATTGGCTCTGGTAGCAAGATCCCCGCTCCAGAACCACCCGCACAACTGCCACGCGTTCAGATCGGGTGAACAGTGTGAACCTCCTGTTTCCCCCGTTGACCCGGGTGCGAGCTCCCCGTTTGGATGCGGAAGGGTAGACCGGTCGGTCCTCCCCCGCCGCCGGTCCCGACGCGACCGCGACAGAGGGCCCTCACCCATGAGCATCCCCGCACGTTCCACCCCCGAGGACGTGGACCCCGCCCGCCCCGCCCGCCGCCGGCCCCGCATGCCGCACATCTACGTGATCCTGGTGGCGGTGATCGGTCTCGCAGCGGGGGCGACCTACCTGGTGCCCTCGGGCGCCTACGACCTGGTCCCGGGCCCGCAGGGGGAGGAGATCGTCGACCCGGACTCCTTCCACCGGGTGGACGCCGACCCGCTGGGCCCGGTCGAGCTGATGACGGCGATCCCGCGCGGCCTGGTGGACGCGGCCGAGGTCGTGGTCTTCACGCTGGTCATCGGCGGGGCCTTCATGGTGCTGCGGGCCACCGGCATCATCGACCTCGGTGTGGGGCGCCTGGTGCGGCGCTTCTCCAAGCGCGGGCTGCTCGTTATCCCGCTGCTCATGGTGCCTTTCGCGGCGATCGCCACGTTCATTGGCACACCCGAGCTGAGCCTNCTGTTGCGGCTGGGCTTCGACTCGGTGACGGCGGCCGCGGTGGCCCTGTGCGCGACGGCGGCCGGGTTCACCGCGGGTGTGACCAACCCGGTCACCACCGGTCTGGCGCAGGACATCGCCGGTGTGCCGCTGTACTCGGGGGTGGCCCTACGGGCGGTGCTGTTCGTGTGCGTGGTCGCGGCGGCGGTCCTGTTCGTGACGCTGTACGCGGCGAGGGTGCGCCGTGACCCCGCACGGAGCCTGGTTCGGGAGGAGGACGAGGCCAAGCGCGCCCAGCTGGTACCCGACGACGAGGTTCCTGCGGCGTCGCTGCGCCAGAAGGCCGGGATCGTGGTCCTGGCGGCGTTCGCGGCGCTGCTGTTGTACGGGGTGCTGGGTCTGGGCTGGTTCATGCTGGAGCTGTCCGGGCTGTTCCTGCTCATGGGCGTGGCCGTGGGGCTGGTCGCCGGGCTGGGCAGCACGCGGATCTGCGACTCCCTGACCGACGGGATGCGCGACGTCCTCATGGGCGCGATGGTCGTGGGTGTGGCCCGGGCCGTGGCGGTGGTGCTGGAGGACGGCCGGATCCTGGACACGATCGTGCACGGGCTGGCTTCGGCGACCGAAGGGGTCCCGCCGGTGCTCGCACCGGTCGGGATGCTGCTGGTGCAGGGCGCGTTCAACTTCGTCGTGCCCTCCGGCAGCGGCCAGGCGGTCATCATGATGCCGATCATGGCGCCGCTGGCGGACATCCTCGGGGTGGCGCGGCAGACGGCCGTTCTGGCGTTCCAGGTCGGGGACGGTTTCGCGAACGTGCTCTACCCGACCTCGGGCTATTTCATGGCCTGCCTGGCGCTGTCCGGGGTTCCGTGGACGAAATGGGTGCGGTTCGTGTGGCCGTTGATGCTCACGTGGCTGGCGATCGGGGCGACGGCGCTCCTGGCCGCGCACGCGACGGGGTGGGGCCCGGTCTGACACGGGCCACCGGGGCGCCGGGCCTCACCGGGCCGGGTGGTCCAGTTGCGGGACCAGGGTCGCCAGCGCTTCCGCGTCGGGGGTTCCGGCGTCGGCCGACCACAGGATGAGCTGTTGCCGCTCCGCGCCCGCGTAGGTGAAGGAGTCCCAGTTCAGGCGCATGCGGCCGGCGGTGGGGTGGTGGAGCACCTTGGCGCCGAAGTCCTGGTCGGCGACCCGGTGCTCGGCCCACCAGCGGCGGAAGTCGTCGTCGGCGATGGACAGCCGGCCGACGAGCGCGGCCAGCTCGGGGTCGTCGGGGTTCTGCGCCGCCTCCCTCCGCAGGATGCCGACGCAGGTGCGGGCGACCGATTCCCAGTCCTCGTACAGCTCCCTCACCTCGGGCACGGTGAACGTGATGGAGACGTAGTTGCGGTCCGCTGCGGGCAGGCGCCCGAAATCGGTGATCAGGGCCGCGGCCGGCGGGTTCCAGGCCAGCACGTCCATCCGCGGGCCGAACACGATGGCGGGCAGGTCGGTGAGCTGGTCGAGCAGGAGCTGGAGCCGGTCGTGGGCGGCCTCGCGCCCCGGAACCGACATCACGTGGCCGCGGGCGTGGTTGAGGAGTTCCTCGGCGTAGGCCCTCTGCTCCGCGGTCAGCGCGAAGGTCCGGCACAGCGTCGCGAAGACCTGGTCGGACGGTGCGACCCGGCCCTGCTCGACCCGTGTGTAGTAGTCGGCGCTGACCGCGGCGAGCTGCGCGACCTCCTCTCGTCTCAGACCTGCCACCCTCCGCCGGGTGGAGGTGCCCACCACGTTGGCGGGGACATCCCCCGGAGAGACTTCGCTGCGCCTGACCCGGAAGAAGTCGCCGAGGGCTTTGAGCTGCGGTGACACGGACATGGATCCACCGTAGGACAGCCCGTCGGCGTTGTCCTGGGACAGATCTTTCCTATGCACGAACGCAGACTGGTCCGGCTCCGGACGGCGCGCGAGAGTGGGTTGCGAGACGGGGGAACGCCCCGGGACCTCACCATCGACGGAGGCACCCATGACCACCGGAGCCATCGAGCACATCACGTTCCGCAACCCCGACATGTACTGGGACATCGCTGCGGATCTGCACTTCCCGCCGGGCTTCGACGCCTCGGGCACCTACCCCGCGGTCGTCGCGGCCCACCCGATCGGCAGCTGCAAGGAGCAGACCGCCGGCAACGTCTACGCGCCGGCCCTCGCCGAGGCCGGTTACGTGGTCATCGCGTTCGACGCCAGTTTCCAGGGCGCGAGCGGCGGGGAACCGCGGTTCCTCGAGGACCCTGCACAGCGCGTGCAGGACTTCAGCCGCGTCGTCGACCACCTCGTCACGCTGCCCTACATCGACGCCGACCGGATCGGTGTACTGGGCGTCTGCGGCGGCGGGGGCTACGCGCTCGCGGCGGCCAAGACCGAGAAGCGCTTCAAGGCGGTCGTGTCGGTCACCGGTGCGAACTTCGGCAACCTCCAGCGGCAGATGGCCGGGCAGAGCGGCGGCGCCATCGCGGCGCTCGGTGCGATCGCCCAGCAGCGCACGGCGGAGGCACGCGGCGCGGAGAGCGCCGTCAACGGGTTCCTGCCCGAGACGGCCGAGGCCGCGCAGCAGACCGGTGACATCGACATCATCGAGGCCTTCGACTACTACCGCACCGACCGCGGTCGGGCGGAGAACGGGCACGTGCGCTTCGAGGTCGCGCACGGCACGGCGGCGCTTGGATGGGACGCGTTCCACCTGGCCGAGGAGCTCCTCGACCAGCCGCTGCTGATCGTGATCGGCGACAAGGACAAGCAGGGCGCGTTCGGCGCCTACCGCGACGGCCACGAGATCCACGGGCGTGCAGCGTCCACCGACAAGCAGCTCCTGGAGATCGACGGCGCTTCGCACTACGACCTGTACGACCGCCCGCACGGTGCGGGCAAGGCTCTGAAGACGATCGTCCCGTTCTTCGAGGACAGGCTCTGATGTTCGCTCGGGTCGGCCCCGGATCACACTCCGGGGCCGACCGGGAGAAAACGTAGGACCCCGGAAACATTCACCCTGATGACGGCCGCCACACCTTTCCGCCATTGTGAGCGGCCAACCGAATTTGCGGCACCGGCGCCCTCCCAGCAGAAGATCCCAGCGAAATTCTCTCCGATTCACCGGCACAGGAACGGCATGCCGACCTCCGGATGAAACAAAGCCGACTGTTAACCTTTTCGCAGGCAATCGGAGGGAGTGGGAAAATGACCGCGTCAGGACTTCTGAACGTACGACCGATCATCCAGGCGCCCATGGCGGGGGGCGCCTCCTCGCCCGACCTGGTCGCGGCCGTGCACGGTGCCGGGGCGACCGGTTCGCTGGCCGCGGGTTACCTGAGCACCGACGCCCTCGCCGCGCAGATCGCCGCCGTCCGCGAGCAGGGCGTGGACACCTTCGTGGTGAACCTGTTCGTGCCCTCGGACCTGGAGGGCGACCCCGACCGGTTGCACGAGTACCGCCAGGAGCTGGCCGAGGAGGCCGAGCGCCACGGGGCGACCATCGGCGAGGCGGTCCACGACGACGACGGCTGGGGCGCCAAGCTCGACCTGCTCACCCAGGACCCGGTTCCGATCGTGAGCTTCACCTTCGGCTGCCCCTCCGCTGACGTGCTGGCCCGGCTGCGCGAGGCCGGCTCGGCGACGGTCGTGACCGTGACGACCGTCGAAGAAGCGCGTCTGGCGGCCGCGCAGGGCGCCGACGCCCTGTGCGTGCAGGGCGTGGAGGCCGGCGGGCACCGGGCCACCTTCGACCCGGTCCACGGACACGACCGCCCCCTGCTGGACGTGCTGCCGGACGTGATCGAGGCCGTGGACATCCCGGTGATCGGCTCCGGCGGGGTCATGACGGGTCGGGACGTTGCCGCGGTACTGGACACCGGCGCGGTCGCCGCACAGCTGGGGACGGCGTTCCTGCGCTGCCCGGAGAGCGGTGCGCAGCCCGACCACAAGCTCGCCCTGAGCGACCCGACCTTCATCGAGACGGCGCTGACCTGGGCCTTCACCGGACGTCCGGCGCGGGGGCTGGTGAACCGCTTCATCGACGAGCACCTGGGGGCGCCGTTCGCCTACCCGGAGATCCACCACATGACCAAGCCGCTGCGTGCGGCCGCGGCCAAGGCGGGCGACACCGGCGGCATGGCGCTGTGGGCCGGGCGCGGTTGGCGCAAGTCCCGGGACCTGCCCGCGGCGGAGCTGGTGGAGAAGTTGCGCGCGGAAGCGTCCGAGGCTGGCGTGCAGGTGTGAGGTTGCGGTGACGCGAGGGAACCGGCCGACCTGTCTCCCTTGGTCGGCCGGTAGCACCTTCCGCCGTGCTCGGCACCGCGGCCTTACTGCCAGGTAACAGATGCGAGTCGGCTTCGACCGGATCATGGCTTGTGTGACCCAAGGCACTCTAAAGTTCCGCCATGGGTGTTCTGCGCAAGCACGTCCTCCTTCGAGTGCTTCTGGGTGTCCTCGCAACCGTGACCGTCCTGGCCCTGATCGCTGCACTCCTGAGTGTGTGGGCGGTACGGCGCCCGTTCCCGCAGACCTCCGGGGAGCTCGAACTACCCGGCCTGAACGCCGAGGTCACGGTGGTACGCGGCGAGCACGGCGTCACCGACGTCTACGCCGACCACGCCCACGACCTGTTCATGGCGCAGGGGTTCACGCACGCGCAGGACCGTTTCTGGGAGATGGACTTCCGCCGCCACGTCACGGCCGGGCGGGTGTCCGAACTGTTCGGCTCCGAGCAGGTCGAGACCGACATCTTCATGCGGACCATGGGGTGGCGCCATGTCGCCGAGCAGGAGTACGAGCTGCTCGACGAGGACACCCGTTCCTATCTGGACTCCTACGCCGACGGCGTCAACGCGTGGCTGGAGGAGAACGGGGGCACCTCGGCCTCCCTCGAACACAGCCTCCTGACCGCGATGAACGGCGGCCACGAGATCGAACCCTGGGAACCCGCCGACAGCCGAGGAGTGCCCCTTCGACGTGACCGGCTTCGGTTTCTCCGGCCTGCCCGGTGTGGTCATCGGCCAGAACGAGTCGATCGCCTGGGGCACCACCAACCTCTATCCCGACGTCATGGACCTCTACCTGGAGGACGTCGAGGGCTCCGACCACCGGTACGGGGACGAGTGGCTACCGGTGGAGACGCGCGAGGAGACCGTGGAGGTGCAGGACGGCAACGACGTCGACATCACGGTCCGCAGCACCGTCAACGGACCGATCATCTCCGACGCCCAGGCCGCCGCGGACCAGCGCGAGGCCGGCCGCGACCACGAGGACGGCTCCTACGACGTCTCGCTGCGTTGGACCGCTCTGGAACCCGGACACACCGCGGACGCGATCTTCCGGATGAACCGGGCCCGCGACTGGGACGGGTTCCGCGAGGCGGCACGCTCGTTCGAGGTCCCCTCTCAGAACCTCCTCTACGCCGACGAGGAGGGCAACATCGGCTACCAGGCCCCGGGCAACGTCCCGGTGCGCGGCGAGGGCGACGGGCGCTACCCCGCGCCGGGGTGGGACCCCGACCACACGTGGGAGGACCGCGTGCCCTTCGAGGAGCTACCGAGCGTGTTCAACCCGGAGTCCGGTCTGGTGGTAACGGCGAACCAGGCGTCGGTGGACGACGAATACACGCACATGCTCACCGACGACTGGGACTACGGCTACCGGAGCGCGCGCATCGACGACCTGGCGGAGGAGGCGCTGGCCGACGGCCCGGTCGGGATGGAGGACATGGAGCGTATGCACATGGACTCCTACCACCTGGCCGCCGAACCGCTCGTCCCGCACCTGGTGGCCGCCGACCTCGACGACGCCGACGGGGTCGCCGCGCAGGCGCAGGAGGAGCTCGCCGACTGGGACCTGTACACCGACCCCGATTCCGCCGGAGCGGCCTTCTACCAGGCCACGTGGCGGCACCTGCTGCCGGAGCTGTTCGAGGAGATCGAGCCGGTCCGGATGAGCCACAACTCGCGCGGCATGTACGTGGTCAACAACCTGCTGGAGGACCCGGACTCCCCGTGGTGGGAGGGCGAGGACACCAGCGGGCGCGAGGAGGTGCTCGCGGCGGCGATGGAGCAGGCCGCGGACGAGCTCGAGGGCCTGCTCGGCGACGACCCGGCCGAGTGGCGGTGGGGCGACCTGCACACCCTGACGGCGACGCACGAGTCCTTCGGCACCTCGGGGATCCCGGCCGTGGAGCGCCTGTTCAACCGGGGTCCGGTGGAGAGCTCGGGCGGGTCGAGCATCGTCAACGCGACCGGGTGGGAGGCCTCCGAGGGGTACGGGATCGTGTCCGTGCCGTCGATGCGGATGGTCGTGGACCTCTCGGACCGCGACGGGTCCACGTGGGTGAACCTCACCGGCAACTCCGGACACGCCTTCCACACCAACTACGACGACCAGTTGGAGATGTGGAGCGAGGGCGAGACCCTGCCGTGGGCGGTGTCGGAGGAGGCTGTGCGGGACGGGGCCGACGACGAGTTGGTACTGCGGCCCTGAGCATGCTCCGAGGGGTTCCGAGGGTCGAGGGGTGCTGCGTGCGGGGCGCGCAGCACCCCTCCGCAATCGACAAAAATTCCGACAATATGCGCGGCTCGGAATTGTTGAATATTGAACCTGGTTCTTCCGGCCACCCCTGCTGACCTGGGAGAACAAGAAACCTGGTCCTTTTTCGCGGAAAAGCTTGCCGATCTCGTGTTCGGTTCCTCTACAGTTCTTCCATCACCTCGATCACCCAGGTCGCCGAGCCGGTGAGAGCCGGGCCCGGTCGGGCCTGGCCGCGGCCGGGACCACTCGGGCGCGGCTCGGGGTGACCCCACAACTGAACACACGGTGACCCCGCGACGGCTTTCCTGCCGCCCGGGGCCCTGGCCAGCAACATCAACCATTTCAACCAAGGAATTGCCAGCATGCCCAAGTGTATCGCTGCCGTGTTCAAGGCTGCCCTGGAACTCCTCCGGGAACTCCTCCAGGCACTGTTCTCCCAGCCCAAAGGCCGCCACTCGGCCGGTGAGGCCCGTCGCCGCCGCGCCAAGCGCGTGCGCCGCTACGCCCCGATGATCCCCGCCACCCCGGCCCCTCTGCCGTCGCACCCTGCCGTGCGCAGGTCGCAGGGCGAACCCGGTGAGCACCCCCGCTCGGAACCCCCGACGGCGCTGCGGGCCTCGACGGCCCCGGCGACCCCGGCGGCCCTGAGGCCACCGTCGGTCGAGTTCGAGGCCGACGAGGTCGCCCTGGTGCGCCCCTACTATCGTGCCCACGAGACCGGAGCTGCGGCCGGGGCCGAGGCCGACCGGATCCAGGACCGTGCCACCGCCCGCCTGCGCGCATGGGGCGCCGACCTCGACCACCTGGAGTTCGGCCCGGATTCCGCGTTCTCCTTGGGATTCGACCCCGGCCCCGCCCCTGACGGGACCCGCGCCCGCGCCTACACGCTCGACGAGTACCGGGATCCGGACCCGGAACCCGAGCCACCCGCCCCGGCGGCCAGCAGCGCCGGGCGCACTGCCGCACGCGGTCACGGCTGCGGTGCCGTCGGCGGTGTCGACGGCAGTTCCGGCCCCACCACCGACCCGACCGACACCTTCCGCGTCCCGGGCCCGCGGATGTCCGGGCCGCGGGTGCCCGCGCGCATGAGCGGCCTTCCACATCTGTCACGGATCCGCGCCCGCCAGCAGCAGCGCCGCTCCCGGACCCTCGCGGAGGTGGGTGCATGAGGAGCGTCCACGCCGTGCCCGATTTCCACGCCGTACCCACCGTGTGGGAGCCGCGGGCCTACCCCGGCCACCTGTGCCATCTGCACGACGTCCGCGCCCACCTGTCCCGTGACCTGGGCGGGTTCGACACCGACCTCGTCGACACCATCGGCCTGTGCGCGAGCGAGCTGTTCGCCAACTGCGTCAAGTACACCGATTCCCGGCATCCGGGCGGCGAAGTGACCCGGTTCCTGAACTGGGAGGACGACCGGATCCGCCTCGGCTTCACCGACCACGGCGGTTCCGGTGGGCTGCCTGAGATCCCGGACGAGCGCACCGACGACGAGTGGGCGTGGGCAGAGGGCCAGCGGGGGCTGCTGATGGTCGAAGCGTTGTCCACAGCCTGGGGGTATCTGCCGACAGCGCCCTGGGCCGACCTGGGCACACACGTGTGGGCGGAGTTCCAGGTCCCTCCCGGAACCCCCGTGCCCCGGCACCTGGCCGCCTACGTCTTCACCGAGCTCCACACCGGCGGTCGAGGGGCTCCCCGACCTCGTGTCCGAGGGGGACGCACAGTCCATAAGCTGGACGACATGTCTGATCTCGCCCGCCCGAAGCGGGGTGGCCTCCGGTGAGGAACGCCGCCACCATCGTGTCCTTCGTCGTCTTCATCGTCGCCTTCGTCGCCACCCGCGACCTCACGCGGACCTTCCTGGCGTCGTGGGTCGACCTGGGGGGCGTCGCGCTCTGGGCCGCCTCCTTCGCCTCGTCCCTCGCGCTGGCGGGGCTCGCCGCGGGGCTCGTGCTCCAGATCTTCCGGTTCTTCGACCGCGGCTGACCCCCGCAGAAAACCCGTCGGTCCCCGGGGATCCGCCGCGTTCCATGGATTCCCGGGGCCGGTCTGCGTAGGCCATGATGTGCGCATGGGTTTGCGAGAGCGGAAGAAGGCGGCCACACGCGCCGCGATCCGACGCCAGGCGCTGGCACTCATCCTGGAGCAGGGCTACGAGGCCACCACCACAGAACAGATCGCCGAGGCCGCCGGGGTCTCGGCGAGCACCTTCTTCCGCTACTTCCCCACGAAGGAGGAGGCGGTCCTCACCGAGGACGTGTTCGCCCGGGTGCACCGCTACTTCCTCGACGAACCCGCGGGGACGCCCCTCACCGACGCCCTGCGTTCCGGGGTGCGCCGTGCTTACGCGGAGATGAGCGGCGACGACCGCGATGAGGACCTCGACCGGCGCCGGCTCATGTTCACCGTTCCGGAGCTGCGTAGCGCCCTGATCGCACGGCACGCCACCGGTATCGGTGAGCTCGCCGAGGACGCCGCCGAACGCACCGGACGGCCGGCGTCCGACCTCGACGTGCGCGCGTGGGCGGGCGCGTTCATCGGGGTGCTCTTGTCGGTCTCGCTCTCCGTCGCCGAGGAGGGCGGCGGCGAACCCGCGGACTTCGCCGAGCTCCTCGACAGCGCTATCGCGCGTGTGCAGGGCGGCGCCCTGGACCTCTGAGGCGGGGCGGGGTCGCTGCGCCCCGCCCCGGAAGCGGGATCAACCCTGCGGGATCAGCTCGATCGTGTGCTGGGTGTCGACCTCGACCGCGTCCTCGCTGTAGTGCAGCGGGACGTAGTCACCCTCGCGCCACGGGTCGACGTGGTCGTCGTAGTGCGGGCTGTCGGGGTCGCCGGACTGGCCAGGGGCGTTGACGGCCAGGGAGGAGTCCCACTCGCCGACGTCCATGACCATCCGGAACGAGGCACCCGCGTTGTGCCGGTACTCGTCCTGGTCCATCCCGGAGCGGTTCACCGTGTGGTTGGAGCCCTGGCGCTCGAACGGCCCCAGGTCGTCGCCGACCGGCTGCTCGAACACCGTGTGGTGCAGGTCGCCCCAGCGCCACTGGGTCGGGTCCGCGCCCAGGGATCCGGAGACGTCCGCATAGGCCGCGGCCAGGGACTCGACGAGGATCCGGTCGCGCTCGGCCTCGGCGTCGCCGTCGAGCCACTCCTCCGGGTGGTGGAGCGCGTCCAGCAGCGCCCCGGCGTCCTCGGTGTGGTCGGCGAAGGCCGCGAGCTCGGGCGAGACCGCCTCGTAGAAGGCCGGGCCCAGGTGGCGGGCGAACCAGGTCTGGTAGAGGGCCGCGGGCGCGGAGTCCACCGTGTGGTCGCCGTCCCAGCCCGCCAGGATCTCGGCCGCCGCGCCCGCCTGTGTCTCGGCGTCCGGGACCGCGAGGTCCTCGAGCAGCGGAAGCGCCTCGCGCACGGTCAGGTCGACGTCGTCGTTCTGCAGGTCGCCGGCTTCCTCCAGGGTGTGCGGGCCCTCGCCGCCCAGCACCTCGGCGATGCGGTCCTGGCGGAACCCGGGGTCCCACTCGTAGCCGAGGTTGTTGTCCTCGGGCTGGTTGTACTCGTTGGCCGTGGAGAAGAAGCCCTCGTCGGGGTTGTGCACATACGGAAGGTCGTCGCGGAACCCGTCCCACTCGTGGCTTCCGTCGCCGGGAACGGGGAGCAGGCCGTCGTCGTCGCCGCGCTCGGGCACGCGTCCGGCCGCGACCCAGCCGATGTCGCCGTGCACGTCGGCGTAGGTGTAGTTCATCGGCGGTCCGCCCCAGCCGTCGAGGACCGAACGGAACGCGTCGAAGTCCTCGGTCTGCATGAGCTCGAGGCTGTTGAAGTAGGCGGTGGTGCCGGGCTCGGTCCAGGTGGTGCGCACGGCGTAGGCGGTGTCGGAGTCGGTGTCCTCGGAGACCACCGGGCCGTGGTGGGTGAAGCGCAGCTCCACCTCCTCGGTCGAGCCGTCGGGCAGCTCCAGCTCCTCGGTGACCGTGTCCATCTGCTTCCACTCGCCGTCGTGGCGGTAGCGGGTGGGGGCGTCGGGGTCGACGTCGTAGAAGAGCAGGTCCTGCTGGTCGGCGGCGAGGAACGTGAGCCCGAAGGCGGCCGTCCCGTTGTGCCCCATCGCCACACCCGGCAAGAACGGTTCACCCGCCCCGACCACGTCGATGTCCGGCGAGGTCAGGTGCACGACGNNGCGGGTCGCCGGCCAGGATCGGCCGGCCGGTGTCGGTGAGCTCGGGTGAGACGGTCCAGCTGTTACTGCCCTCTCCGCCGTTGGTGGTCAGCGGGGCGTCCTCGTCGTCCTGTGCCAGGCGGGCGGAGCCGTCCTCGTCGAAGGAGACGTCGCCGGTGGCGAGCTGGTAGGTGTCCAGGACGTCGTCGGGCACCGAGCACGGTTCCAGCCCCTCGGGCAGGGACGCGGTGTGCTCGGGTTCCATCCCGAGCAACAGGTCGGCGTTGGCGAGCTCGTCGTCGCAGGCCACCTGGGTGCGGGTGAGTTCGCTGGCGAGGTTCTCCCCGAGAGTGTGCGTGCGGATGCGGACGACGTCCTCGGGTTCCCAGCGAGCCGGTTCGTAGCCGAGCTCGTCGAACTCGGGCGGGCGGTGTTCGGGGTTGTCCTCGAGCCAGTCGACGTAGGCGTTGATGCCCTCGGCGAAGCGGGTCGCGGTGGTGCGGGCCTCGGGGCCGTAGCTCTCCCACTCCTGTTCCATGTCGCCCCGGTACAGGAACAGCCGCGCGGCGCGGTCGCGCTCCACGAAATCGGGGCCCAGGGCCTCGGAGAGCTCGCCCAGGCCCTGCCTGCGGTGCAGGTCGATCTGGAACAGCCGGTCGCGGGCGGCGTTGACGCCCTGGGCGTAGAAGAGGTCCTCGTCGGTCTCTGCGGTGATGTGCGGGATCCCGGCGGAGTCGAGGGCGATGGAGACCTCGCCGTCGAGTCCGGGCAGATGGAGTTCGTCGCGGTCGGCGGTTCCGGCCGGCGCGGCCCCGGTCAGGGCCAGTGGAGCGCCGATGACGGCGGCGGAGATCAGGGCCGTGACTGTGTGTCTGCGCAAGATGCGTCCTTGAATCGGGGGGAGGAGCGGATCGGGGGGACGCGGACGCAGGAACCTTACATCGGGCGCTGCGGGTCGGAAAGATCCCACACGGGGCGGAACGGGTGTGACACTGGGGGCATGACGAGCCACACGATGCGAGCCATCAGGCAGGAGACCCTGGGTGCCCCCGACGTTCTGAAGGAGGAAGAACTGCCCGTGCC
This sequence comes from Nocardiopsis salina YIM 90010, assembly GCF_000341025.1. Taxonomy (GTDB): domain Bacteria; phylum Actinomycetota; class Actinomycetes; order Streptosporangiales; family Streptosporangiaceae; genus Nocardiopsis; species Nocardiopsis salina. The sequence goes on along the minus strand of NZ_ANBF01000077.1, from coordinate 104,248 downwards.
GAAACCCGGCCCGGGTCAGATCCGCGTCCGGACCGTCGCGGCGGGCGTCAACCCCACCGACTGGAAGCACCGCGAGTCCGGGGCGTTCCTCGGTCAGCCGCCGTTCGTCCTGGGCTGGGACGTCTCCGGCGTGGTCGACGAGGTCGGGTTCGGCTCGACCCTGTTCCGCCCCGGCGACGAGGTCTTCGGGATGGTGCCCTATCCGTACGGCGTGGGCACGCACGCCGAGTACGTCGTGGGCCCGACGCGTGCGTTCGCGCTCAAGCCCACCGAGGTCGACCACGTCACGGCCGGTGCGGTACCACTCGCGGCGCTGACGGCGTGGCAGGCCCTGGTCGACACGACCGGGGTCGGCGCCGGCGACCGGGTGCTGGTGCACGCCGCGGCCGGCGGGGTGGGGCACCTGGCCGTGCAGATCGCCAAGGCGCGCGGGGCCCACGTCATCGGGACCGCGAGTGAGCCCAAGCACGAGTTCGTGCATTCGCTGGGCGCCGACGAGGTGGTCGACTACCGGTCGGCGGACGTCGGCGAGGCCGTCCGGGACATCGACGTGGTTCTGGACGCCGTCGGCGGGGCCGACCAGGTCGAGAAGTCGGTGCGTTCGCTGAAGCCCGGCGGCACCGTCGTGACCCTGCTGCCCTTCGACGCCCCGGAGACGGCGGCGCGGGCCGAGGAGCAGGGGTCGCGGATCGCGCAGATGCTGGTGGAACACGACCACCAGGGCATGCGGGCGGTCGCTGCTCTTGTGGCACGGGGGGCGCTGCGGCCCACCATCGCCGAGACGTTCCCGTTGGCGGAGGCCGCACGCGCGCACGAGATCGGTGAGCGCGGCCGGACGACGGGGAAGATGGTGCTGACCGTCGGGTGAGACCGGCGTACACACGTCGAGGGGGTGGCGGCCTGGCCGTCACCCCCTCGTTCTGCTCAGGGTCAGTCCGCGGGCGAGCGGGACTCCACCACGGTTTCGGGCCCGGGGTAGATCACCATCTCCTCGCCGTCGGGGAACCGCACGAGGTAGGGCGGCCCGTCGTCGGCGCCCCGGACCTCCACGATCTCTCCTGTTTGCTGACCGTCGCTGCTGTGGGCCCCGTGCGTGTGCACGAGGTCCCCGATGTGTGCGCGCATGGTTTCCCCCGTTCGAGGCGGACGGATCGGCCGCAACCGGGATCTACCCGGAGGTCCCGCGCGCCGAAACGGTCCGTGCGGGACCTCCCCGCCCTTCTCCGTCTGCGCGTCACACCGGACGGAGTGAGCTCCGAGCGCGTCTACGACCACATGCCGGACCGGCCGGAGATGGAGGACTGGGGTTTCCGGAAACCGTCGATCGCCGACCTGGAGGCAGAGATGGCACGCCGGTCGCCCGAGTGGCGCCCCGCCTGGGTCCGGCTCCTGGAGGGCGAGGTACTGCACCACCCGCCGGCCGGCCTGCTCGCCCGGGCTCGCGGCGAAAGCGCCCCCTCCGGCGTCAGCGGGGGCTGAGGCCGGACAGCAGGAGGTCGACGACGGCGGGCAGGTGGTCGTCGAGCTCGTGGCGGGACCCGGCGTCGGCCAGCGAGGTGAGGCCGTGCAGGGTCGCGGGGACGGTGATGGCGATGGTGCCGGGGTCGACGTCGGCGATGGTGCCCTCGCGCTGGCCCTCGGTCACGGGGCGCAGCACGGTCTCCAGGAGCCGGCCCACAGCGACGGTGAGCTCCTCGGGCGGGTCGGGGGCGTGTTTGCGCGCGTACATCAGCTCCAGGAGCGCCGGGTGGTCCAGGGCGAAGCCGACGTAGCCGCGGGCTAGGGCGAGCAGGCGCTCGCGCAGGGGTCCGGGGACCTCGACGGCTTCGCGCATCCGGGTGTCGAGACGTTCGAACCCGGTCAGGGCGAGGGTGTCGAGGAGGTGGTTCTTGTCGCGGAAGTGCCGCCCGGGGGCCGCGTGGCTCACCCCGGCCCGACGGGCCAGCTCACGCAGTGACAGCGCGTCGGGGCCCTGCTCGGCGAGGGCTCTCTCGGCCCCTTCGAGCAGGGCGGCGCGCAGGTCTCCGTGGTGATAGGGGCGGTGGGCCATGCGCCCCAGGATAGCCCGATGTATACGGCGCCATCATTGTTGTCATTGACAACTTCTCCGGCGGCTGCCTACGTTGTGAACATGCAGACCAACGCCGTTTCCCTTCCCGACCTGACCGGACGGACGGTCGTGATCACCGGGGCCAACAGCGGCCTCGGCTTCGAGACCGCCCGCATGCTCGGCGGCCAGGGCGCCCGTGTCGTGCTCGCCGTGCGCAACGAGGACAAGGGCCGGGAGGCGGCCCGGGAGCTCCCCGGCGACCCAGAGGTACGCCGCCTGGATCTCGCCGACCTGAAGTCCGTGCGTGCGTTCGCCGAGGACTGGTCCGGCGACATCCACCTGCTCATCAACAACGCAGGTGTCATGGCACTGCCCGAGGGCCGCACCGCCGACGGTTTCGAGACGCAGTTCGGCGTCAACCACCTCGGCCACTTCGCGCTCACGAACCTGCTGCTGGAGCACGTGAGCGGGCGGGTGGTCACCCTGTCCTCGGGCCTGCACCGGCTGTCGACCGGAATCAACTTCGACGACGTGCACCTGGAGCACGGGTACACGCCCTACCGCGCGTACGGGCAGTCGAAGCTGGCCAACCTGCTTTTCACCCTCGAACTCCAGAACCGTCTGGACGCGGCCGGCTCGCGCGTGCTGTCGACGGCCGCCCACCCCGGGTACGCCGCCACCAACCTGCAGAGCCACGGCGCCGACCCGTTCTCCCGCAACGTGGCCATGTTCGGCAACCGTGTCATCGCGCAGAGCGCGTGGGCCGGGGCCCTGCCCACGGTCTACGCCGCGACGCAGGACATCGACGGCGCCGGGTTCGCCGGCCCGGGCGGGCTCTTCGGCATGCGGGGTGCACCCACGGTCTCCTCCCGCAGCCCTGCCGCGAAGGACCCGGTCGCGGCCGAGCGGCTCTGGGAGCTGTCCGAGGAGCTGACCGGGACCTCCTTCCCGCTCTGACCTCCGGCCCGCGGGGCGGGGTGCACCACCGGGTGCGCCCCGCCCCGTTCGTGTGTCCGGGGTGGTGCGTGTGCCCAGGTTCGGCAGGGTCGATCGCTGCTCGTCGAGAAAAATCGCATCCCGTACCAATCCTCACGCGCTGCGGCTCCGGATCCCTGGTGACACCTGACCGCCCGCCCGTCACAGGGACACCGAAAGGAACCGCCGTGCTTCCGTCTCTCCGCAGCATCGCCGCCCTCGGGACCACCGCCGCGGCCGGGGCGGTACTCGCCCTCGGTACCGCCGCACCCGCCTCCGCGCAGGAGGAGCTCCCCGAGCAGACCGAGCAGCCGGCCGACGCCGAGACCACGGGTGACGACGGCCTCCTCGGCCCGGTCCTGGGCCAGTCCGGCCTGGTCACCGTCTTCATCGGCAACTACCAGATCAACCACTGACCGGAGCGGTGCGGCCGACCGCTCAGAGGCGGCCGCCCCGCCACGGGCCGCACTGGACACGTCCGGTCATCACATGTTCTGTTCGTCAGGAGCCAGCATCCCCATGCAGACGCCGAGCACGTCCCGCAGACTTCCCCTGACCGCTGCCCAGAAGGGTCTCTGGTACGCGCAGCAGCTCGACCCGGGCAACCCGCTGTACAACATCGCCGAGTACGTCGAGCTACGCGGCGACCTGGACGTCCAGCGGTTCACCCAGGCGGTACGGGCCATGGTCCTGGAGACCGAGGCCCTGCACCTGGTGTTCGGTGAGGACGAGGACGGGCCGTGGCAGCGTGTGGAGCCGCCCGACGACTGGCACATGCCCGTCGTCGACCTGCGCGGCGAGGAGGACCCGGACGCCGCCGTGCACGCGCGCATGCGGGAGGACCTCGACAGCGTGCACGTCAGCGAGGGCGGCCCGCTCTTCTCCGAGGTGCTGTTCCTGCTGTCCGACGACCGCTACGTCCACTACCAGCGTGCGCACCACCTGCTCGCGGACGGCTACAGCGCCATGCTGCTGCTCGGCCGCATCACCGAGCACTACGACGCCATGGCCGCGGGAGGCGAGGCGAGCCCCGCGCCGCACGGCTTCCTGGCCGATCTCCTGGCGGAGGAGGCCGAGTACACCGGCTCCGAGCAGGACGAGGCCGACCGCGCGTTCTGGGCCGAGTACCTGGAGGACGGGCCCGGCGACGACGACCACGGCGCGGTCGGGCTGGCCGGCGATCCGCACCGCATGCCCACCCGGCTGCACCGCACGACCGGCAGCATCCCGGCCGAGCGCATGGGGGCGCTGCGCAAGGTGGCCGCGGGTGAGCGTACCGGTCCGCACGCCGCCGTTCTGGCCGCGACCGCCGCGTACGTGCACCGCGCGACCGGGGCCCGCGACGTCGTGCTCGGCCTGCCCGTCGCTGCGCGCCGCACCGCACTGGCCCGGTCGGTGCCGTCGATGTTGTCCAACATCGTGCCCCTGCGCATCGCGGTCGCGCCGGAACAGAGCCTGCGCTCCCTCGTCGGACAGGTCGCCGTGCGCACGCGCGAGGTCCTGCGCCACCAGCGCACCCGGTACGAGGAACTGCGGCGTTTCGTGCCCAGGGGCGGGCGCCTGACCGGACCGTCGGTCAACATCATGCCGGTCGGGAGGGAGCTCACCTTCGCCGGCCTGCCCGCGACCGCGCACAACCTCTCCGTCGGCCCGGTCGAGGACCTGTCCCTGGTCGTGCACGGCATCACCGCCGAGCACGACGTGCGGATCGACCTCGACGGCAGCACGGACCTGTACACCCGCACGGACCTGGAGAGCCACCGTCGGCGCCTGTTGTCGGCCGTGGAGATGCTCGCCCACGCCCCCGACACCGCCGTGGGCCGGCTCCCGCGACTGCAGCCCGGCGAACGGACCGAGCTGCTCGACTCCGCCCGCGGCCACACGCGCGCGAACGGGGACCACACCGTCGTCGACGCCTTCGTCCGCCGCGCCGCCGAGCGCCCCGATGCTGTGGCCGTCTCCGCCGAGGACGGCCACCTCACCTTCGCCGAGCTCGACCTGCACAGCGACCGCCTCGCCCGACTGCTCACCTCGCACGGGGCCGGGCCGGGAACCGTCGTGGCCGCCCGCCTGCCGCGCACGACCGCCTTCCCCGTCACCGTGCTCGCCACGCTGAAGTCCGGCGCAGCCCACCTGCCGCTGGACCCCGACCACCCGGAGGCGCGCCTGGCGGACATGGCCGAGGACGCCCGTCCGGTCCTCACCGTCGCCGTCGCCGAGACAGCACCGTCCGAACCCCACGACGACGGAGTTCTGTTGCTGGACGACCCCGCCATCCGGGCTCTGGGCGACCAACCGTCCGAGGAACCGGTGCGTGGGCCCCGGCCGGAGGACGCCGCGTACGTCATTCACACCTCAGGGTCCACGGGCCGCCCGAAGGGGGTACTGGTCGGCCACGCCGCGCTGTACAACCTGCTCCTGGACCACCGCGAACGCCTCTTCGAACCCGCGCGGGAACGGCTCGGCCGCCGGGTCCGCGCCGCGTTGACCGCCGGAACCTCCTTCGACGCCTCCTGGGACCCGCTGCTGTGGATGATCGACGGGCACACCGTCCACCTCGTCGACGGCCACCTCCGCCGTGACCCCGAGGAGCTCGTCGCCCACCTGGACGCGTCCGGCATCGACGCCGTGGAGACCACCCCGTCGTTCGTGCGGGCCCTGCTGCCCGCTGGCCTGCTCGACACCGGTCTGAGTGTGCTGGCCCTGGGCGGGGAGGCCGTCGATCCAGACCTGTGGTCGACACTGGCGCGCTCACCGATCCATGCGGTCAACCTCTACGGGCCCACCGAGGCCACGGTCGACAGCCTGACCGCCCCCGTCACCGACGGGACCGGCCCGCACCTGGGCACACCGGTGGCCAACACCGCGGCGCACGTGCTCGACGCGTCGATGGAACCGGTGCCCGCAGGCGCCGTCGGAGAGCTCTACCTGTCCGGCGCCCAGCTCGCCGACGGGTACCTGAACCGGGGCGCGCTCACCGCCTCGCGCTTCGTCGCCGACCCGTTCTCCGGCGACGGGTCCCGCCTGTACCGCACGGGCGACCTCGTGCGGCGGGCACTCGACGGCTCCCTGGAGTTCGCCGGGCGCGCCGACGAGCAGGTCAAGATCCGTGGGTTCCGTGTGGAGCCCGGCGAGGTGCGGGCCGTGCTCGAACAGCACACGGACGTGGAACGCGCCGCCGTCGTCGTCGACGGGGAGGGCGCCGACGCCCGCCTTGTGGCCTACCTCGTGGGCTGCGCCGATCCGAGCGCCGTCGACGCACACGCTCGCGCTCGCCTGCCCGCGCACGAGATCCCGGCCGCTCTCGTGGCGCTCGAGACGCTGCCGCTCACGCCCAGCGGCAAGCTGGACCGCACCTCCCTGCCCGCGCCCGGGAGTCCCGCAACCGAATCGCGTGCGCCCCGCACCGAACGCGAGGCCGCGCTGTGCACACTGTTCGCCGATGCGTTGGGCCTGGACACGGTCGGGGCCGAGGACGACTTCTTCGAACTGGGCGGCCACTCGCTGACCGCCTCGCGCCTGGCCCTGCGCATCCGAGGCGAGCTCGGTCTCGCGGTGGCCGTCCGCGACCTGTTCGAGCACCCCTCTCCCGCTTCGCTGGCCGCGGAAGCCCGGGAGTCGGGGGCCGGCGAGAGCGGGGACGTGCCCGTCCTGCGGCCCCGTGTGCGCCCACCGGAGATCCCGCTCGCTCCGGCCCAACAGCGCCTGTGGTTCGTCAACCGGCTCGAGCCCTGGGCCGGTACGTACAACATCCCGGTGGCGCTGCGCGTACACGGTGATCTGGACACCGACGCCCTGTTCGGGGCCGTGCGCGACCTCGTCCACCGCCACGAACCCCTGCGCACCGTGCACCCGTGGGGCACCGACGGACCGTTCCAGGACGTGCGCCCCGACGACAGCCGTGTGGATGCGACGACGGTGCGCTGCACCGAGGACACGCTGCCGCGCCTGCTCGCCAACGAGTCCTCGCGCGGGTTCGACCTCACCGCCGAGACACCGCTGCGTGTGCGGCTGTTCCGGCCGGCGGACGACGAGGCGGTGCTGCTGCTGGTCGTGCACCACATCGCCGCGGACGGGTGGTCGCTGGCCCCGCTCGGCCGCGACCTGGCAGCCGCCTACACCGCGCGTACCGGCGACACCGGGCCCTTCGACGAACTCCCCGAGCTGACCGTGCAGTACGCCGACCACGCGCTGCACCAGCACGAACTCCTGGGCGCCGAGGACGCCCCCGCCTCTCCAGCCGCCCGGCAGCTCGCGTACTGGCGGAAGGCGCTCGCGGGCGTGCCGGGGGAGACGACCCTTCCGCACGACCGTCCACGCCCGCCCGAGCCCGAGCGCGGCGCGGGCCACGTCGCCCTCACCGTCGGGGCCGACACCCACCGAGCCCTCGCCGATCTCGCGCGCAGCCGCGGGGTGAGCCCGTTCATGGTGCTGCACGCCGCCCTGGCCGCACTCCTCTCCCGTCTCGGCGGGGACGAGGACGTGGTGGTGGGGACCCCGGTGGCAGGCCGCGGCGACGGGGCACTCGACGAACTGGTCGGGTTCTTCGTCAACACCCTGGCCCTGCGTACCGACCTGTCGGGCGAGCCCACGTTCCTCGAGCTGCTGGACCGGGTGCGCGACGCCGACCTGGCCGCGTTCCAGAACCAGGACGTGCCGTTCGACCGGGTCGTGGAGGAGGCCGCACCCGCACGCAGCACCGCGCGGCACCCGCTGTTCCAGACCATGTTGTCGCTGCAGAACACACCCGGAGCGGACCTGCACCTGCCCGGCTGCACAGTGGAGACGGAACCGGGTGCCACCACCGGCACCGCCAAGTTCGACCTGTCGTTCGACCTCGCCGAGGCCGCCGGTCCCGACACAGGGCTCAGCGGTCACCTCGAGTTCGACGCGGACCTGTTCGACCGCGACACCGCCGACACCGTCGCCGCCCGGTATGCGCACCTGCTCGACGCCCTCGTGCGCGCCCCCGAGCAGCCGGTGCACACCCACGAGCTGCGCACCGGCGCCGAGATCGCCCGGGAGGAGGCCGAGGAGGCTCGGGCCCGCGGCACCGTTCCCGCCGGAACAGTCGTGGACCGATTCCGCGAACAGGTGCGCACCACCCCGGGCGCGACCGCGGTAACCGCAGACGACGCGCACCTCGACTTCGCCGCCCTCGACACCCGGGTCCGCGCGGTCTCCCGACGCCTGGCCGAGGCCGGGGTCGGACGCGGGGACGTGGTGGCGGTCGCCCTGCCGCGTTCGACCGACACCGTCGCCGCGCTCATGGGGGTCCTCGCCGCCGGCGCCGTCCACATGCCGGTGGACCCCGCTCACCCGGCCGAGCGCATCGCCGGGCTGCTCGCCGAGGCGGAACCGGCGTGCGTGGTCACCACGCGCACCTCCCCCGCCGACCTGCCCGAGTGGGCCCCGCGGGTGGACCTCGACGCCCCGGTGCGCTGCACGCCGGGCGCGTCCTTGCCCGAGCCGCCCCGGCCGGAGGACCCCGCCTACCTCATCCACACGTCAGGGTCCACGGGGCGGCCCAAGGGCGTCCAGGTCTCGCACCGGGCCCTGAACAACCTCCTGCACTCGCACATGGAGTACGTGTTCGCGCCGCAGGCCGAGCGCCTGGGCCGGAGGTTGCGTTTCGCCCACACCGCCGGGGTGGCCTTCGATGCCTCCTGGGACCCGATCCTGTGGATGGTCGCGGGACACGAGCTCCACGTCGTCCCCGACCGGGTGCGCCGCGAACCCGACGCCCTCGCCGACCACCTGCTCGACGCGCGTGTCGACGGCATCGAGGTCACACCCAGCCTGGCGGGGCAGCTCGCGCACGCAGGGCTGTTCGAGGCCGAGCACGGGCCGAACCNGGGGCGGCCCCGCCCCGCCTGTGGCGGCAGCTGCGCGAGACCGACGGAGTGATCGCCCTCAACTTGTACGGGCCCACCGAGGCCACCGTCGACAGCCTCATCGCACATTCCGACGAGGAGACCGACCCGGTGATCGGCCGTCCCGTCGACAACACCGGCGCCCGGGTGCTGGACCGACGCCTGCGTCCGGTGCCCTCCGGTGTGGTGGGCGAGCTCCACCTGACCGGCGCGGGGCTGGCCGACGGTTACCGCGGCCGACCGGGGCTGACCGCCGAGCGCTTCGTCGCCGACCCGGATGCCGACGACGGATCGCGCATGTACCGCACCGGCGACCTCGTGGTCCGCCGACCCGACGGCGTGCTGCGCTACGTGGGGCGCGCCGACGACCAGGTGAAGGTGCGCGGGTTCCGGGTCGAGCCCGGGGACGTGGAGGCCGCCGTCGCCGCGCACCCGGACGTCGCCCAGGCCGCTGTGGTCGCCACCGGTGCCGACAGCGCCGACGCCCGTCTGATCGCCTACGTGGTCCCCGGCGAGGGCCACCGCGTCGATCCGGAATCGGTACGCGACGGGGCGGCCGAGCGACTGCCCGAGCACATGGTTCCCTCCGCCGTCGTGGATCTGGACGCCTTCCCGCTCACATCGAACGGCAAGCTCGACCAGCGCGCCCTGCCCGAGCCCGAGCTCGCCGACGGCCGCGGGCGGGCCCCGCGTACCGGAGACGAGAACACCCTGTGCTCACTGTTCGCCGAGACCCTGGAAGTTCCCGAGGTCGGTATCGACGACAGCTTCTTCGACCTGGGCGGACACTCGCTGCTGGCCACCCGCCTGATCGCGCGCATCCGCACGGTGCTCGGGGTGGAGCTGCAGGTGCGCACCCTGTTCCAGGCGCCCACGGTCGCCCGGCTCGCCCGGCACCTGGGCACCGGCGACCGCGCCCAGACCCCGCTGCGGCCGGCCCACCGGCCCGAGCGTGTGCCGCTCTCGTATGCACAGCGCCGACTGTGGTTCCTGAACCGCATGGACCCGGAAGCCGCCGACTACAACATCGTCATGGCTCTGCGCCTGACCGGCCGGGTCGACGTCACGGCCCTGCGCGGGGCGCTCGGCGACCTGACCGCACACCACGAGAGCTTGCGCACCGTGCTCCCCGAGGAGGACGGAACGCCGTACCAGCGTGTGCTCGGCCCGCCCGAGGTAGCCGACCGCCTGCTGGTGCGCCGCGCCACCGACGAGGAAGGGATGCACGCCCGCGCCCGCGAACTCGCCGTCCGCGGCTTCGATCTGCGCACCGACCGCCCGATGCGGGCCGAACTGGTCCGCCGTACCGGTGAGGACCACCTGCTCGTCTTGGTCGTGCACCACGTCGCCGGGGACGCCTGGTCCACGCTCCCGCTCGCCCGCGACCTGTCGACCGCCTACGCGGCGCGCTGCGACGGACGCGAGCCCCGGTGGAGCCCCCTGCCCGTCCAGTACGCCGACTACGCGCTCTGGCAGCGGTCCCTGCTCGGCGACGAGAGCGACCCCGACAGCCTGCTCTCCCGCCAGCTCGGCTTCTGGTCCGAGCGTCTGGCCGATCTGCCCGCCGAGCTGCCGCTGCCCACCGACCGCGCGCGGCCCGCGACCTCCCGGCAGCGCGCCGGGTCGGTACCGGTGCACATCGGCCGCGACCTGCACCGCCGACTCCTGGACCTGGCGCGGGGATCGTCCGCGAGCCTGTTCATGGTGCTGCACGCCGCCCTGGCCGCTCTCCACACCCGCCTGGGCGCGGGCGAGGACATCGTGGTCGGCAGCCCCGTGGCCGGACGCACCGACGACGCGCTAGACGACCTGGTCGGGTTCTTCGTCAACACGCTGGTGCTGCGTACCGACACCTCGGGCAACCCGTCCTTCACCGATCTGGTGCACCGGGTCCGTGACGAGTGGCTGGCCGCCTACGCCCACCAGGAGGTGCCCTTCGAACGGGTGGTGGAGCACCTGGCACCCGAACGTGTGCTGGGCCGCCACCCGCTGTTCCAGACCATGCTCGCCCTGCAGAACACGCAGGAGGCCGTCGTCGACCTGCCCGGTCTGGACGTGCGGGCCGAAGACCTCGACGAGGGCGCCGAGGCCAAGTTCGACCTGCTGTTCACGCTCGGGGAACGCACCGACGACCTGGGTGCCCCGGACGGCATCGGGGGCACGCTCGCGCACAACGCCGAGCTCTTCGACGAGTCCACCGCCGGAGACCTGGCCCGGCGCTTCGTGCTCGTGCTCGAAGCAGCGGCGCAGGACCCGTCGGCGCCGCTGGGCCGCCTCGACGTGCTGGCCCACGGTGAACGCTCCGAGCTGCTCGAGAGCGGCCGCGGACCGGGCCGGGAACTGCCCGCGGAGACGGTCGTGGAGCTCTTCGACGCCCGCGCCGAGGAGACCCCGGACGCCACGGCGCTCGTGTACGGCGATCGGAGCCTGGACTTCGCCGGGCTGCGCGGGCGTTCCCAGGAGCTGGCCAACGCGCTGAGCAGCGGGGGTGTGGGTCCCGGCGACACGGTGGCGGTGCTGCTGCCCCGCGGGCTCCGTACCGTCTCGGCCCTCCTGGGCGTGCTGCGCTCGGGCGCCGCGTACCTGCCCGTCGACACCGCCCACCCCGACGGGCGCATCGCACAGATGCTCGCCGACGCCGGCCCGTGCCTGGTGCTGGCCGAGGCCGGGACCGAGGTACGCGTTCCGGACGGTCACCGGGTGCTGCGTATCGACCGACCGCTGCCGGAGAGCGCGCCCGGCCCCATGGTTCCTGGGGCCGGACCTGCCCGGGCCGACGACACCGCCTACGTCATCTACACCTCGGGGTCGACCGGACGGCCCAAGGGTGTAGAGGTCGAGCACCGGTCCCTGACCAACCTCTACGGCCAACACCACGACACCCTCTTCGCGCCCGCCGCCTCGCACCTGGGGCGCAGGCTGCGGGTCGCGCACACCGCCGGGGTGGCCTTCGATGCCTCCTGGGACCCCATCCTGTGGATGGTCGCGGGGCACGAGCTCCACGTCCTCGACGACACCCTGCGGCGCGACCCCCGTGCCATGGCCGCCCACCTGCGCGGCGCCGGCATCGACGCCCTGGAGGCCACGCCCTCCTACGTCCGCCAGCTCATGGCCGAGGGCCTGCTCGACGACCACGGCGGACCCTCCGTGGTGGCCCTGGGCGGCGAACCGGTCGACCCGGAACTCTGGAAGGACCTGCGAACCCGCCCCGGGCTGCACGCGCACAACTTCTACGGGCCCACCGAGGCCACCGTCGACAGCGTCGTCGCCCGCGTGGAGGACCGAGCCGAACCCACCATCGGGCAGCCGATCGCCAACAGCTCCGTGTACGTGCTCGACGGCGGGCTCCAGCCGGTTCCGGCCGGCGCACTCGGGGAGCTCTACATCTCCGGCACAGGCCTGGCCCGGGGGTACCGCGGGCGACCGGCGCTCACAGGTTCCGCGTTCGTGGCCGACCCCTTCGCCGGGGCGGGCGCGCGCATGTACCGCACCGGCGACCTCGTGCGATGGGACCCGGACGGGAACCTGGAGTTCGTGGGCCGCGCCGACGACCAGGTCAAGATCCGCGGGTTCCGCATCGAACCCGGCGAGGTCGTGGCCGCCCTGGACCGCCACCCCGACGTCGCGCACAGCACCGTGGTCGTGCACGGCGGCGACCCGGCCACCCGTCGCCTGATCGCCTACGTCGTCGGGCACGGCGGCAGTGACCCGACCGCCGACGCGCTGCGCGCCCACCTGGCGCACACGCTGCCCGAGTACATGGTTCCGGCCCAGTTCGTCGCGATGGCCGCACTGCCGCTCACCCCGAACGGCAAGCTCGACCGCGACGCCCTGCCCGAACCGGAGACCGTGGACACCGGGATCCGTGGCCTGCCGCGGGGGCCCCGGGAGGAGCAGGCGTGCGCGCTGTTCGCCGAGGCGCTCGGACGCGCGCGGGTCGGCGTGCACGACAACTTCTTCGAGCTGGGCGGGCACTCGATGCTCGTGCCCGGCCTCGCCGACCGCCTCTCGGAGGTGCTCGGCGGCGAGGTCGGTGTGGCCACGCTGTTCCGCGCCCCGACAGTGGCCGCCCTGCTCGCGGTGACGGACGGGGGCGGCGACGGGGTCCTCGGCGACGACGAGCTCGGCCGGGTCCTTCCCCTGCGCCCCGGCGGTGCCCGCACACCCCTGTTCTGCGTGCACCCCGCGGGCGGGCTGGCCTGGCCCTACGCCGGGCTGCTGCGCCGGCTCCACCCCGACCAGCCGGTCCACGGGCTCCAGTCACCCGCGGTCGAACCGGGCGGCGCCACGACCGGCCGCAGTGTCGAGGAGCTGGCCGGGGACTACATCGCACACATGCGCAAGATCCAGCCCGAGGGCCCGTACCAGCTGCTGGGGTGGTCGTTCGGCGGGATCCTCGCCCAGGCCGTCGCCGCGCGCCTGCACCGGGAGGGCGACCGGGTCGACCTGCTCGCGGTGATGGACGGGTTCCCCGTGGGCCAGGAGAACAACGACAGCTTCGGCGACCGGGCTCAACTGCTCGCGGCGTACCTGGAGGCGCTCGGTGTGCCCGCGGGGACCGACACGGAGCTCGACGCCGACGGGCTCCTGGAGGTACTCGCAGACCACGGCCACCCGCTGTCCGGCCTCGCCCCGGACACCGTCGACGCCCTCGCGCACGGGTTCCGCCACCACGCGGCCCTGCTGCGCAGCCACACACCGGACACGCACCACGGCGACCTGCTGTTCTTCACCGCCACGGAAGGCAAGGGGCCCGGCTCCCCAGATGCCGAGACCTGGCGTCCCCACGTCACCGGGACGGTCGAGGACCACCCGGTGCGCACCACGCACTCCGAGATGACCGGCGCCCCGGCCCTGGACCGCATCGCCCCGGTCCTGGCCGAGCGCCTCGAACCAGCCACCACCGCACTCCACACGGACCGACGGAAGGACCAGCCATGACCAACCCCTTCGACACCACCGACGGCAGTTTCCTCGTGCTCGTCAACGACGACGGCCAGCATTCCCTGTGGCCCGGGTTCCTCCCGGTCCCCACCGGGTGGGCGGTGATCCACGGGCCCGATGACAAGCAACCCTGCCTGGACTTCATCGACCAGAACTGGACGGACCTGCGTCCCCGTCGGCGGCGCGAGCTCGACCGCTGCTGACCGGGACCGGGATCCACGGGGGAGGTACATNGGGTCCGCGGGCTCACCAAGACCTTCGGCAGCCACAGGGCGCTGAACGGGATCGATCTGGACGTGCCCGCGGGCCACGTCCTCGCACTCCTGGGCCCCAACGGCGCGGGCAAGACCACGGCGGTCCGGGCCATCACCACCCTCAGCCGCCCCGACTCCGGCACGGTCGAGGTGGCCGGGCACGACCTGCGCCGCGACCCCGGGGGCGTGCGCGGGAGCCTGGGCCTGTCCGGGCAGTACGCCGCCGTCGACGAACGTCTCACCGGGCACGAGAACCTGCGCATGGTCGCGATGCTCTACGGCATGGGCCGCAAGGAGGCCCGCCGCCGCTCGTGGGAGCTCCTGCGCCGGTTCCGCCTGGACGACGTCGCCCACCGCCGCGCCGGCCGCTACTCCGGGGGCATGCGCCGCCGCCTCGACCTCGCCGGGGCCCTCATCGCCGACCCGTCCGTGGTCGTGCTCGACGAACCCACCACCGGCCTCGACCCGCGCGGACGCATGGACACCTGGGACGTCATCGGCGAGCTCGTCGCCGGCGGCACCAGTGTCCTGCTCACGACCCAGTACCTGGAGGAGGCCGACCAGCTCGCCGACAGCATCGCCGTCATCGACCGCGGTGACGTCATCGCCCGCGGGACAGCCGACGAGCTCAAGACGTGTGTGGGCGGCGAACGCCTCGAACTGGTGGTGGAACACCCCGCCGACCTGGAGACCGCCCGGGCCGCCCTGCTCGTCTCCGGTTCCGGACCGCCCGACAGCGATCCGCAGGCCCGGCGGGTACGAGCCGCGGTGACCAACGGCCGCAAGGCCCTCGGGAACGTGCTCACCGCCCTCGACGAACAGGGGGTACCCGTGCTCGACGTGGCCCTGTGCCGCCCGACCCTCGACGACGTGTTCCTGGAACTGACAGGACACCACACCGGGGACGACGGCCCGGACACCGGCAACGTCCACCGCGCGGAGGCTCGCCCATGACCCTGCTCCGCGAAGGGGGCGTCGTCGCCTGGCGCAACCTCCTCAACATCCGCCGCAACCCCGGCTCCCTGGTGACGGGGGTCGTGCAGCCGGTCATGTTCGTGCTCCTGCTGGCCTACGTCTTCGGCGGCAGCCTCGGCGGGGACGCCTACCGGGAGTTCCTCGTCGCGGGGATCCTCGTGCAGACCCTGACCTTCGGCACGTCCCTGACCGCGATCGGGCTCGCGAACGACCTGCACAAGGGCATCGTGGACCGGTTCCGCTCGCTGCCCATGTCCAGGATGGCGGTGATCCTGGGCCGTACCACCTCCGACCTGGCGGTGAGCGCACTGTCGGTGGTGGTGATCGTGGTGTGCGGGCTGCTCATCGGGTGGCGGGTCAACGGGACCCTGACCGAGGCGCTCGCGGCGTTCGGCCTCCTGCTGCTCTTCGCGTTCGCGGTCTCGTGGATCGGCGCGGTCATCGGCCTGACCGCGCGGAGCGTCGAGGTCGCCCAGAGCCTGGGGCTGATCTGGCTGTTCCCGGTCACGTTCGTCTCGGGCGCGTTCGTGTCGATCTCCGCGATGCCCGCGCCGCTGGCGGCCGTGGCCGAGTGGAACCCGGTCACCGCGACCGCGACCGCGGCCCGGGAGCTCTTCGGTAACGCATCCCCGCCCGGACTCGCCCCGCCCGAGGGGTGGCCGGCCGAGAACGCCCTGCTGTACTCGGTGCTGAGCTCCCTGGCGATCATCGTGCTCTTCGCGAGCCTGGCCCTGGTGCAGTACCGGCGCATCAACCGCCGGTGAGGTGCCTCCGGTGGGACGCCGGGCACACGCGCTTGTCGAAGTTTTGCCGGGACCATCCCCGGAGTGGCGGTGGCGGGGAGCACACTCGGGTTCGTCACCCAAGGAGGCACCACCATGCTCACCACCAACTTCCTGGACGGCTCCCCGAGCTGGGTAGACCTCAGCACCAGCGACATCGACGGGGCCATGGAGTTCTACGGGCGTGTGCNCGGGTACCGGCTACTGCGTTCGGACGGCGCGATCGTGGGCGGGGCCGGTCCGCTGATGGCCGACGACCAACCCGTGGCCTGGGACATCTACTTCACCACCCCCGACGTGCACACGACGGTGCGCAGGGCCCAGGAACTGGGCGCCTCCGTGTACGTCGAGCCGATGGACGTCATGGGGCTGGGGCACATGGCCTACCTCGCCGACCCCCAGGGCGGCGGGTTCTCCCTGTGGGAGCCGGAGAGCTTCCCGGGAATGGAACGCACCGACGTGCCCGGTTCTCTCATGTGGACGGAGCTGTGGACCCCCTCCGCACAGGGCGCCAAGGACTTCTACGGCACGCTCTTCGGGTGGGAGTTCAACGACATGCCCATGGGCGACGGCGCCGTGTACAGCACCGTGCGGCCGCACGACACCGGTGACGACCGCTTCTTCGGCGGGGTGATGAACGTCGACCCGGCCGAACTGCCCGACACCGAGGGCGCTGCCGACTGGCACCCGGTCTTCCACGTCACCGACTGCGACCGGGCCGCCGCCGCGATCACCGAGGGCGGCGGGCAGGTGCACATGGGCCCGGAGGACGCGGCCGGCGTCGGGCGGATCGCGGTGTGTGCGGACCCCTGGTCCGCCGGGTTCGTGATCCTGACCCCGGACCCCGGTTAGCGAGGGGCGTCCCGAGAGCGCGTGCCCCGGCCCGCGTCACGCGCCGGGCCGGGGCGGACCGCTGCTCACGGCGTCTCATCCCTGATAACGGGCCTGACCCGTCGCGGTGGCCGCGGCCTGTTCGCGTGCCGGCTCGACGGACAGGCGTTCCCAGTCCCCGACGTCGCGCTGCAACTGCCGGTCGTGGGTGGCCAACACCACCGCCGCGTCCGTCGCCCGCAGGCCCTCGGTGAGCTCGTCCACCAGCGTGATCGACAGATGGTTGGTGGGTTCGTCGAGCAGCAACACGTGCGGGCGCGACGCGAGCGCCAGGGCCAGGTCGAGTCGGCGCTGCCGGCCCATGGACAGCTCCCCCAGCGGCCTGTTCACGTCCGCGGACGGCAGCAGACCCAGGGAACTCAGCGAGAGCCCCTCCCGGTCCCGCAGTACCCCGTCGCTGACCAGCCGCTCCACGTGCGTCTCGAACACGTGCCGCGCACTGCGGTCACCGGCGTGCGGGGCCTCCTGTGCCAGCAGCCGCACCCGCGCGGTGCGGGCGGTGTGCACCCTCCCCCGGGTCGGTTCGAGCGTGCGGGCGAGGACCTTCAGGAGCGTCGACTTCCCGGCGCCGTTCGGCCCGGTGACCACGAGCCGCGAGCCCGATTCCAGCGACATCGTCACCGGCCGGTGCAGTCGGCCCTCGACCGCGACGCCCTCGGCGCGCAGCAGGGTCACCCCCGAACGTTCGGGCAACCCCGGCATCCGGAACCCCATCGGCGGTGGCGGCATGCCGACCGCGTGTGCCTCCAGGTCCTCGCGCCGCCGGTGCACGGCACGCACCAGCCCGCCGGCGCGGGTGGCCCGCTGGTGTTTTCCGGTCCCCTTGTCCGGACGCCACCCGCTCACCAACCGGTTCTGCGCCGCGGAGAGGTCCTGCGTGAGCTTGGCGTGCTCTGCCTGCTGCTTCTCGTACTCGTCGGCCCAGCGTTCGCGTTCGGCGCGCCGGCCCTCCACGTATCCGGCGANCCCCCCCCCCGCCGTACACACGCGGGAGTCCGTCGCGGCTGGGGTCGAGGTCCAGGACGGTCGTGGCCACGTCCGACAACAGCGCGCGGTCGTGGCTCACCAGGACGACCCCGCCGCTGCGCCCGCGCAGGCTCCGGGTCAGGAAGTCGAGCCCGGCCGCGTCGAGGTGGTTCGTGGGTTCGTCCAGCAGCAGGAAGTCGTGCGCCGCACCGAGCAGGCACGCGAGCCGCACCCGGTACCGCCGGCCGACGGAGAGCTCCGTCAGCGGGAGGGAGCGGTCGGTGACGGCACCGAGGTGTTCCAACGCCATGTCCACGCGGCGGTCGGCGTCCCACGCGTCGAGGGTCTCGGCCTCGCTCAGGGCCGCTTCGTAGCGTTCCACCGCCGCGGGATCGCCGTCGGCCAGCCCCTCCGCGGCGGCGTCGAGCTCGGCCAGGGCTCTGCGGGCGTCGGCGAGCTCGATGTCGACGAGGTCGCCGACGGTGCGGCCCTCGACCACGTCGATCTCCTGCTCGGCAACGCCCAGGGTCCCGATGCGCCGGACGGTCCCGGTGTCGGGTTGGAGCACCCCGGCGAGGATGTGCAGGAGCGTGGACTTGCCGCGTCCGTTCTCGCCCACGATCCCCCAACGGGAGTGCGGGGTGACGGTGAGGTCCGCGCCGGACAGCACGGTGCGTCCGCCGCGGTCGATACCGATGCCCTGCGCGGTGAGCTGGGCGCGTTCGCCCGCGGGCATGGATGTTGATCTGTGCCTGAGGGGCATCTGTTCCTCCGGACAGAGCTCTGCCCCGGAGGTGTGCTCGACGGGGTGTGCACGAGCTCTGCGAGCCGACGTTCGGCCCCGTTCAGCGGGGCCAGGACATGCATCGTGCACCCGCGGCCACGAGGTCGTGTGGGCGGGCGCTGCGGCTCTGATCAGAGGTAGAGAGGAAGATGCACGGTTCCATTCTACGAGCCCGGCCCCGCTCCGGACCTGTGCGTTCGGCCATACCGTCCCGTCCGGAAGAGTCCGGCCCCGCAGCTGGTTGGCCTGATCGGAGCCCGGTCCCGGATGTCAGGAGGACGGTCATCAACACCCCCACCCCGGCCGATGCGCGGATGCACGACACCACCGTCGCCTCGGCCCGCGAACGCGCACAGGACCCCGCCAACGAGTGGCGCGGCGAGGCCCTCGACCTCGACGCCTACCTCGCACGCATCGGGTACGACGGTCCGCGCAGGCCCGACGCCGCGACCCTGGCCGCCGTGCACCGGGCCCACACCGGCGCCATCGCCTTCGAGAACATCGACCTCATGCTGGACCGCCCGCTCTCCCTGGAGGTCGGGGACCTGCAGGCCAAGCTGGTCGACCGCAGGCGCGGCGGCTACTGTTACGAACAGAACCTCCTGTTGGCCGCTGCCCTGGAGCGCCTCGGTTTCAGTGTGCGCGGGCACGCGGCCCGGGTGAGGGTCGGTGGAGGGCTGCGCCCCGCCACCCACATGCTGTTGACCGTCGACCTCGGCGACGAGGGGCGGATGGTCGCCGACGTCGGTTTCGGGGGCGGCGGGCCGTTGGGCCGTGGGAGCCGATCCCGCTGCGCGACGGGGCCGAGGTCCGGCAGGGGCGGTGGCTGTTCAGGCTGCGCCACGAGGGCGGTGTGGAGTGGGGCCTGGACTCCGCCGCCGGAGCGCAGTGGAACGACGTGCACGGTTTCACGGACACGCCCTTCTACCGCGCCGACTACACGATCTTCAGCCACTACCTGTCGACGCACCCGCGCTCGCCCTTCCGCCGCAGCCTCGTCGTGCAGCGCAGTGAGGACACCGTGCGCCACACGCTCACCGGGACGAGGCTCACGGCGCAGTACCCGGACGCGACCACGACCACCCGCGGCCTCGATCCGAAGGATGTGGCCGCGGTGCTGCGGGACGTCTTCGGCATCGAGCTCGACCACGACGAGGCATCGGCTCTGAGCACGGCCGTCGCCCGCTGAGCCCGGGCGGTCACGGCCCGCGAGGTCAGGGATCGCCCCGAGGTTGGGCCGCGGGCCGTCCACGGAGAGCCGGGTCCCGGCGGCCGCCGAACGCCGGGCACCGATGCCGGAGCCGTGCCCTCCCCGGGGATCACACCACCTCGAACGAGACACCCCCCAACCCGGCGAAGCGTCCCTCCACCGTCCCGGGCCGGTCCATGGGAACCGCGCGCAGGCAGCTGCCGGGAAGGATCACGTCGCCGGACGCGAAACCCACGCCGTAGGGCGCCAGGCGGCCGGCGAGCCAGGCGATCGCGGAGACCGGGTTGCCCAGGATCTCGCGCGTGGAGCCCTCGCTGAGGACCTCCCCGTCCCGGGTGACCTGCCCGTGCATGTCCCTGAGGTCGACGTCCTCCAGTCGCCGTGGTGCCCCGCCCAGGACCACACCCCCGGTCGAGCCGTTGTCGGCGAGGGTGTCGGGCAGGGCGATGTCCCAGTTCTCGAACCGTGAATCGATGATCTCGATGGCTGGAAGCACGTACGCGGTCGCGGCGATCACGTCCGCGGCCGTGGTGTTCGGCCCTCGCACCCCCTCCTTCAGCACGAAGGCGGGCTCGAGCTCCACGAACGGCTCGATGTAGTTCCGGTGGTCGACCGTCAGCCCTTCGTACAGGAAGGTGCCGGCGAGCAGGTGACCGTAGTCGGGCCGGTCGAGCCCGAAGGCGTCCTGCATGGCCTTGGCGATGTTGCCGAGTTTGTAGCCCACCACCCGGTCCCCCGCGGCGACGCGTTCGGCCACCCCCTGCTGCTGGATCCGGAACCCGGTGTCCGCATCCAGATCGGCCCACCCCTCGGTCAGCGGGGGCACGGCGCGCACGTCCCGCCGTGCCCCCGCGAGTTCGGCGGCGGCGTTGCTGATGCTGGTCGCGATGTCCATCCGTCTCCTGTCCGGGGCACAAGGGTGCCCCTGGCCGGACGAGCACAGCGGGCGGATCCGTCCTTCCGCCCGCTGCGCACGACTGTTGCTGCTCCTGCTGCCGTCACCGGTCGCCGGGGCGCTCTCCCACCTTCCAGATGTTGACCGAGGAGAGCAGCTCACGCGGGTCCCACACGACCCACTCCTCGGCGAGAAGGTCCTCCTCGAACCGGCAGAAGGTGGCACCCGTGACCGTCACGACCCGGTCGGTGGGCGGCACACCCATGAAGGCCCCGGTGTGTGTGCCGTGGCTCTGCCAGCGGATCGCGACCATCGACCCGTCCTCGACGGTCTCCAGAACCTCGGTACGGAGGTCGGGGAAGGCCTCCTGCGAGGTCCGGATCGCCGTCCTGACCGACTCGATGCCCTCCGAACCGGTCTTGGTGTGGCGCACGTACCCGTCGGCGAGCAGGCGTTCGAAGGACTCGAGGTCGCCGTTGCCCCAGGCTGCGCGCCAGGCGTTCCTGATGGTGGTGGACTTGTCCTCGCTCATCGTCAGGCCCCGCTTCCCACGTGTGCGCTCTCCGACGGGCCGGCGTAGCGCCCGAACTCCCCGCCCTGGAACAGCAGGGGCTCTCCGTCCGCGGCGGCCATGGCCGTCACTCCGCCGACGACCATGAAGTGGTCGCCCACCACCACTTCGGCCTGCAGAGTGCAGTCGATCCAGGCCACCGAGTCCAGCAGGTGCGGGACACCCGTCTCCCCGGTCTCGTAGCGCAGCCCGTCGAACTTCCCGGGACCCTTGCGTGAGAGCGCCCGGCACACCTCGCTGCCGGGGCCGGCGAGCACGTTGGCGGAGAAGTACTGGCTGCGGCGGATCCTCGGCCAGGTCGAGGACGTCTCGGCGACGCTGAAGGTCACCAGCGGGGGCTCCAGCGAGAGCGAGGCGAAGGTACCGACGATGAACCCGAGCTCCTCGCCGGTCTCGTCGATGCCGGTGATCGCCACGACAGAGGTGGGGATGCGCCCCATGACCTTGCGGTAGTGCTGCTGCGAGATGGAAGATTCGACGGTCAACATGTTCGTCACCTCCGAGGGGGTCTTCGGGCTCTGCCTCTTGGGACTCAGACGGTCTGCAGCTGCCGGTGGCGGTGGGCGGATCCGGGGTGGTCGTCGCGGAGGCGGGTCACGCCAGGGCCGTAGAGCTTCTCCCGCAGCGTGGAACCGTCGTAGTCCTGCCACACCGACCCGCGGCGCTGCAGCTCGGGGACGACCAGTTCGATGAAGTCGGCGATGTTCCTGTGCTTGACGGCGTGGCCGATGTTGAAGCCGTCGGCTCCGGTCTCGCGCATCCACGACTGGAGCTCGTCGGCCACCGTGGAGGGGGAACCGACCAGGGTGGGCCCTGTGCCGCCGACGCCGATGTACTCGGCGATGTCGCGGGGCGTCCAGTCCCGGTCGGGGTCCATCTTGGAGAAGAGGTCGACCATGGTCTGCCCGGCGTCGGTCTTGACGTGGCGCAGAGGCACGTCCGGGTCGAACTGGGACATGTCGAGGCCGGTCCAGCCGCTGTAGCGGGCCATCGCGCCGGCGTAACTCACCATGCGCCGGTACTCGTCGTAGCGGCGGTGCGCCTGTTCGTCGGTGGGTGCGCAGACCACGTTCAGCATCTGCAGGACCCGCACGCTCTCGGGGTCCCGCCCCGCTGCACCGGCCTGGGCCCGCAGGTCGTCCACCTGCCGCTTCAGCGCGGGTTTGGAGGTCGCGTTGGCGAAGACGGCCTCGGCCCCGGCCGCAGCGAGAGCGCGCCCCTTCGACGACCCGCCGGCCTGGAAGATCACCGGTGTGCGCTGCGGCGATGGCTCGCAGAGGAAGAAGCCGGGGACGTCGAAGTAGGTTCCGTGGTGCGCGATCTCCCTGACACGGTCCGGGTCGGCGTAGACCCCGTCGGCCCGGTCGAGTACGACCGCGTCCTCCCGCCAGGAGTACTCCCAGAGCTTGTAACAGACCTCGAGGTACTCGGCGGCCATGGCGTAGCGCTCGTCGTGCGGTACCTGGCGCCCTGTCCCGAGGTTTCGGGCGGCACTGTCGGCGTAGGAGGTGACCAGGTTCCAGCCGATACGGCCGTCCGTGAGGTGGTCCAGAGTCGAGAAACGCCTGGCCAGCGCATACGGGTGTTCGTAGGAAGTGGACGCGGTGATCCCGAAGCCGAGGTGCGTGGTGGCGCCGGCCATCGCCGAGACCACCATGCTCGGGTCGTTGGACGGGAGCTGCGCAGCGTCCCTGAGTGCGTGGCCCGCGCTCTGTTCGTAGACGTCGTGGTAGCCGACGTTGTCGGCGAGGAAGAGGCCGTCGAACCTCCCCTCCTCGAGGAGCCGCGCGTACTCGGTCCAGTACTTGACGTCGGTGTAGCGCGCGCCCTGGTCGTCGTCGTGCCGCCACAGCCCCGCGGACAGATGCGCGGGCCCTTGGAAGTCGAATGCGAAGAGTCGCATCCTCCGGTCGTTCATGGGGAGCCTTCTCTCACCGTTCACTTAATGAACGCGTTGATCGAATGATGAACGATCCAAACGCTACGGGCGCCCCCGAAACGCGTCAAGGGGGTGAAGGGGGACTCGTTCACAGAGCCTGAAAGGGGCTCGTGATCCCCATGTTTTCCCTGTTCACAGGGTTTTTAGCGGCACTGGCCAGGCATGACGAAAGGCCCGGCCGCACCACGCGACCGGGCACACGCACCGTGTTCGTCTAGTGAACGCCTGAGGGTTCGGACTCCTCGGCGTGGTCGCGTCTCAGCTCGAGGACGAACCGGACCGCGGCGATGGTGAGGATGGCCAAGAAGGGCAGGCCGATCACGATGGACACGGTCTGGACCGCAGACACGCCCCCGGACAGCACCAACACGATCGCGGTCAGGGCGATGGCCGAACCCCAGACCACGACGATGCCCCTGCGGGGAGCGAGGGTGCCGCCCTGGCAGAACATGCCGAGCACGATCGACGCGGAATCGGCACTGCTGACGAAGAACAGGACGATCAGCACGATCACGAGCACGGACGCGATCGCCGTGAGGGGCAGCTGCTCGAAGAGTGCGAAGAGGACCGCGCCCTCACCCGATGCATCCAGGGCACCGGTGAGCTCACCGCCGCCCGCGCGGTCCATGTGCATCGCCGTGCCTCCGACGACGCTGAACCACAGCAGGCTCAGGGCCGTGGGTGCCGCCAGGACGGCGAGCACGAACTCGCGGATGGTGCGCCCGCGGGAGATCCGAGCGACGAAGGTCCCCACGAAGGGGGCGTACCCCATCCACCATCCCCAGTAGAAGACGGTCCAGGAGTTCACCCACTCGCCACCGCCGTAGAGCCCGGTCTCGGTGGCCATGGGGACGAAGCCTGAGACGTAGCCGCCCAGGGCCTCGATGTAGGTCTGGATCAGGTTCACGCTCGGGCCCGCGACGAAGACGAAGGCCATGATCAGGCCGGCCAGAACGGCGTTGAACGTGGAGATGTGCTTGATCCCCCGCTGGAGCCCCGAAACGGCGGACACCACGAAGAGCAACGTGACGCCGGTGATGGTCGCGATGGCGACCGTGTTGTTGACCGGGACCCCGAAGGCCGAGGCCAGGCCGTCGTTGATCTGGATCGCGCCCAGCCCCAGGGAGGTCGCGGCCCCGAATGTGGTCAGGAAGACCGAGAAGGCGTTGACCGAACGGGAGGCCCACGAGGTGGTGGGCCTGTCCGGGCACACGACGGAGCTGATCAGGCTGGGTCGGCCCTTGCGGAAGATCCCGTAGGCCAGGGGGAGCCCGATCAGCGCGTACAGGCTCCACGTGTGCAGACCCCAGTGGAAGATCGTGTACTCCATGGACATCCGGGTCGCCTCCCCGGACCCGGGTTCCGCAGCACCGAGGGGTGGCTCCGCGAGATGGGACAGGGGCTCGGCCACACCCCAGAAGACCAGGCCGGTACCCATCCCTGCAGCGAACAGCATCGTGATCCACACGCCCGTGGAGAACTCCGGGCGCTCACCCTCGCGCCCCAGGCGGATGCGCCCGTACCGCGAGAAGGCGACGAAGGCCGCGACCGCGACGAGCCCGGTCAGGGCCAGGACGTAGAGCCAGCCGAACGAGTCGAGGATGCGGGCGAGCGCGGCCTCGGCGGCGGCCGCCATCCCGTCCGCGTCCATCACACCCCAGGTGACGAACCCGGAGCACATGAGCAGCGCGAGCCCGAAGACCACCCAGTCCATCGAGCCGCGGGTCGGTGGTCGGGGCTCTTCGCCGACCTCCTCCGGGGACGTCTCGGAGGTCTGCGCTGCGTTTTCGGGCATGACGACGGGTTCCTTAGCGTTGGCGGGCCCTGGGGGGTCACGAACGTCGACAGTGGACGTTCTGATAGTGAACGTAACGTCCGGTTAATGTGACCCACTCCACCAGGTCGGTCAAGGGGGGCACCAAAATTACCTCAATTGCATAAGTGGAAAGTGCATAAATAGCCCTTGATGTCGGATTGAGGGGGTTGACACTCCACGACGCACAAAAATAATCTGAACACTGCGTTCACTATTTGAACTCGTGCGCGCCAAAAGGCAGCTCCCCCCGAAAAGACCCAGGTCACGCCGGCCCGAACCCCGGGCCGGGCACCCACCGGCACCCGGGCGTCGGCCGAGGGTCGAAGAAAGGCACCCCATGCAGCAATCTGCGGACGTCGTCGTGGTTGGGGCCGGTGTCGCCGGTCTGATCACCGCACGTGAACTCGGGCGGACCGGAAAGGGCGTCCTCGTACTCGAGGCCCGCGACAGGCTGGGCGGACGCGTGTGGACCGACGAACGGTTCGGCCGACCGTTGGAGATGGGCGGCACCTGGGTCCACTGGCTGCAGCCGCACGTGTGGGCCGAGATCACCCGCCTCGGGCTGGACGTCACCCGCGGCCCGCGCCCGGAGCAGGCCTACTGGCTGGCCGGCGACGAGGTGCGCACAGGCACGCTCGACGGTTTCATGGAGCTCATCGACCCGGGCATGCGCCGCCTGCTCGCCGACACCATGGACGTGATCCCGCGGCCCGACGCCCCCACCTCCTCCCCGGCCCTGGCATCGGTGGACGGGGCCACGGTCCAGGAGAAGCTCGACGAACTCGACCTGCCGGTCGAGGAGTACAACGCCAACGAGGCCGCCTGGGTCGGGCACCTCAACGCACCGCCGAGCGAGGCCGGCTTCAGCAGCGCGCTCCGCTGGACCGCCGCCACCGCCGGTTCCTGGCACCTCATGCACGAGGCCTCCGCCGTCTTCCGGCTCACCGGGGGCACGCGTGCCCTGGTCTCGGCGCTGGCCGAGGAGGCACGCGCGCAGATCCACACCTCCACCACAGTGAGCCGCATCGAGCACGGGGACGACAGCGCGGTCGTGACGACCTCCGACGGCACTCGGATCACGGCGGGCCGGGTCGTGGTGAGCCTGCCGCAGAACATCCTCCCGAGCGTGGAGTTCTCCCCCGCCCTGCCTGCGGGCAAGACCGTCCCCGCCGAGGAGAAGGCCGCCTCGCAGGGCGTCAAGGTCTGGATCAGGGTCCGGGGGCCCATCACCCCGTTCTTCGCCTACTCCTCGGCGCACCACCCGCTGTCGGTCGTGCGCACGGAGTTCATCGGCGAGGACGACGCCGTGCTCGTGGCCTTCGGCGCGGACTCGACCCGCATCGCACCGGACGACACGGACGCGGTCCGCAAGGCCCTGGGTGTGTGGCGCGACGACCTCGAGGTCCTCGACAGCACCGGACACGACTGGATGGCCGACCCGCTGTCCGGGGAGACCTGGATGATCCACCGCCCGGGACAGGTCTCTCAGTACCTGGAGCTGCAGCAGCGCAGCGAAGGGGTCCTGCACTTCGCCGGCAGCGACCACGCGAACCTCTGGCCCGGCTTCATCGACGGCGCGGTCGAGAGCGGGCTGCGTGTGGCCCGTCAGATCGCTGCCGAGGAGTGAGCCCCTCGGCGAGAGACCGGACCGGCGGGACGCCCCCGCCCAGCCGAACGAGACGAAAGGGCACCAGCACCACGATGCTCACCGCCGACTCTGCCGCCACGACGGACACCGGACCCGACGAACTGGAGCGGGTCCTCGACCGGGCCGCTTCCGCCTCCGCCACCTGGAGCGCGGCCCCCGACCACGAACGGGCTCGAGCGTTGCGCCGCGTCGCGGACACGCTCGCCTCGGCCCGGGACGAGCTCGTCCCGGTCGCACACGAGGAGACGGGCCTGCCCCACGGCCGTCTCGAGGGCGAGGTGCAACGCACCGCGGTCCAGCTGCGGATGTTCGCCGACCTGCTGGAGGAGGGCGGGCACCAGCGGGTCGTCGTGGACCGCGCCGACCCCGGGTTCGCACCCGCCCCGCGGCCGGACCTGCGCCGCATGCTCGTGCCGTTCGGCCCCGTCCTGGTGTTCGCCGCGAGCAACTTCCCGTTCGCCTTCTCCGTCGCGGGAGGGGACACCGCCTCGGCCCTCGCGGCGGGATGCCCGGTGGTGCTCAAGGCCCACCCCGGCCACCCCGAGACCTCGCAGCTGACCGCCGGCCTGGTGCGTTCGGCCCTGCGGGAGGCGGGCGCCGACGAGGGGGTGTTCAACCTGATCAGCGGCGTCGAGCCCGGGGTGCAGGCGCTGAAGGACCCGCGGATCACCGCGGCGGCCTTCACCGGTTCCCTCACCGCCGGGCGCCACCTCTTCGACATCGCGGCGTCGCGGCCGGAGCCGATCCCCTTCTACGGCGAGCTGGGCAGCATCAACCCCGCCGTGGCCACGGCCGAGGCCGTGCGCGAACGCCCCGACGACATCGCCCGGGGTTTCACGGGGTCCTTCACTCTGGGTGCCGGCCAGTTCTGCACCAAGCCCGGGCTGCTCCTGGTGCCCGAGGGCACCGACCTGCCGGAGCGCCTCCGTGAGCTCGTGGAAGGCGTGGACGACCAGCGGCTGCTCACCACCAAGGTCGCCGACGCCTACGAGCAGCGGCTGAAGGAGCTCGCCTCGACCGCAGGGGTCCGGCTCCTGGCAGGGGGCGAGCAGACCGTGCACGGCTCCGACCGGCCCGAGGCGGGGGCGAGCCTTTTCGCGGTCCACGCGCGCGACTTCGACGGCCGGGCGCAGACGCTGCTGGAGGAGAGTTTCGGTCCGGCGTCGATCGTGGTCGAGTACGGCTCGGTGGAAGAGGCGCTGCGGGTGCTCTCTCTGCTCACCGGGAGCCTCACGGCAACCGTGCACACGGCCTCTTCGCCGACCGAGGGCGAGGACCGGGACGTGCGACTGCTGCTCGACGCGGTGCGGCCGAAGGTGGGGCGCATCGTGTTCGACGATTGGCCGACCGGCGTCGCGGTGACCGCGGCCCAGCAGCACGGAGGGCCCTACCCCTCGACGACCACGCCTGCCCACACCTCGGTCGGGACCGCGGCCGTCGACCGGTTCCTGCGCCCGGTCGCCTACCAGAACACACCGGAGCGTTTCCTGCCGTCCGCCCTCAGGGACGCACCGGCGGGGAGCGGGAACCCGGCCGGCTGAGCGGGCCCGCCGCCCCGACGTCCTCCCACCGTCCGTACTCGCCGGTACGCACGGTGTGCACGCGGATTCCTGCCCGGACCCTCCACTCTCGCTGCAGCTAAGGTGGAGGGTCGGTGGAGCCCCTCGGGGTGAGTCAAGGACGCGTGGGAGGACGAACACATGGGCGAGGCGCCCGAGCCGGCGGACATGACCAACAAATCCGTGGTCAAGGCCGTGCGCCTGCTGAGGGAGCTCGCCAAGCACCCCAACGGTGCGACGGCCACCGCCCTGGCGGCCGAGACCCGTATCGCCCGCCCGACCGCGTTCCGTCTCCTCTTCAGCCTGGAACAGAGCGGTTTCGTCGACCGGGTCGACAACAACTACAGCCTCGGTTGGGACCTGGCCCGGCTCGGCAAGATCGCCGACCCCTACGCCGGTCTGGTCAAGCGTGTCCAGCCGGTGATGGACGACCTGGCCGCACGGCTCAACGAGTCGGCGACACTGTCGGTACCGCGCGGGGACGACGACCTGGAGCTCATCGCGGACGCGTCCGGCCCCCACGTGGTAGGCGGCGGTCTGGGCAAGTACATAGGCCGGCGCTTCCCGCTGCACGCGAGCTCGACGGGGAAGGTCCTGCTGGCAGAGCTGCCCACAGAGCGGCTCGCTGCGGTGCTGCCCGAGGAGCTGGAAGCCTTCGCCTCCCGCACGGTCACCGACCGCGCCGTTCTGGCCCAGGAGCTGTCCGAGGTGCGTGAACAGGGGTACGCGGTGATCGACAACGAGCTCGAGGAAGGGCTGCTCTCCCTGTCCCGGCCCGTGCGGGACTCGGCGGGGAACCTGGCGGCCGTCCTGACGGTCAACGGGCCGCGTTACCGGTTCGGCCGCGACCGTATCCCCGACGCACTGCAGGGCATGCAGGAGACCGTCAACGCCATCGTCGACGTGCTCTGGGAAGACTCCCCCCAGAAGTAGCCTGCGGCGCCCGCCGCTGGGATCCCCACGGCGACGCCCGGCCGTGGTCCTCTCACGCGGCCGCGCTGGGCTCGGTGCGCGCGGAGAAGGCGGAGAACACCGCCTGCGAGGCGAGCGGGACCAGCAGGATCGTGGCCACCGCGGCGATCACGGTCGCCGTGGTCAGGGGCACGGAGAAGGTGAGCAGTCCGATCAGGACCGGCGGGACGCCCGCGCCCGCGTAGAAGGCGATGTAGAGCGCGCCCGAGATCCCCCCGCGCTGGGCCGGAGGCACGGTGTTCTCCACCGCCGCCGACGCTCCGCCGTACGCGAGCCCGTGTCCGATCCCGGCGACGACCGCGGCCACGGCGATCAGGAAGGTCGCCCCGCCGAAGGACAGGGCCAGCAGGACCAGGCTGATCAAGAGCGCCAGGAGCCCGGCCATCTGGGCGTTGCGCAGGCCCAGCACGGGTACGGCCGGTTGCGCGAACAGGGAGAACAGCAGGACGGTTCCGAGGATCGCACCGACCACGGCGAGGTTGCTCTGTCCATCACGCGCGAGCAGGGTCGGGATGACCGACAGGAACAGGCCCGCGGTGGTCCACGCCAGGAACCCGGTCCAGGCGGCCGCGCGGAAGACGGGCCGCAGGGGACCGGGCACGTGCGGACGGGTCGGCCGCCAGTGCCGCAGCGTCGCCCCCTCCGCGCGCGGCAGCGCGGACACCCGGTTCCATGCGACCCACAGCAGCACGAGGTGCAGCAGGAACGGAAGCGTCAGCGGTGCCGGGAGGTACTGGCCCAGGAACCCGGCGGCGATCGGTCCCAGCGCGGTCCCTCCCACGAAGGCGGCGCCGGCCGCCACCGCGGCCCTCCGAGCCCCTGCTTCCCGTACCGAGGAACCGATGAGCGCGACCGCCGCACCGGTGGCCGCACCCAGCGCGATGCCCTGCGCGGCCCGGCCGGCGATCATCCAAGCGGGGCCGGGCGCGAGGGCGAAGCAGACCGAGCCGAGCGCGGCGGCCGCGATCCCCCACCGGAGCACCGTGCGCGGGCCGAGCGCGTCGGAGGCGGGGCCGAGGAACAGCAGCGCCGGGATGCTGGTCAGCGCGAAGGTCGCGTAGGTGATCGTCATGAACGCATCACCCGCCCCGAACGCCTCCTGGTATCCGGGATAGAGCGGGCTCGGAAGGTAGGCGCCGACGGTGAGCACCACCAGGACGAGGACTCCGGCACGCAGTTCCACAGGGCGGCCCGTTCGGGGGCCGCTTCCCCTCTCACGCTTCGTAAACATCACGGGACCAAGTTTGGCGACCATGATCGCTGATGAGAAGCAAACATTTTTCTCCAGAACCGTGCAAAATGATTGCATGATCGATCCGAAGCTCAAGGTCCTGCAGATGGTGGACCAGCACGGCACCGTCACCGCGGCCGCCGAGGCGCTGCACTACACGCCCTCCGCGGTCTCCTACCGGTTGCGCCAGCTCTCCGAGGAGCTCGGGGTCGACCTGCTGGCGCCCTCCGGCCGGGGGATCACACTCACCGCCGCGGCACGCGTGGTACTGCGCCACGCGGAGAACCTGTACGCCGAGGCCGAGCGCACCTACGCCGAGCTGGCGGCGACCGCCGAGCAACCCACCGGGCTGTTCACGCTGTGCGGGTTCTCCACCGCGGCCACGCGCCTGCTCCCGCCGGCCGCCGCCGACCTGCGGGACCGGTTTCCCCAGGTGACGCTCCGGGTGATCGAGGCCGAACCCGTGCGCTGCTTCGACCTCCTGCATTCGGGCGACGCCGACCTCGCCCTGGTGACCAACACGGCCGGTACCCCGCCCGCCGGTGACGAGCGCTTCGACCAGCATCCGCTGTTCGACGACCCCTTGGACCTGGTGGTTCCGGAGGGACACCGCCTGACCGACCTGGACCGGGTCACGCTCGCCGACGCCGCGGACGAACCCTGGATCGTCGGCAGCACCGGGACCACTTACCACCACCTGGTCCTGAACGCCTGCATGACGGCGGGCTTCACCCCGAACATCGCCCACCACGCCGACGAGTGGGACACCGGGACGGCCCTGGTCGCTCACGGGTTCGGCATCATCCTCGTCCCGAAGCTCGCCCGGCTGCAGGACCGGCCGGTCGTGCGCCTACCGCTTTCCGGGGAGCCCGCCCCCGTGCGCCGGATCCTGGCCGCGACCCGCAAGGGCAAGCGCGACCACCCCCTCGTGGCGGCGGCGCTGGAGAGCATCAGTTCCTCGTCGACGCTCCGCCCGGTCGACGAGGACGGCGCTCGAGCGTGACCGGCCTCTGGAACTGACCCGGCGGAGCCCGCGGCGGAAGCACTGACACCATGGACGCGATGCCGGAGAGCCGGGGTTGTCGACACTTGCGGGCCGGGGTGTTCACCCTGGTCTGCGCGAGCCTGTCCGCGCACGGGCACGCGTTGAGCAGCGGCCATGACATTCCGCTCCTCGGGCTGTTGCTCGGGATGGCCGCCGTCCACACCGTTGCTTGGGCGTCCTCCACCCGCAGCATGGGACGGCTCCGGATCGCGGGCCACATGCTCTGGGGCCAGTTCGCCCTGCACATGGCCCTGAGCGTGACCGCTTCCTCGGGCGGTGGCCACGCCGCTCACGGCCAGAGCCTGGACACTGCCCAGGGCGCCTCCGCCGGAACCATGATCGCCATGCACGTGGTGTCCGCCCTGGTGGGCGCATGGTGGCTGCACCGCGGCGAGCGGGCGTTCTTCGCGTTCTGGGGTTTCATGGCCCTGCGGGCCCTGCCGCTGCTGGTGGTGGCCGGAGTGCTGCCTGCCCCGGCCACGCCGCCGAAGGCACGGTCCCCGTTCCCCGATCAGCGTGGCCGACCCGCGTTCTCCTACCTCCGGTACACACAGGTCCTGCGCGGCCCACCAGTGCCTTCCTCGGCCTGACCCCCCGTCGTCCTGGGCCACGAGAAGTCACTGTACCGAGCGACTCGCGCGACGCACGTGTACCGCTGCCTGCCCGGTCATGACCGGGCGGTCCTGGGTGCGACGTGTGTCCGGACGCGCCGCCGCACGCTCGGAGCAGCGTTTTCAGGATCACCGCGAAACGCCCCGAGGAGCCTGTCCATGACCTCCCCTTCCCTTTCCCGGAAGAGCCACCGCCGTGTGGACCGACGCACCCTGCGCACCGACCTTCGCCATCTCGTGTTCGACGCGGCTCTGGCTCTCGCGGTGACCGCATCGATATTCGCCCTCCTGTACTGGCGGGTCGAGACCAGCGCCTCTCAGACCCTCGACGTCATGCCGGAACTGGACGACGCACGTGTGTACTGGCTCTACTGGGCCTGCCAGGCCTTCGGCTGGTCGGCCCTGCTGTGGGCCTGGGTCAGCGTGGTGTTCGGCCTGGCCCGGTCGATGGTGCCGCTGCGGTCCTCCCCGTTCTCCCACGCGCAGGTGGAGCGGTGGCACCGCGTCACCAGCATCACGACGATGCTGCTGATGCTGGCCCACGCGCTGGCGTTCTTCGCCGAGAAGGTGCGCGCGAACGACGACGGGCTCGGCCCGGTCCCGCGATTCCTGACGGCCCTCGCCGACACGTTCGTTCCCGGCCACTACTCCTCCGGGACCGGTGAGGTGGCCATCCTCATCGGCCTCATCGCGCTGTACCTGGCGATCCCTCTTGGCCTGTCCTTCTACGTGCGTTCGTGGACCGGAAGCAGGTTCTGGCGGGTCCTCCACCGGTTCGTGATCATGGTCTACGTGCTCAGTGTCTGGCACACCCTCCTGTACGGCACCAACGTGTGGTTCGACGGTTGGTTCCGGACCCTGGTCTGGGCCCTCCAACTTCCGGTCGCCCTGCTGTTCCTGGCCAGGCTGTTGCGCCCGCTGCGCCAGGACGAGCGCCTGCCCCTGCGGCGCGTAGCGAAGGATCCGGGTCCCGGTGTGCTCGTACGCCTGGCGGGGCGGGTTCTCACCGCCGCCGGCGTGGTCGTCCTGCTCCTGGCCACGGTCACCGGTCGGGACGGCGGTCGCACGCCGGGCGAGGAGCCGGGGGACATGCTCGTCACCCAGCCGATGGTCTGGGGAGGTCTCGCGGTCCTGTCGACCGTGATGGGAGCCGTGGCCCTGGCACGGTGGCCGCGTCGTCCTGTTCCCAGCACACAGGTCGTGTGAATCGGGCCCCTGACCCGTCGCCGGTTCCGTGCTGCCCGGCCCGTCACCGCACTGTCAGCACGAGCTTGCCGATGTGGCGGCGGGTCGCGAGTTCGGCCTGGGCGCGGTGCACGTCGCCGAGGCCGAAGGTGGCGGCGACGACCGGCCGCACGTCCCCGCTCCGGGCGATCTCCACGAGGGTCCGGAAGTGCGCGGGGGTGTGCATGCTGGAGCCGACGAGCACGAGGTTGCGTGTGTACAGGCGTCGCACGTCCAGGTGCGGGTCGGCGCCGCCCAGCGCGCCGGCCACGATCCACCGGCCGCCGTCGCGCAGCGACTCGAGCCCCTCGGTGAGGCCTGTACCGGCGACGACATCGAGCACGGCGTCGAGTCCCTCGGGGGCGACCCCGGCGATGTGCTGCCACGGGTCGCCCCCGCCACGGTCCAGGACGTGCTCGGCACCGGCCTCGCGAACCGCGTCNGCCGCCGCCAACTGGACCAGCGCGAGCCCCACCCCGCCGGATGCGCCGGTGACCGCGACGGTCTCCCCCGCGCGTACGCCGCCGCGTTCGAGCATGCCGAGGGCGGTGCCGTAGGCGGTGGGGAAGCACGCCAGTTCGGTGTCGCTCAGCGGGGAGTCCCCGACGCGGTGCACACGCGCCGCTCCGGCCAGGACGTACCAGGCGTACCCGCCGTCGCGCTCGCTGCCGAGCAGACCCACGGGGTTGGCGTCGTTCCCGTCGCCGTCGTAGATCGCGGGGTCGACGAGGACACGTTCCCCGGTGAGGCCCGGATCGACGCCCTCGCCGGTGCCGGCGACCGTTCCGGCGATGTCGGCCCCCTGCACGCGGGGGAAGTCGATCGGCCCGCGCCACCCGGACCGCGCCTCCGGGTCGCCGGGGGCTCCGTAGGCGCCCTCGCGGGTCCACAAGTCGGTGTTGTTGAGCGCGACCGCCGTGACCTCGACCAACACCTGCCCGGCCCCCGGGGCGGGCACCGGGACCTGTGCGAGCTCCAGGGCGTCGGGGCCGCCGTGGCGGGAGATGCGGGCGGCGAGCATCGTTTTTTCGTCGACCATGGTGGTGAACCCTCCCTCGCGTATACTGATCTGTGAACCTTCCCCGGCAGCCTAAGGTACACAGATCAGTGAAGGCAACCGCTCTCGACCCCGACACGTTGACCCCGGGCGCACGGCGCGTCCTCGACTCCGCCTCCGAGCTGTTCTACGAGCGCGGCATCACGGCCGTCGGGGTCGATCTGATCGCCCAGCACTCCGGCGTCACCAAGCGCACGCTCTACAACCGGTTCGGGTCCAAGGAGGCCCTCGTCGCGACTTACCTCCTGGCACGCGACCGCCGTTGGCGTGCCCACGTCGCCGGCGCGCTCGCCACATCCGGCCTCACCCCCCAGGAGCGCGCGACCGCCCCCTTCCGGGCGCTACGCACATGGATGCTCGACAACCGCCGCGGCTGCGCCTTCATCAACGCCCTGGCGGAACTGCCCGACCCAGAACACCCCGGACACCGGGTGGCCGCCGACCAGCAACAGTGGCTGCTGGAGCTCTTCACGTCCCTGGCCACCGAAGCCGACCTGCGCGACCCCGGTGACCTGGCCCACCAGCTGCTCTGCCTGTACGAGGGGGCGCTGGCCGTGCAGACCCCCGCCACCACCCGCAGCAGCGCGGAGACCGTCGCCGACGCCGCTTCCGTGCTCGTGCGGGCCGCTGCGCCGAGCGCCCCCTGAACAGGAACCACCGGAAGAAGGAACCCCATGCTGCTCGTCCTCTCCGGCGCCTCGGGCGTCGGCAAGAGCACGGCCCGCCTGCACGCCGCCCCGCTCCTGGGGCCCGGGTTCGAACCCGTGGAGCTGGGGCACTACCCGCCAATCCCCCAGACCCCCACCTCCGCGTGGCGGCAGGAGACCGTGGAGCGGATCGTGCAGCACGCGATCGACCTGGACGGACAGGGCCGCCACCTCCTGCTGGCCGGTGATCCGGTCCCGGCCGGTGAGGCGCTCGCGGCCCCGTCCGCGGACCGGATCGACATCGCGGTGTGCCTGCTCGACGCCGACGCCGGGGCCCAGGGCGCCCGCCTGGACGCCCGGGACGAACCGGCCGGGACCAGGCCCCTGCACACGGCGTTCGCCGAATGGATGCGCCGGCACGCGGTCGACCCCACGCACGCACCCGAGGTGGTCACCGGCGACGCCTGGCCCGGGATGCGGTGGGACCGCTGGGTCGGCGCCGACATCGCGGACCGGTGGGGGATGGCCGTGGTCGACACCTCCCACCGCACGCCTGAGGAGGTCGGCGCTTCGATCGCCGACTGGGGGCGGCGTGCGGTGCGGGGCAAAGCACCCGTGTTCCGCGCCGGCTGGCACCTTGCCTGAGGACGGCCCCGCAGGCCGCGTCGGGGGTCGGACAGCCGTGCCCTCTCGCGCCTTCCACCCCACTTGTCCATCATACCAACATTCGTTAGATTGTTGGCATGGCTTCCGATTCCTGTGATCTGCTCTGCCTCGACCTGCCCCAGGCCGAGAGGGTCCGCGCTCTCGTGCCCGTCGACGGCAACGCGCAGGAGGCCGCGGACCGCGCGCGTGCGCTGGGGGACCCCACCCGGCTGCGCATCGCCCGTGCCCTGCAGGTGGGCGACGAACTGTGCGTGTGCGATCTGGCCTGGGTCTGTTCGTCCTCGCAGAAACTCGTCTCCCACCACGTCCGGCAGCTGCGTACCGCCGGCCTGGCTGCATCGCGCCGCGACGGCAAGCTGGTGATGTACCGCCTCACCGACGTCGGCCGGGCACTGCTCTCGGCACTCCTGCCCGACACCGAGGCGGCGGAGAGAGGCTGACCAACGATGTCCGACCTGTGCTGCGGCGACGACCCGACGCCCCCCTCCGGGCAGGACCGGCCCCTCCCACCCGCGGGGGACTCCGGCAACTGTGCGGCGTCCTGTTCCTGCTGCGCCGGCCAGGGGTCCGGACCGCCCCGGGCCGACACCGACGACGGTGGAAGCGACGGCTGCGACGACCCGACCTGTGCCTCCCCGTCCGCTGCACGGTCCACCGCGCCCGGTCGGTGGTGGGCTTCGTCGGCGATGCGCTGGTCCGGCGCTGCCGGTGCGCTGTGGCTCGCCGGACTGCTCGTCGGCTGGACCACCGGCGCGACGGCTGTCCCGACCCTGCTGTACGCGGGCGCGATCACGGCAGGGGGACTCACCTTCGTGCCTTCGACCCTGCGCGCCCTGCTGAAGGGCCGCCTCGGGGTGGGCACTCTCATGACCGTGGCCATGGTCGGGGCCGTCCTGCTCGGCGAGGTCGGAGAGGCCGCCATGCTGGCCTTCCTCTTCTCCTTGGCCGAGGCGTTGGAGGACCACGCAGTGGCGCGCACCCGCCAAGGCCTGAGGTCCCTGCTCGACCTCGTCCCCGCTCGGGCGACCGTGCTCCGGGAAGGCGCCGAACACACCGTCGCCCCGGAGGAGCTGGTACCGGACGACGTACTGCTGGTGCGCCCCGGCGAACGTGTCGCCACGGACGGTGTCGTGCGGTCGGGCAGATCCGCGTTGGACACCTCGACCGTGACCGGGGAATCGGTCCCGGTCGAGGCAGTTCCGGGCACCGAGGTCTTCGCGGGCACGGTCAACGGGGGCGGTGCCCTGGAGGTCGACGTCACCGCACGGGTGTCCGACAACTCCCTGTCCCGGCTCGTGCACATCGTGGAACGCGAGCAGGCCCGCAAGGGTGCGGCCCAACGGCTGGCCGCACGCATCGCACGCCCGCTCGTCCCGGTGATCCTCGCGGCCGCGGCGCTCATCGCCGTGGCCGGTTCCCTGGCAGGCGATCCGGGAACGTGGATCGAACGTGCCCTCGTGGTGCTCGTGGCCGCCTCGCCGTGCGCGTTCGCCATCTCCGTCCCGGTGACCGTTGTGGCCGCCATCGGGGCGGCGAGCCGCTCGGGGGTCCTGGTCAAGGGAGGGGCCGCTCTCGAGAGCTTCGGGGCGGTACGCACCGTCGCGCTGGACAAGACCGGGACCCTCACCCGCAACGCCCCCGCGGTGGTGGCCGTGGAGCCCGCGCCCGGGCACACGCGGGAGCAGGTCCTCGCGGTGGCCGCCGCCCTGGAGGCCCGCAGCGAGCATCCCCTGGCCGCTGCGATCCTGGCGGCGAACCCTGCCCCCGGACCCGCCTCCGACGTCGAGGCGGTGCCCGGCCAAGGTCTGACCGGAACCCTGGACGGCACACCCGCCCGTCTGGGCCGTCCCGGGTTCGTGGAGCCCGGTGGCCTCGGCGGCACAGTGGCCGAGCTTCAGGCGCAGGGGGCCACGACCGTCCTGGTCGAGCACGGGGACCGTGTCCTGGGGGCCGTGGCGATCCGTGACGAGCTCCGCCCGGAGGCGGCCGCAACCGTGGCCGAACTGCACCGGATGGGCCTGCGTACGGTCATGCTCACCGGCGACAACGGACGGACCGCGTCAGCCCTGGCCGCTCAGGCGGGTGTCGGCGAGGTCCATGCCGAACTGCGCCCGGAGGACAAGTCCGCACGCGTCGATGCGCTGCGCCGCCACGGTGCCGTCGCCATGGTCGGAGACGGGGTGAACGACGCCCCCGCCCTCGCCACCACCGACGTGGGTGTGGCGATGGGTGCGATGGGGACGGACGTGGCCGTGGAGGCCTCCGACGTCGCCCTCATGGGAGAGGACCTGCGCACCCTGCCGCGCGCGCTCGCCCACGCCCGCAGGGCGAGGCGGATCATGATCCAGAGCCTCGTGCTGTCCGGCGGCATTCTCATCACGCTGGTCCCGCTGGCCGCTCTGGGTGTCCTGGGGCTCGCCGCGGTGATCCTCACCCATGAACTCGCGGAGGTGCTGGTGATCGCCAACGGGGTCCGCGCGGGCCGCCGCGGACGCGGCGACGGCAGCACCACCGCACCGGAGGCCTCCCCGAGCAGTCCCGTGCCGGTGTAGATGTTGCACACTCTCCGACCACGCCCCTCCCCGAGGATTCGGCCGCTCGGGAGGCAGCGCTCCGTGACCCCCGGTAGGGTCCACCCTGTGAAGCACCGACCGCACCTGCACCGACGCACCTTCGTGGTGTCGTTGCTGGCCGCGGTGGCGCTGTGCTTCCTGTGCGCCGTGTGCCACCAGACCCAGGCCGAACCGCTGTCGGCCCCGGCGGTCGCGGGGTTCTCGGCCTGCCCGGACGAGGCCGGTCCGTCCCCCGCGGACACCGACCCGCCCTCCCCGGAACACCATTGCGAGACCTCCGAGGGACAGGTACTGCCCTCGGGCCAGTCCCCGCTGTTGCTCGGCGCGGTCCTGCCGCTCACACCGTTCCTGCGCAAACCTCCCGCCCGCGGCCCCGCCGGACCCACAGCGCACCCGCGCCCTTCCCCGCCGCACGGCTTCACGCTCCTGACCAGGCTCTGCGTCCAACGGGTGTAGTCACGGACGGCGCTGCTCCACCCCCCGCAGCGCCATCCACACGCCGCGCCCCGGCGCGGCCGGCCGTGACCCTACGTCCCCGCGTGCCCGCGCACGCGCCGAAGGACTGGATGCACCATGAGCAAGAATCTCGCCATCACCCTGGGCCTCATCCTGGTCGCCGTCGTCGGCCTCGGTCTGCTCGCCGGCCTCGGCCAACCCGGTCAGAGCCCTGACGGAACCGAACAGGCCACCACACCCGAAGGCGGTCCCGCCGCCCCTGAAGAAACCCTCGTGCGCGAGGACAGCCGCTACCTCGACCAGCACGACGACGCCACCGTGACCGTCGTGGAGTTCCTCGACTTCGAGTGCGAGGCCTGCCGCGCCCAGTACCCGGTCATCGAGAGGATCCGCGAGGAGTACGAGAGGCAGATCGACGTCGTGGTCCGGTACTTCCCGATGCCGGGCCACACCAACTCCGCTCCGGCCGCCGCCGCGGTCGAGGCCGCCGCCCAGCAGGGCGCACTGGAAGAGATGTACCAGCGGATGTTCGAGACACAGGCGGAGTGGGGCGAGTCCCAGGAGGACCGGTCCGACGTCTTCGTCGGCTTCGCCGAGGACCTCGGCCTGGACATGGACGAGTTCACCGAGACGATGGAGTCGGAGGAGACCCTGGAGCGCGTCCAGGCCGACTTCGACGACGGCGTGGAACTGGGTGTGCAGGGCACCCCCACCATCTACGTCGACGGTCAGCAGACCACCACGATGCCCGACTACGAGACGCTCAGCACGATGATCGACGAAGGGCTCGAGGAATGAGTGCCACCCGGGCCGCCGACCCGACCCGGCCCCCGGGCACGGACGCCCCGGTCATCGGCCGGGCCCTGCCCTGGCTCCTCGTCGCCGGGGGCGGGACCGGGCTGTTCGCCGCCGCCGCCCTTCTGGTCGAGAAGATGCTCGTCCTGGACGATCCCGAGCACACACCCGCCTGCAGCATCAACCCGGTACTGTCCTGCGGCAGCGTCATGAACACACCGCAGGCCGAGGCCTTCGGTGTCCCCAACCCGCTCATCGGCGTCGCGGGCTTCGCGGTGGTGATGACCGTCGGGGCAGGGATGCTGGCCGGGGCGCGGTTCGCGCGCTGGTTCTGGTGGGGGCTGCAAGCTGGAACGTTCTTCGGAGCGGCCTTCGTCCACTGGCTGATCTTCCAGAGCCTGTACCGTATCGGCGCTCTGTGCCCCTACTGCATGGTCGTGTGGGCGGTGGCCGTACCCCTGTTCTGGTACGTGACGCTGTACAACCTGCGCGAGGGGCACCTGAGACTGCCGCGTGCACTGGCCCCGGCGGCAGGCGTCCTCGCACGCAACCACACGGTGGTGCTGACGCTGTGGTTCCTCGGCCTCGGGGTACTCATCTGGCAGGCCTTCCAGGTGTACTGGACGAGCCTGCTGCAGTGACCGCGTCGGACGACCGTCCCCGGCACCTGCCGCCGTGGCCCGGCGCTCCGGCGGCAGGTGCCCCGTCACCGGGACCGCCCGCGCGCTGATGACCCACCGGCGCCCATCCCTGGCATTCGGCCCACGGCCCCGACGATCCACCGTCACCTCACACCTGGGCCCGCCCCGGTCGACCGACCGCCGCACCCGTGACCGGATCGGACACCGGGCCCGATGCAACGTCCGAAGCAGGCCGACACGGGGAGCGTGACACGCGGCTTCGACGCCACCCTCGTCAACGGAACCGTCATCCTCGCCTCGGTCGAGATCGTCGACGGGCTCGCAGAGTCGATCACCGAGTACGAGGACTGACGCGCCGCACGAGGTTCTCCCGGGCCTGACGAGCGATGAGAGCCACGAGCGCTTCTGAACGCATTCTGAACAACCACTCACCGCAGACCGCTACTGTCCACCCAAAGCCACCGACGCATACAAAGGCCCCGTCACCTGTTCTCGCAGGTGACGGGGCCTTTTTGCATGTCAGGAGAAGAGCCAGCGAGGGGAATCGAACCCCTGACCTACCGCTTACAAGGCGGTTGCTCTGCCGATTGAGCTACGCTGGCGGGCGCTCCACGCCGCTGGGGCCGGAGCGTCCATCCGAATGGTACCGGTTCCCGCGCCTGTGAGCCCACTCGGCGCGGTCCGGTGTCGGCCGGGGACGCGCACGGCGCCCCCGGCGCGTTCGATCAGGCCTGGTCGGAGCGCAGACGGGCGATCTCGTAGAGCGTAACCCCGGCAGCGACGGAGGCGTTGAGCGACTCCGCGGCGGTGATCGGGATACTCGCGACGGCGTCGCAGTTCTCCCGAACCAGGCGCGAGAGGCCCTTGCCCTCGGCGCCGACCACGACCACGAGCGGTCCGTTGGCCAGGTGGAGGCCGGGCAGGGGGGTGTCGCCACCGGCGTCCAGGCCGACGGCGAAGAGCCCCTCCTTCTTGTAGGACTCCAGGGTCCGGTTGAGGTTGGTGGCCTGCGCGACGGGCAGGCGTGCCAGGGTCCCTGCGGAGGTCTTCCACGCGGTGGTGTTGACGCCGGCGGTGCGGCGCTCGGGGATCACGATGCCGTGGGCTCCGAAGGCGGCCGCGGAGCGGGCGATGGCGCCGAGGTTGTGCGGGTCGGTGACCCCGTCGAGGATCACGATGAGGCCCGGCTCGTCAGCGTTCTTGGCGCGGTCGAGCAGGTCCTCGGGTGTGGCGTACTCGTAGGGGCGCACCTGGAGCACGATCCCCTGGTGCGCGGCACCGGGTTGGCCGTTGCTGTCGCAGCGGCGGTCGACCTCGGTACGGGGGACCTCGGAGACCTCCACCCCCAGGTCTCCTGCCAGGCGCGCGGCCTCGTTGACACGGTCGTCGGAGTCGAGGCTGTTGGCCAG
This sequence comes from Nocardiopsis salina YIM 90010, assembly GCF_000341025.1. Classification (GTDB taxonomy): domain Bacteria; phylum Actinomycetota; class Actinomycetes; order Streptosporangiales; family Streptosporangiaceae; genus Nocardiopsis; species Nocardiopsis salina. Next base: position 62,789 of record NZ_ANBF01000077.1, on the reverse strand, counting down.
GAACAGGCGCTTGGCTGGCACGTGGGCGCGCAGGGCCTCGACGACGGCGTTGCGTCCCACGAGCAGGTCGGAGTTGACCTTGCGGCTGCGCTGCTCACCGCGGTCCTGCCCCTTGGGGCCGGGCCCGCCCGCGGCCTGGCGCTTGGCGGCCTTGGCCTTCTGCTTGCCCTCGTACCAGTGGCGCTGCTCGGCGGGCAGGGTTCCGCCCTTGCCCTCGAGCGAACGACGGTTCTTGCCGCCGCTGCCCTTGGTCGGGCCCTTCTTGCTCTTCTTCGCCGGCATGGTCGCCGCCTCCCGTACGTTCTGCGAGCATGCCGGAAGCGCGGTGCGTCCGGCGGTTCGTGTGCGCCGCCCAGAACGGGCGGGCAAACCCCCAGACTACTTGGGACACGGCACCGGACAGGTCCCTGTAGTGCAGTTCACGGGCCGCCCCCGCAGGCACCTCCCCCGGGCGCCTCAACGGTGGCGCACGACCCTGGACGACGGCGGGGTGCCGCGGCCCTCGGCCACGGCACCCCGTACGTCCGTCTCTCCGGTTCTCCGGCCCTACGGCCTGGGCCGACCGGTCACCCCCGGCGCAGGTCCCAGCGCGGTCCCTGCGGCGTGTCCTCGACGACGACGCCCGCGTCGGCCAACTGGTCGCGGATCGCGTCGGCCGCAGCGTAGTCCTTGCGCGCGCGGGCGGCCTGGCGCTGTTCCAGGGCCACCGAGACCAGCGCGCCGACGACTTCGGACAGCCCCTGGTCGCCGCCGCCGGACCACTGCTCGCTGAGCGGGTCCAGCCCGAGCACGTCGAGCATGGTACGCAGCTCGGAGGCGTACTGGGCAGCCTTGTCGTTGCTGTCGGAGGCAAGCGCGCTGTTGCCCTCGCGCACGTGGCCGTGCACGACTGCGAGCGCTTGGGAGACACCGAGGTCGTCATTGAGCGCGGCCTCGAAGTCGCCCGGCACCTGTTGTGCGGGGGCGACCTCGCCGAGCACCTCGACCGCACGGGTCAGGAAGCCCTCGACCCGCTGGTAAGCGGCAGCGGCCTCCTGCAACGCCTCGTCAGAGTAGTCGATCGTGGAGCGGTAGTGCGCCTGGGCGAGGTAGTACCGCAGCTCGACCGGGCGCACCTTCTCGATGAGCTTGGGGATGAGCAGCGAGTTGCCCACGGACTTGCTCATCTTCTCGCCGCCGACCTTCAGCATGCCGTTGTGCAGCCAGTACTGCGCGAACCCGTCACCGGCGGCCCGCGACTGCGCCTGCTCGTTCTCGTGGTGCGGGAAGACCAGGTCGAGTCCGCCGCCGTGGACGTCGAAGCTCGGGCCCAGGTACTTGGTCGCCATCGCCGAGCACTCCAAGTGCCAGCCCGGCCGCCCGCGTCCCCACGGGGTGTCCCAGCTGGGCTCGCCCGGCTTGGCCCCCTTCCACAGGGCGAAGTCGCGCGGATCGCGCTTGTCCCGGTCGGGGTCGGAGTCGGCCGCCTCCTGCACCTGGTCGAGGCGCTGGTTGGAGAGCTCGCCGTAGGGTGGGTAGGAGCGCACGTCGAAGTAGACGTCACCGGAACCGTCCTCGGCCGCGTAGGCGTGGCCGTCCTCGATGAGGCGCTGCATGAGTTCGATCATCTCGGGCACGTGGCCGGTGGCACGGGGCTCGACGGTCGGCGGCAGGCAGCCGAGACTGTCGTAGGCCCAGGTGAACGCACGCTGGTTGCGTTCGCTGATCTGCCACCACGGGACGCCCTCTTCGGAGGCGCTGACGATGATCTTGTCGTCGATGTCGGTGACGTTGCGGCAGAAGGTGACGTCGTACCCCAGGTGGGTGAGCCACCGCCGCAGGATGTCGAAGTTGACCCCGGAGCGGATGTGTCCGATGTGCGGAGGTGCCTGCACTGTGGCACCACACAGGTACAGGGACGCACAACCCTCGCGCAGCGGGGCGAATTCGCGGACCTGTCGGGCACTGGTGTCATAGAAGCGCAGACTCACGCCCTTGAGCGTATCTGCTTTCCCTTCGCGCCCGCGTCACAAACAACGAACCTTCGGGGCGCCCGGTCCGTCCTCGGCGGCACTCGGAGGCGCACACACGGGGGAGAAATGGTTGAGCCGTATTCACACCAACGGCATGTGAGATAAACCGGCCGCGACCGCGCTCCCGCCCTCCCGAACCAGACATATCCACCGGACACCGGCGCCGACCGCCGCCGGGAAGCAACCGGAATCGGTCGGAATCTCGTGTTGGCGGCACCCCCTCGACTACTCTGCGATGACGATGGCCCCTAACAACACGACCCCCGAGGAACAGCGCGCCCGGTCAGGAGACCGTACAGCGGGAGCCGGCCCCCTCATCGGCGGCACCGCCTTCGTCGGCGTCATCACCGCGTGCGCGCTCGTGCTCTCCTACCACGGCCTCTTCCAGCTCGCCGAGTACGGCGGACACGAGGGCAGTGCGTTCGCCCACGTGTTCCCCGTGACCTACGCCCTGCTCGTCCTCATGGCCTTCTGGGTCAGTTACGTCCTGCGTTCGGCACCTCCCCGCGACCGACTGTGGGTCGACGTCGGGCTCATCCCCGTGCTGATCCTGTTCGCGGGGGCCACCATGGCCGCGCGCAACCTCGGGCTGTTCGACCCGCAGGTCGAGGGGCCACTGCTGTCCGAACGCGTCGCCAACGTCATCGTCGCGGTCGCCCCGCTGGCCGCGCTCCTCATCGCGATCCTGCTGTGGATCACGGTCCGGGCCCACATGCGGCGCCGGAACCGGGGCGCCGCCGCACGCCCGAAGCCCTCCGCCGACCGCACCACGGTGCTGCCCGGCCGCCGCCCGGCCGCCGAGAGGCCCGAGCCCGCACCCCTCAAGACCCGCCTGTTCGACCTCGGTCAGGAGACCTGGGACGAGGAGGACGCCGCAGAGACCGAGCGCCTGCCCGCGGTGGGCACTGCGTCCTCGAAGGGGGACGAGGAGTACACGGAGCCGGAGCCCGTCGCGGACACACACGCGTTCGCGCAACCCGAGGAACCCGAGGAGACGGACGAAGCACGCTCGGAGGCCCCCTCCGAGGCCGGAACCCCGGAGGAGCCCGAGCCCGAGTCCGCCGATGCACAGTCGGAATCCGAGCCGGAGGCCGATCTCCTGCCCCGCCGCCGCGGCGGGGACAACCCGATCAAGCGCGCGGCCGAACAGCCTCCGGTGGTCCCGGGCGCCGCGCCTCCACGTGAGCCCCTGCCCACTCCCGCCGTGGAGGAGGACGCCGCGTTCCACCCGGTCGTGGTGCCCGACCACCTCGCCGACGAGGGTTTCGAGCACCAGCCCCCGGTGGGCGACCCCGTCACCGACGAGGCCGAGGCACCCCGGGAGGAGCCTCGTGCCGGCTCCTCGACCGCGGAGACCTCCGCGGAAGCCGTGCCCGGGCCGGAACCTGCGCTCACCCGAGCGGAGGCCGCGCCGCCCGTGCGCGCGGCCGGAACGCCGGGTTCTCCGGCCCCGGCGCCCGCGAGCGCCGGCACCGAGGCCGCGGACGCCGCCCACCCGGACGGCGGTCCCCTGGACCCCGGCACCGGTGCAGCAGCCGCAGCGCCGAGCTCGGACGCCGTCCCGACCGGTTCCGGCACCGTGCCCACGGAGCCCCACACGGACACAGAGACCACGGACGCCCACGCCGACGCAGCTTCCGCGGCGGAACCTGTCTCCGCCCCGGACGAGACCCCGGCCGCATCCGCGGACCTCGACGACGGGGAGGACGGCGACCCGTCGACGCAGACGCCCGAACCCTCTTCGTACGAGCCCCCGGACGAGACCACCGACGGCCCTGCCCTGTGGGAACCGCCCACGGAGGAGACCGGCGGCATCCTGGACGACTACGTGCCACCGGTGTGGACCCCGCCGGAGGACGACGGCCCCCTCTCCGACGCAGCTGTCGCCGAGACCGAAGGATCCGAGGCGGCCGACGGCCCCGTCCCGGCACTGGACCACGACACCGGCCCCGAGGTCCGCGCGGCCTTCGGCAGGCCGGCCGCGGACCCGCCCGGTGTGTCGCTGCCCGAGGGGGCCGCCGAACCCGAGGCGTCCGAGCACACCCCGGCCGAGACGGAGCCCCCCCGCCCCGAGCCCGACGACCCCGATACGCTCGTCGAGCCCAAGGGACCCGACGAGCCCGACGAGCCCGAGGGACCCGCGAACGGCACCCCTCCCGGGGAACCGGCCGACGACGGGGGCACGGTCCACCGCACGACTCCCCCGCCGCGCGAGACCCCGCCACCGCTGCGCCGCACGCCTCCGCCGCCCGCCAAACCGCGTTCGTCCCCTGCGGCGCAGGAGCGAGACGCCCGGGCCCTGCGCAAGCGCCCGATGGTGCTCAAGCCGCGCCGACCCCCGTTCCCGGACCTCAACTCGGGCCCGCCCTCCCGGCAGGTCCGGAGCGAGCCGATGCGTCCGGAGGACTGACCCCGCGGACCTGAGGTCATCCCCTCCCCAACACACGGCAAAGGCGCCCGCGAGCCATCCGCTCGAGGGCGCCTTTGCTCGGTCTTGGTACCGGCCGGACCAGGGCCTGTCCGGTGGAAGTCATTTGTCCCGTGCAGCAGGTGCTCGGTGTTCGCCGAGCACTACTAGGACGTGGGCACGCACAGGGCGGTCGCCACCGCCGCGATGCCCTCGCCCCGGCCCGTGAGACCGAGCCCGTCCGTCGTTGTCGCAGAGACACTCACCGGGGCGCCGACGACCTCACCGAGCACCTTCTCCGCCTCCGCCCTGCGCGGGGCGAACTTGGGCCGGTTGCTGATGATCTGGACCGACACGTTGCCGATCTCGAAGCCCGCCGCGCGCACCCGCGCGACGGTCTCGGTGAGCAGGGCAGCACCGGAGGCGCCCTTCCACCGGGGATCTGAGGTGCCGTAGTTGGAACCGAGGTCGCCCAGTCCGCACGCCGACAGCAGAGCGTCGCAGGCGGCATGGGCGGCCACGTCACCATCGGAATGGCCGCTGACCCCGTCCTCGCCCGGCCATTCCAGTCCGGCGAGAAAAAGTGTGTGGTCAGGAGAAAAGGGATGGACGTCTGTTCCGACGCCCACCCTGGGAATTCGTGTCATGAAAAGTGATATTCCACAATCGCGCCCCGGCCGATCCGAAGAATCGGTGACCGGGGCGACGACTTGTTCGTCTGTGGTCCTCTAGGTGGTGAGGACCTCGTCGAGGAGGGCTTCGGCCTTGTCCTCGTTGGTCCTCTCCGCGAGTGCGAGCTCACTGACGAGGATCTGGCGGGCCTTGGCGAGCATGCGCTTCTCCCCTGCTGAGAGACCGCGCTCCTTGTCCCGGCGCCAGAGGTCGCGCACGACCTCCGCGACCTTGTTGACGTCGCCGGACGCCAACTTCTCCAGATTGGCCTTGTAGCGCCTGGACCAGTTCGTCGGCTCCTCGGTGTGCGGAGCCCGCAGCACCTCGAAGACCTTGTCCAGTCCGTCCTGACCCACCACGTCGCGAACGCCGACGTCCTGGGCGCTCTCAGCCGGCACGCGCACCGTCAGATCGCCCTTGTCAACCCTCAGAACGAGGTAGGTTCTGTCCTCGCCCTTAATGGTGCGAGTCTCGATCGCTTCAATCCGAGCAGCCCCATGATGGGGGTAGACAACAGTGTCGCCGACCTTGAAAGCCATGTGACAGGTACCCCTTCCGCTACCACGAGGATACCATGAATCTGTGACTTAACGTACCTATTAGGTTTGCGAAGCTGCAGGTCAGACCACACTTTTGAGGGGTTGACAAAGTATACCCCGCTGCTACTGCATACCTGGTCGGAGCGGGCGCGGGGGCCTTGCGGCCCCCGCACACGGGGAAGATCGGCACCGCCGCGACGCTTGGGCGCGGCGCCGTCCGAGAGCCGTGTCACGCCTCCGGCTCGTAGTCCTCCCGCCGGTCGCCCGTGACCATGTAGACGAGGTTGTCGGCCACGTGCACCGCGTGGTCACCGAACCGTTCGTAGAAGCGCCCGACGAGTGTGACGTCCATCGTGGCCTCCACGCCGTACTCCCAACCGGGCGCGAGGATGCGCTCCAGGAGCTTGCGGCGCAGGCGGTCCATCCTGTCGTCGTCCTTGTCGAGCTCCCAAGCGGTGTCGGGGTCCTTCTCCGTGATGACCTCGCCGGCCTTGGTGACGAGCATCTCGGCCTGGTGTCCCATCTCCAGCACGATCGAGCGCACCGGCTTGGGGATCGCGGAGTCGGGGTGGCGCCGGCGGGCGATCTTGGCCAGGTGGACGGCGTGGTCGCCCATGCGCTCCAGGTCGCCGCGCATGTACAACGACGTGATGATGGTCCGCAGGTCGGAGGCGACCGGCTGCTGTCGGGCCATGAGGCTGAAGGCGGTGTCCTCGATCTCCTGGTCCAGGCGGTTGATCTCCTCGTCACCGGAGATGACCTCCTGGGCCGCGTTGAGGTCGCTGTCGAGCAGCGCCGTCGTGGCTCGGGCCACGGCATGCCTGGCCAGCCTCGTCATCTCGACAAGGCGTTCGCTCAGGCTCTCGAGGCCCTCGTGGTAGGTATCGCGCATAGGTCAATGCTCCCAGTGGTAATTCGAAGTGTCGGCCAAGGTTCGGTGAACGCTGGGCGAACCTCGCCCGTGTCACATGCCCTGACCGGGTAAAGCCGCACCCCGCACGTTTACGATCGAACCGTGCAAGGGGAACTTCTCGCCGCCGTGGCGGGCATCATCGGACTCGTGGCCGGCGTCGTCGTCGGTGCCGTGATCAGTTCCGTGCTCCGGGCCAACGGCCGCTCGGGGACGGGCCGCGGCGGCCGCAACAACAGGCAGTCGTCCGAGCTGGGCCGGGACGGCACCACTCTTCCGCCGGGGATCGCCGAGGTGCTGTCGGCACTGCCCTCCTCCGCGGTCGTTCTGGACTCGGCCGACCGGGTCCTGCGGGCCTCCTCGGCCGCGCGTGCGTTCGGCATCGTGCGGGGCGAGGAACTCGTCATCAGCGAGCTGCTGGCGCTCGCACGGCAGGTACGCCGCGACGGCGTGATCAGGGAGACCGACATCGAGGTGGCGGTCCGCAAGTTCGGCCCCGACGCGACCTCGTTCGCCGTGCGCGTGGCCCCGCTCGGCGGAACGGGCCTGGTGCTGGTTCTGGCCGAGGACCAGACCGAGCACCGTCGTCTGGAGGCGGTGCGGCGGGACTTCGTAGCCAACATCTCGCACGAGTTGAAGACCCCGGTCGGCGCTCTGTCGTTGTTGGCGGAAACCGTACAGGACGCCAGTGACGATCCCGAGGCCGTCCGCCGTTTCACCGAGCGTATGCAGACCGAGGCGAACCGCCTCACCGCGGTCATCCAGGACCTCATCACGCTCTCCCGCATCCAGGGGGCCGAACCCATGGCCGAACCCACGCGCGTGGACCTGAACGCGATCGTCGAGGAAGCTCTGGACACGGTGCGCATGCCCGCCGACGCCAAGGACATCGACCTCGTCGGCAGCGGCGCGGAGGGTGTCACGGTCATGGGCGACGAGGGCCTGCTCGGTACTGCGCTGCGCAACCTCGTCTCCAACGCCGTGGCCTACAGCCCGAAGAACACCCGGGTCGCGGTGTCGGTGGGGGTCTCGCCGTCCTCGGTCGACATCAGCGTCGCTGACCAGGGTATCGGCATCCCCCAACAGGACCTGGAACGCATCTTCGAGCGGTTCTACCGTGTGGACGCCGCTCGGAGCCGGGCCACCGGAGGTACCGGTCTCGGCCTGGCCATCGTCAAGCACATCATGACCCACCACCGCGGAGAAGTGACCGTGTGGAGCAAGGAGGGGTCGGGGTCGACGTTCACGCTGCGTCTGCCCCGACCCGAGACCGGAGGGTACGACGCCCCCCGCAACACCGACCGTCAGGAGGCGGCCCAGTGACGCGCGTACTCGTTGTCGAGGACGAGGAATCCTACAGCGACGCCCTGTCGTATATGCTGCGCAAGGAAGGTTTCGAGGTCGCCGTGGCGCCCACCGGCAACGTGGCGCTGGAGACCTTCGACCGCACCGGGGCGGACCTCGTCCTGCTCGACCTCATGCTCCCGGGCCTGTCCGGGACCGAGGTCTGCCGGACCCTGAGGCAGAAGTCGAACGTCCCCGTCATCATGCTCACTGCCAAGGACTCCGAGATCGACAAGGTCGTCGGTCTGGAACTGGGCGCCGACGACTACGTCACGAAGCCGTTCTCCTCGCGTGAGCTGGTGGCCCGCATCCGTGCGGTGCTGCGCCGCCGCGGCGAGGAGGAGGCCCCGCTGCCGGCCGCGCTGGAGGCCGGTCCGGTCCGGATGGACGTGGAACGCCACGTGGTCACCGTACGCGGCGACAACGTGACGCTGCCGCTGAAGGAGTTCGAGCTGCTGGAGGTGCTCCTGCGCAACGCCGGGCGGGTGCTCACACGCATGCAGCTCATCGACCGGGTGTGGGGGGCCGACTACGTCGGTGACACCAAGACCCTGGACGTGCACGTCAAGCGGCTGCGCGCCAAGATCGAGGAGGACCCCTCGCACCCGCGCTACATCGTCACCGTGCGCGGCCTGGGTTACAAGTTCGAGCCGGTCACCGTCGACGTGGGCTGAGCACGGCCGCCCCTCCCGGCGCCCCGGCCCCCTCAGGATCGGGGCGCTCCGTCGTGTCCGGTCAGGGTTCTGGGCCGGCCCCTGATCAGACCTCGAGGACGACCGTGAAGGGCCCCTCGTTGGTCAGTGAGACCGACATCTGCGCGCCGAAGACCCCGGTGGCGACCTCGGCGCCGAGCTCGCGCAGCTCCTCCACGACCGCGTCCACGAGCGGTTCGGCCACCTCGCCCGGCGCGGCCGCCTGCCACGTGGGGCGGCGGCCCTTGCGTGCGTCGCCGTAGAGGGTGAACTGGCTGACGACCAGGAGGGGTGCCCCGACGTCGGAGCAGGACTTCTCGCCCTCGAGGATGCGCAGCGTCCACAGCTTCTTGGCGATCTTGGCGGCCTCGGCCCGCGTGTCGCTGTGGGTGGCGCCCACCAGGGCCATGAGCCCGGGGCCGGTGATCTCGCCGACGGTGGCCCCGTCGACGGTCACCGACGCGTGCGAGACCCGCTGTGCGACCGCGCGCATGTCGTCGTCCTCCTGGTCATGAGTGTCATGGGTCGGCCTTGAAGCGGTTGAGGGACCGCAGCCGCCGGGTGTTGGTGATGACGCCGGTGAGGGTCACCACGAAGGTGCTCACGGAGTCGGCGAAATCCTCACGGATGCGCCAACCGTCCGGACCGGTGTACCAGTGGAGCCCGTCGCCGTCGAGTTCGTCGCTCGTGAGGTCGGTGCTCGCGGCCTCGGCGAGCAGGGCGGCCCAGCGGTCGACGTCGTCGAAGATGACGGCGTAAGGGAGGTAACGGGAGAAGAAGGTGACCCGGCGTTCGGGCGGGGCCTGGGTGGCGCGTTCGCTCGCGAGGTAGTCGCGGAAACCCATGGTGTGGGCGTACACGGAGCTCCCCAGGCGGGTCTTGGCGGGCATGTACTGGGCCCCGGCGGTGACGGCGGCGCCGACGATGACCACCGCGAGGCCGGTGAAGGCCAGCGAGGTGAAGGCGGCCAGCGCACCGGTGAGCGCGACCCCCGCTGCGGTGACGACCATGCCGATGGTGGTCCACAGGCCGCGTTCCTGGTCGGGGGAGCGCGCGAACCAGCCGAGCCGGACCATGTCGCGGTAGAGCTGGGCGCGTACGCGGTCGACGCGTTCGGGCAGGTGCGGGGACCTGCGGGCGGAGGCGAGCTCGGACAGGGTGACGGTGTCGTCGTCGCCGAAGAGGGCCTCCATGAGGAGTTCCTCGGAGGGCAGGAGGGGTTCGTCGGTGCCGCCCTCCTCTCGCACCAGGCGCCAGTCGACCGAGGTGAAGTGGTGGTGCGGCAGTTCCTCGATACGCAGGTGCCCGCGGACCGCGAGATCGAGCACGGTCGCGGTGAGGTCGGCGATGTCGACGCGTTCGTCGATGAGGGTGCCGATCTGGCCGGGGTGTACGTCGTCGGGGGCGTGGAAGCGGGGGAGGAGGCCGGGGCGGTCCTCGACGGGGTCGTGGTCCCCCTCGGCGGACTCCTTGCGCAGGGCGCGTTCGTCGCGCCCGCGGACACGCACGAGTGCGATGAGGCCCGCGGCGGGCAGCAGGAGCAGGAGCCCGAAGGCGGTGGCGGTGGTGGGTGTGATCGCGAAGGCCGAGGCCAGGGACCACCGGCGGTCGAGGTCGGGTGCGCCCTCGGCGGTGCCCTCGGGGTAGGTGACCACGATGTCGAGGCGGTCCGCGGGGGACATGTCGGACTGCAGGAAGTTGGCTACGGAGGCGTCCTGGCCCATGTCCGAGGCGGTGCAGTACATGGCGCTGCGGGGTTCGCCGGCCAGGCAGGACAGCGCCTCGGGCGGCATGGGGGCGTTCACGGTGACGTCGGTCGTCTCCACCCGGTGGCTGTAGGCGCCCACGGCCCGCCACTCCAGCTGGACCCCCTCGGAGACCTCGGTGACGGCCCCGGTGACGGTGTAGTCGAGCTCGACCCGGTCGCGCCCCTCGGTGTCCAGGTGCGCCAGGAGCGAGGCTCCTTCCTGCTCGGTCTCGACGGGGACGGTTCCGCCGTCGGGGTCGACCGCGCGCACGTTCTCGACCTCGAAACGGCGGTCGTACTCCTTGTCGTAGAGCATCGCTGTGGTCAGGGCGCGACTGAAGGTTTCGGGGGCGTCGCCCTCGAAGGTGATGGTCTCGCGTGCGGTCAGGGTGCCGTCACTGTCGAGCTCCAGCCGGATGTCGTTGGTGATGACGGCCCCCGGGTCGGCGGTCCCCGGTACGTGCCCCGGTACTGTGGTGGGCGGCACGGCCGCGGCCTCGGCCCGGGGCGCCCCACCCGACCAGCTGAGGAGCACAGCCGTGACCAGTGAGGCCAGCACGATCAGGGCCGTCGCGCCCGCGACCGCCCGACGCCAGGAGTCGACCCACCACATGACGCGAGAGCCTATCCGGTCCCGTTGTGCGTCGTTGCCCCGGGCGGTGGCACCGGGCGCAGGTCACCCGATGCGCACAGGGGCCGCGGAGTGAGATCGCGGCCCCAGCCCGACGCGGGAGCCTGGTCCGAGCGCCCCGGCCTCCTCCAGCGGATGGGGCTGGGGGTGGCGTTGACATTGGGTACCGGGCTTGCGGCGGTGGGTGTCACGGGGTTCCTCGCGATCTCGGCGGCTTTTCCCTCGAACGGGCACGACACCGGCATCGCCGAGGCCGGTTTCCCCACCGCCGACGGGGTTCCGGGCGGCAGCAGCGCTTCCGGAGCGGTGGCCGATTCCGGCCAGGAAGGGTACGGGGACGACCCTGTCGGAGACAACCTGCTGTACCGGGTCGGCGAGCTGGGCGAGGTGACATGTGCAGCACCGGATCTGGACGAATCGGATCCCGAGTCCGTCGAGGAGTTCGCGCACGCCATCGCCGACTGCCTGGACGCGGCGTGGTCGGACTACTTCGAGGAGGCCGGGCTGGAGTTCTCCTCCCCCAACCGCGTGTACTGGCACGCGCCCGGCCACAGCCCCTGCGGCCCCTTCCCGAACGAGGACACGGCGGCGTTCTACTGCGTCGCGAACGAGGGTCTGTACCTGGGTGTCGAGGACATCGTGGAGGCCTCGGCCGGCAACGACGAGCCGGAGGCGTACACGTTCCTGCTCAGCCACGAGTACGGGCACCACGTCCAGGGCCAGTCCGGGATGCTGGCTGAGCTGCACTCGGCACGGGCCACGGCGAACGAGGACGGGGAGGACGAGCTGACCAGGCGGAACGAGCTCCAGGCCAACTGTCTCGGCGGGGTGTTCCTGGGAGCGTCGGGCGACTCCCTCGGGCACGACCGGTCGGAACAGGACAATATCCTCGACGACGTCGCGCGTCGCAGCGACAGTGGCGGCGAGCGCACACACGGTTCGCAGGAGAACGGGATCCTGTGGACGCTCCACGGCATGGACCGGGTGAACCCGGCCTCCTGCAACACGTGGGTGGTCGACGAGCCGCTGGTGCGGTGAGTGGGCCGGTGCCGCGGTTCCTCTCCCGCGGCCGGGAACGGCGACGACAGGTGGGCGGACCAGGGGTGCACGCGGGCTTCGGAGAACCGTCCCGGGCCGAGGCGGTGCGCAGGGCCCGGCGCAGCGACCGCCGGGTGTTCGCACTCGTCACGGCTCTGTTGGTGGCACTCCTGGCCTTGACGCTGCTGTCGTGGACGACCGTGGCGGACGAGGGTACCGGCGGCGCGTCCCAGGGCATGGAGGACCCGGCCGACAGCGGCCCGCCCGCGGACGAGACGAACGTTCCGGGCAGTGACGCCGTCTCGGAGCGGCTCGGCACCCAGGACACCCCGACGGGCCGGACGGCGCTGGTGGCCAACCCGTTGTACGAATCGGGACGGCTGAGCCCGCTGCCCTGCCCGATCCCGGAGCTGGACTCCCAGGACCCCGCGTCCATGGAGGAGTTCCTGCACACGATCGCCGACTGCCTGGACCAGACCTGGGAGGCGCAGTTCGCCAAGGCCGGACTGGAGTACGAGGCGCCCGATCGGGTCTTCTGGGAGGAGCCGGGGGTCAGCCCGTGCCGGCCCTACCCCTCGCCCGCGGGCGCCTTCTACTGCCGGGCGAGCGAGAGCATCTACATCGGCCTGACCGACGTGGTGGAGAAGTGGAACGGGGCCACGCAGAGCGTCATCTACGCGTCGCTGCTGGCCCACGAGTACGCCCACCACGTGCAGGGCGAGTCCGGGCTGCTGGACTACTACCACGAGCAGCGCCAGTTGGAGACGGACGACGCCGACCGGAACTCGTGGACGCGCCGCAGCGAGCTGCAGGCCAACTGCATGGCGGGTGCGTTCCTGGGCTCGGTCCGGGTGTCGTACCCATTGACCGACGCGGACCTCGACACACTCCTGACCGACGCCGCGGCCACGGCCGACCGCCCCGAGGAGACCGCCGAGGAGCGCACGCACGGGTCGATCGACAACAGCGTCTCCTGGACCGAGCAGGGCTGGGAGGGCCAGGATCCGGGTGCGTGCAACACCTGGGAGGCCTCGGAGGACGAGGTGTACTGACCACCCTGCGGCGCGGGCACACCGTTCCGTATGCGCGGGCGACCCGGTGCCCGCGGGGCCGGTTGCGGCCGTTGTCCACAGGCTGCGCCCCCGGCCTGTTTCCGCGGGCTCGGGCATGGTTACATGCCCACCATGCCGGATCATTCCGCACCCCCCGGTCCCCGTGTTCCCCCGTCCCCGACGCCCCCCGCGCCCCTCGCCGACGATTCCCCGGCGCAGGAGGCCGCCTCCCCCGTCACCGACCGTGTCGAACTGCGTGTGCACGGGGTGAGCGGCGGCCGTGCCGAGGAGCTGCTGGACGTCGAACCTGCAGTGCGGGTCGGCGGTGACAGCTCGGCCGGGTTCTTCCGGTGGCGCCGCGCACCGGACACCGAGACGGTGCCCGGCATGCGCAGGGAGATCTTCGCGTGGGGCAACCTGACCTCGGGCGACGCCTCCCGCGCCTTCTGGCTGCTGCTCCTGCCGTTCATGCTGCTCAACATCTCGTACTGGATGCGGCCGGGGCGGGTCGACCGCGGCCCGCGCGGGTTGCGGCGGGTGGCCAACAACGTCTACGGGGCCGGGGTCCGGTTGCTCGCACTGTCGCTGACGGCGCTCATCGTGCTCGCGGCCGCCGGGATCGGGATGGACCTGGTGGCCTGGCAGTGCCCGGCCCAGGCCCAGGAGTGTGTGCGGGCGCGGCCGTGGCTGGCGTTCCTGGCAGCACCGGCCTCTCCGTTGTCGACCCCCGGGACCGCCCTGCTCATCGGGGCGCTGCTCCCCGCGCTGGTCGTGGTGGTGCTGTGGCGGCTCTCGCGCCGCACGGCCTCCGACTACGAGGTCGCCGACGGCCGGGTGAGCGCCGAACCCTCCGATGCCGCGCCGCTGAGCAACCCCGGGTTCTGGAACAACAGCGAGACCATGGCGCGGCTGCGGTCGGCGCACATCGCCGTGGCCGTGGGCACGGTGGCCTCGCTGCTGCTGGTGCCGGCGGTCAGCCACGACCTGGAGGTACACGCGCTGGGCGAACCTGCTCTGCCGGGGTCCTGGGTCCCCGGGGTGCTGCTCGCGGTGCTGTTGACCGCAGTGATGACGGCGGCGGCGGGGAGCGTTCTGGTGCCTGGGGTGGATCCCCGGTGGAACGCACGCGCCGACCTCCTCTGCCGGGTGCTGCGCGACCTCGCGCTGGGGCTGGCGGCGGCGGTCGCCCTGTACACGTTCTGGCCGCGCCCGGGGTGGGTCGCCGAGGGACGCCTGCCGGGGGCCACGAACATGCTCAACACCCTGTTCACGGTGCAGGGGGTGCTGGTGTTCGTACTGGTCGCGGCGGCGCTGGTCCTGTACACGGTCGACCGGGCGCACGGGTTCACCGCGATGCGGGGCATGGCCGGTCCGGCGACGGCCGCACTGGGCGTGCTGTTGGGCGGTGCGTTCTCCGCGGCGCTGGTGTTCCAGGGATCGGTGTGGTTGAGCGGGTGCGGCTCGTTCGTCACCGAGGGGGCCGACTGCGTACCGCTCGTGCCCCCGGAGATCTATTCGTGGTTGCAGCTGGCCATCGCGCTGGAGGCGGTGGTGGTGCTCGTCGTCGCGGCGTTCCTCCTGGTGCGGTTGCGCGTCGGGCGCCGGGCGCTGATGTCCGACGTTGCCGAGCACTACCGACGGGAGGAGGACGCGCGGCGCACGCGCGACATCGCACATGCCTGGGCGGTGGGCCGCATGACCGACACCCTGCCCGGTGTGGTCCTGGCCCTGCTGCTGCCGGTGCTCGCCCTGGTCGCGCTCGCGGTGCACGCCGCGCTGACCGGCGGGATGGAGACCGGACCCGCCCCGGCGGCGAGCGCTGTGGCGGGCGGCATGGAAGGCGTTGCGCTGGAGACCATCAGCACGCTCACCGGTATCGGTTCACTGCTCGGCACGGCTGCGCTGATGGCGCTGGTGTGGATCGGGCGCAGCGCCTACCGCGACCGGCCCACCCGCCAGGCGGTCGGGGCACTGTGGGACGTGGGCACGTTCTGGCCGCGTGTGGCGCACCCGTTGGCGCCGCCGTCGTACGCCGAGCGGGCGGTCCCGCAGCTGGCGGTGCGGGTGGCGCACCTGACCGGGGACGGGACCACAGTGGTGCTGTCCGGGCACTCACAGGGGTCGGTGCTGGCGGCGGCGACGGCGTGGCAGCTGCCGAAGGACTGCTTGGAACGGGTCTCGCTGGTCACGCACGGATCCCCGCTCGACCGGCTGTACGCACGCTACTTCCCGGCCTACTTCGGTCCGCACTCCTTCGCCGACCTGCAGCGGCGCACGTGCGGGTGGCGGAACCTGTGGCGGCGCAGCGATGCGATCGCCGGACCGGTGCGCGCACGCGCCGACCCCGACGACCGGAACAGCAGGCCGACGGTCATCGAACCCCGGGAGCCGCTGACCGACCCGGTCTCCTACGACGCACCGCCCGGTGAGGCGCGCCGCCCGGAGATCCTGGGGCACTCCTCCTACACCCACGACCCCGCCTACGCGGAGGCGCTGTGGCGGGTCTCGACCGAGGGATCACAGGTCACGGGCGAGGAAGGACCGGTCTCGGTCGAGGGCGGAAGCGGGCTTCACCAGGGGCCGTAGGGGCCGTTGTTGCGGCCGTTGTCCACACCCTTGACCGCGGGACGCACGTCGAGGAGGTAGATGAGCGTCACCACCACGCAAGCGATGAGGAGGAAGCCGCGCTCGGTGAAGACACCGAGGCCGGACAGCGCCGTGGCCGCGCCGGTGAGGATGACCCAGAGCTTCTTGGTCTGCTTGTCCATCACCTCGAACGCGGCGGCCGGCGTACGTACCGCCTCGACCAGCGCGTAGAGACTGGCCACGAACGTGACCAGGTAGATGGCGAACCAGATCAGGCCCACAAGGATCACTCTCCCGATTGCGCGTTGGGCGGGTGGTGCGCCCGCTCCCCCACGGTAAACGGACAGAGAGCACCAATCGTGCCCGAGCGATCGTGTTCCTGCGGGTGTCGATGGTCTCCCCCGCCTCCGGGAAGCCGGTCAGACGGGGATGTGCCAGAGGCAGACGACGGAGGCGAGGAGGAAGGCCGAGGCCCCCATCACGAACGCACCGATGTGGTACGAGAGCTCGTCGTCGGGGTGCAGCAGCCGGTTGACGCGCCGTACGACGCCGGGCTGGGCCTTCTCGACCACGGCCATCGCCCCGTCCGGCACCGACGCCGGGCCGGCTGCGCCGAACCGCAGAAGCGCAGTGGCGAGCTCGCGCGGGGAGCTGGTGCGGCGGGCCTGATCGTCGGCGCACATCTCGATGAGCAGCGCGACGGTCTCGTAGTAGGTGCGCACCAGCCGCACCCTCGGGAAGGCGCGCTTGAGAGAGGAGAAGGGCAGCAGCACCAGGTCGTGGCGCTGGCGCAGGTGGGCCTGCTCGTGGGCGAGCACGGCGGCGAGTTCCTTGTCGTCCAGGACCTCCAGCGCGCCGGCGCTGATGACGACCTGGGAGCGCAGGACCCCGGGAAGGCAGTAGGCGGCGGCCACGGGGTGGTCGACGACCCGGGCGCCGGGTACGTCGGGGTGCTCGTCGGCCACGAGGGCCAGCAGGTCGTGGTGGCGGCGGCGCACCCGTACGACCTGGATGAAGGAGGAGACCAGACCGTAGAACAGCACCATGGTGAGCACGATGGCGAGCACGACTGCCACGATGTGGCTGATGCCCTCGAGCCCCTGGGAGAGCTCGGCCAGGAACAGCTCACCGGTGAAGATGTCACCGACCAACGCCATGCTGCCGGCGGCGGCGCCCTTCTGGTACGAGGACAGGCCGAAGGAGAGCAGGGCACCGATGGTGGACACACCCCAGGCAAGACCGAGCGCCTGCCAGGCGATGACGGCCGTGTAGGGGCCGCGAGTGGGCCACTTGGCCCTGTGGAGGGCCTCCATGGCCAACAGACAGCCGACCGATACCAGGGAGAGGAGGGCTGCACTGACCATACGGGCTAGTTCCTTGGCTGCTCGATTTCAGCGAGTGCGCGACGGAGCGCTTCAGCCTCCTGGCCGTCCATGGACTGGACGAAGGCGGCCAGGGCGGCGTCGCGGTCACCCGTCTGCCCGAGCGCGTCGATCATCATCTCCGACACGTAGTTCTCTCGGCTCGCGGCCGGGCTGTACCGCCACGCTCGTCCCTCACGTGCCCGATCGACCACCTTCTTCTTGGCGAGCCGGTCGAGCACGGTCATGACGGTCGTGTGTGCCAGGTCGCGATCGGCCAGGGCCTTGCCCACCTCACGGACCGTCATGGGTTCGTTGCGTGCCCACAGTACATCCATCACCGCGCGTTCGAGTTCGCCAAGCCGATTCATGCCAGTGAGTCTACCGGCGTATCTACTACGCGTTGTCGTACCCCCACGTTAAATCTGGATGGCCTGTGGGCAAGGCGTTCTTGACCTGTTCGGCAGGGGTGTGGAGCTCCGTCACCGGCAGGGTAGGAACCGGGCATGGCTACCGACAACCCCACGGACATCACCCTTCTCCGTGGAGACATCACAGAGCAACACGTCGACGCGGTCGTCAACGCCGCGAACAGTTCCCTCCTGGGCGGCGGCGGGGTGGACGGTGCGATCCACCGCGCGGGCGGCCCGACGATCCTCGAGGAGTGCCGCGCCCTGCGTTCCTCCGATCTCCCGGAAGGGCTCCCGGCAGGGCAGGCCGCAGCCACGACCGCCGGCGACCTGCCCGCGCGCTGGGTGATCCACACCGTCGGCCCCGTGTACAGCGAGAACGAGGACCGCAGCGGACTGTTGACCTCGTGCTTCACCGAGTCGCTGCGGATCGCGCACGAGCTGGGTGCGGGATCGATCGCGTTCCCGGCGATCTCCACCGGGGTCTACCGCTGGCCGGTGGAGGACGCCGCCCGGATCGCGGCACAGGCGGTGCGCACGGCCCCGGAGAGCGTTCCCGACATCCGGTTC
This sequence comes from Nocardiopsis salina YIM 90010, assembly GCF_000341025.1. Lineage (GTDB taxonomy): Bacteria > Actinomycetota > Actinomycetes > Streptosporangiales > Streptosporangiaceae > Nocardiopsis > Nocardiopsis salina. The sequence goes on along the minus strand of NZ_ANBF01000077.1, from coordinate 44,818 downwards.
GTGCTGTTCAGTGACCGGGCACTGGCGGCGTTCGAGGAGGCGTTCGCCCGCTGAGCGCCGGCCACGTCGTCCCCTCAGAGCGCGTGGCCGCCGGCGACCTGCAGCACCTGGCCTGTGATCCAGCGGGCCTGGTGGGAGGCGAGGAAGACCGCCGCGTCCGCGATGTCCCCGGGCTCGCCCACCCGCCCCAGCGGCACGATCGAGCGGGCGTGCTCGAGCATCTCTCCCTCCAGCCAACCCGTCTGGACCGGACCGGGGGCCACGGCGTTGACGCGGATCCCGGCCGGGCCGAGGTCAAGGGCGAGGCCGCGGGTCAGCGACTCCAGGGCCGCCTTCGACGTGCCGTAGGCGACCTGGCCGGGGAACGCGCGGGCGGCGTCGGTGGAGATGTTGACGACGCAGGGCGGGTCCCCTGAGTCCTCGACGAGGGCGCGCCGGCGGGCGAGCTGGGAGATGAGCAGGGCCGGGGCGACCGAGTTGACCCGGTAGGTGCGCTCCAGGGTCCCGGCGGTGAGGGTGTCGACGGTGTCCGGGCTCTCACAGTGTGCGGCGTTGTTGACCAGCACGTCCACGGGGCCGAGCAGGTTCTCGACCTCCTCCAGCAGGCGGCCGGGGGCATCGGGTTCGGACAGGTCGGCGGTCACGGAGACGGCGCCGGGCAGGTCGGTGACCAGGTCGGCCACGTTCTCGCCGTCGGGGGTCGCGTGGTCCCAGCGGATGCCCTCGGGTTCGGGTTCGGCGCGGCCGAGGCTGTGCACGGCCACGCGGGCGTCCTCGGCCGCGAAAGCCCGGGCGACGGCGGCCCCGATGCCCGCACCGGCCCCGGTGACGAGGACGGTGCGATCCCTGAGTCCGGTGTCGATCATGGTGTGCCCCCGTGTGTGGTCTCCCCTGGAACGCGACCGATCCTAACGAGCGCTCATGTTCCGGCCCAGGGATTTATCCGCCCTCGGGGTCGGCGATCGGCTCGGGGTAGCCGGGCGGGGGCGGGTCCTGTGACCAGGGGGCGTGGGCGCTGCGTCCGGGCAGGTCGGCCAGCTCGGGCACGTACCGCCGGACGTAGGCACCGTCGGGGTCGAAACGGCGGGCCTGGCGCAGGGGGTTGAACCCGCGGTTGGGGCGGGTGTCGTTGCCGGTACCGGCCACCCACTGCCAGTTCCCATGGTCGTCGGCGACGTCTCCGTCGTACAGGTGCGCGTCGAAGTGGGCGACGCCGTGGCGCCAGTGCACGCGCAGGGTCCGGGTGAGGAAGGCCGCTGTGATCATACGGGCACGGTTGTGCATGAACCCCTCCTCGAGCAGCTGGCGCATGCCGGCGTCGACGACCGGTACCCCGGTACACCCCTGTTTCCAGGCAGCGAGGGCATCGGGGTCCTCGTGCCAGGTGCGCCCGCGGTCGCGGTAGTCGTACCCCGTGATGTCGGGGAAGGCGGCGGTGACCTGGTGGTGGAAGTCGCGCCAGGCGAGCTGACGCACGTAGGCGTCGCCGCCGCGTGCGTGGGCACCGCGTTCCAGTTCCAGCGCGGACAGGCAACCGAAGCGCAGGTCCGCCGACAGGTGCGACGTGGCTCGGCCGGGGAGGTCGTCGTGTCGGTCGGGATACTCGGTCAGGCCGCCGTCGAGCCAGGCGTCCCGGCGTGCGCGGGCGCGCTCCTCACCTCCGCGCATGGGCACGCGCGCGGGAACACCGCGCCCCTCCTCGGACAAGTGGTCGGGGATCGACCCGGGTTCGGGGCCGGAGGGCACGGACACCCGGTCGGGCGCGGGCAGGACCGGCCTGCGCTCGATGCCCTCCCAGGTCCGCCAGTACGGGGTGAAGACCTTGTAGTGGTCGCCGCCGGCCGGGGTCGCATCACCGGGCGGGACAACGGTGAGTCCCGGGTGGGTGTGCACGCGCAGACCCGTCGCGGAGATCCGGTCCAGGCGCCTCTGCGCGGTGCGGCTCACCCCGGCGGACAGATGGACCACGGTGGACCCGGTCTCCTGGGCGAGGGCGTGAACCTCCGCAGCGGTCTCACCCTGCCGCACGAACAGCTCTCCCCCGCGGGCGCGCAGGGCTCCGCGCAGGTCCGCGAGGGCATCGGCAAGGTAGGCGTTGCGGTTGCGGGACGCCCGTCCCGTCAGCGCGGGGTCGAGAACGAACAAGGGCACGACCGTTTCGTGCTTCTCGAGCGCGCGGACGAGCGCGGGGTGGTCGTGCACTCGCAGGTCCTGGGTGAACAACACGATGGCAGTCTCCACCACCAGGCTTTCCTCACTCTCGGTAACGATTCTTCCCACGGGATTCCGGTGGCGACCACGGTGCCAGAGAGCCGGCCCGCGGGTAGGGGGAACACATGAAGCCGAACACCCCACCCGAGAGGACGACCGATCCCCGCCCGGTGGTGGGGGTGTCCAGTTGCCTGCTCGGCGCGCCGGTGCGCCACAACGGCGGGCACTCACGCCACCGGTTCCTCACCGACGAGTTGGACCGGTTCGTGGACTGGCATCCGGTGTGCCCGGAGGCGGAGATCGGTCTGGGCACGCCGCGCCCGACCTTGCGGCTGCGGCGCCGCGGCGATCAGGACCGGGTGGTCTCCAACGCCGACGGAGCCGACCGCACCGACGATCTGGCCGCCATCGCCGACCAACACCTCGGCAAGCTGCGCGAGGCCGACGGGTACGTGCTCAAGAACAAGTCACCCAGCTGCGGCCTCTTCGCCCTCCCGGTCGCCGGCGAGGAGGGGCAACGGGTGAGCGGCAGCGGTCGCGGGGCTTTCGCCGACCGGCTCACGCGCCTGCTGCCGTCCCTGCCGGTGGAGGAACAGGGTCGGTTGACGGACGCCTCCCTCCGGGAGTGGTTCGTGGAACGCGTCTTCGCGCACGCGCGGCTGCGGACCCTGTTCGCCGGGGGATGGCGACCCAAGGACCTCGTGGACTTCCACAGCCGGCACAAGCTCCAGCTCATGGCGCACTCGCCGGAGGGGTACCGGGAGACGGGGCGCCTGGTGGCCCGGGCGGGCGAGCGCCCGAAGCAGCAGACCGAGGAGGCCTACACCGCGGCCTTCCACCGGGCCCTGGCCGTGCGTACGACCCGGGGCAAGCACGCCAACGCGCTCCAGCACGCGTTCGGCATGCTGAGCCCGCTGCTGGACGACGCACGCCGCCACGACCTGCTCGCCTCCATCGAGGACTACCGGCAGGAACGTGCGCCGCTGAGCCTGCCGACGGCCCTGCTGCGCCACCACTGCGGGTCGGAGGAGGTGCCGTGGGCGCGGGACCAGACCTACCTCCGGCCCTACCCGGACGACCTGCGCCTGCGGCACGCTGTGGCCGTGTGACACCCGCAAGGGACACCCATGGGGATTGATTGGCTACACTGAGTAACAACCCCGAGACCGGACCCTCGTTCCGGTCGTCCCTCCCCGTTCCTCCGAGGTGTCGGTGTGTTCACGTCCCTGTCCTGGCGTCCCCTCGTCCTCGCGTCCTCCTGCACCGTCGCGATGGTCGCCGCGACCCTGGCGACCGTCCCGTCCGAGGGCCTGGTCGATCGCGTCGAAGCCCGCCTGCCCCAGAGCACGCCCGAACTGGCCACACACGAGATGCGCCTGCCCGATGAGGGCGGCACACCCCTGGCCGCCCAGCACCCCGACCCCGGCGGGGTCGCCGCGTGCGACGAGGGTGGCAGCGACGAGGTGATCACCCTGGACGACGACGGTGCACCGGGCGGACAGCGCCCCCTGTGGGTGCACCGGCCCCAGGGCCCCGACAGCGCCGACCTGCCCGTCCTGTACCTCCTGCACGGTGCGGCCTCCACCCACGTCACACTCATGGAGCAGGGCCTGGGCCCGTTGCTGGACCGCGAGATGTGCCGCACCGGGGTGGAGTTCGTGGTCGCCGCGCCGCACGGGCAGGAGCCCGGCGGGGCCACCACCGAGTGGGCCGACGCCGCCGACGGGTCCTTTGGCCTGGAGAGCTTCGTGACCGGCGACGCGGTCGAGGCGGTCGAGGGCGAACACGCACGGCACCGGAACCTGCGTGCGATCGGCGGGTTCTCCATGGGCGGCTACGGCGCCGCGAACCTGGCACTGCGCAACACGGAGCTGTACACCCAGGCCGCCTCGTTCGGCGGTTACTTCTCAGCCGACGATCCGCACGGGGTGCTCGGCGACGACACGGACGGCCACTCCCCCGACCGGCTCCTCGACCACGGGGGAGCCGACGACCTCCGGTTCGTGCTGGTGGAGGGCGACGAGGAGCACCCGGCCGCGCGGGGCGGGGGCGTGCGCGGGGAGGCCGAACGCTTCGCAGGGCTCCTCGAGGGCCGGGGTATGACGGTCGCCACCGACCACCCCGACGGCGGGCACGACTTCGACACCTGGAAGAGCTCCGTGCCCACCGTCGTCGACTTCCTCGCCGCCGGTTGGGCTGCCTCCCCCTGATCTCCCCGCTTGTCAAGACCCGGCCCCTCGGACCGTCCGGTTGGGAACAGTGTGTACCTTCGTCGCTGTTGACGACAGCGGTTGACGGTACGACTCGGACGATTCGGAAGGGACCCACCGGTGGCTGGAAGCGTTCCCACGGGAGATGAGGCGGCAGTCCCGTCCAGGGTCGCGACGGTCAGCCTGCACACCTCCCCGCTCGACCAGCCGGGCACCGGTGACGCGGGCGGCCTCAATGTGTACGTGGTCGAGGTGGCCCGCCGCATGGCTGAGCGCAACGTGGCCGTGGACATGTTCACCCGAGCCACCGATCCCGACCTACCACCGGTCGTCGAACTCGCCCCGGGGGTGAACGTGCACCACGTCCCCGCCGGCCCGTTCGGCCGCCTGGACAAGAACGCGCTCGCCGACCATCTGTGCCCCTTCATCTTCGGGATGCTGCGTGCCGAGGCCGAGGCGGCGCCCGGACACTACGACCTCGTGCACGGGCACTACTGGCTGTCCGGCCGCGCCGGGGTGACTGCCGCCCGCCGCTGGGGTGTTCCGATGGTGCAGACCATGCACACCATGGCGCGGGTGAAGAACGCGGCACTGGCAGACGGCGACAGCCCCGAACCCGAGATGCGGGTCAAGGGCGAGGACCAGCTCGTGCGACAGGCCGACCGGCTCATAGCCAACACCGAAGACGAAGCACGCCAGCTCGTCGACCACTACGGAGCGAACGAGAGCCGCATCAGCACGATCCCGCCCGGTGTGGACCTGGACGTGTTCAGCCCGGGCGACCGACGTTCCGCGCTCCGCCGCATCGGGCTGCCCGACGACACCGAACTGCTGCTGTTCGTGGGCCGGGTGCAGCGCCTCAAGGCCCCTGACGTACTCATCCGGGCCGCCGCCGACCTGCTCGGACGCGACCCCTCGCTGCGGGACCGGCTCGTGGTCGGGGTGGTCGGCGGGCTCTCCGGCGGGGGCATGCGCGAACCCCGGCTGCTCACCGACCTGGCCCGTTCCCTGGGCGTGGCCGACGTCGTGCGCATCGATCCACCGCAGTCGCGCTCCCGCCTGGCCGACCACTACCGCGCCGCCACCGCCACCGTCGTGCCCTCCTACTCGGAGTCCTTCGGGCTGGTGGCCGTGGAGTCCCAGGCCTGCGGCACCCCCGTGGTGGCTGCGCGGGTCGGCGGTCTGTCGACCGCGGTGGCCGGCGGGGTCTCCGGTGTCCTGGTGGAGGGCCACGACCCGGCCCACTACGCCGCAGAGCTGCACCGGCTCATCGACGAACCGGCCTGGCGTGCGAAGTTGGCGACCGCGGCCCCCCGCCACGCTGCGACCATGGGCTGGTCGCGCACGGTCGACGAACTGCTCGACGTGTACGGCCGGGCCCTCACCCCCCGCGCACCGCTCCCCATGGCCGCGTGCCGCTGACCCGGCACCCGCGGCCGACACCGACGAGGAAGGGACACCCCTGGTGACCAGCAACCCCGCGCGCGAGGCCGCCGTCAAGGCGGTCACCGAGGCCGTGGCCGAGGCAGGACTCGAGGTGGAGATCCCCCGCGAGGGCTCCTTCCTGGTCACGATCCCGGGCACCGCCAAGCTCAAGACCCTGGTGTGGCTGGAGATCGGGCCGCACAGCCTCACCCTGACCTCTTTCTTCTGCCGTCAGCCCGACGAGAACCACGGCGACTTCTACCGCTGGCTCATGCAGTGCAGCGCGGAGATGTTCGGGATGGCCTTCACCGCGGACGAGGTCGGCGACGTGTACCTGCGCGGGCGGCTCCCGCTTTCCGGCGTCACCCCGGAGGAGGTCGACCGCCTGTTCGGGTGCGTGCTGACCTACACCGACGAGAACTTCAACGCCGCCCTGGAACGCGGTTTCGCCTCGGCGATCCGCAAGGAGTGGGCCTGGCGCACCGAGCGGGGTCACGACACCCGGAACCTGCGGGCGTTCGCCCACCTGGCCGAGCAGCCGGAGTAGACGGGCGACCGAGCGGGCGGGCCCGTCGTGCGGGCCGCGAGCACGGGGGTGAACTGCGCGGTCCGCGTGCAGGGATCGCTAGGCTGGGCGGTATGGGAACTCTGGTACTGCTGCGACACGGTGAGAGTGTCTGGAACGCCAAGGGCCTGTTCACCGGCTGGGTGGACGTGGACCTGTCGGCCACGGGCGAGGAGGAGGCCCGCCGCGGCGGTGACCTTCTCAGGGAAGCCGGCGTGCAGCCCGACGTCGTGCACACCTCGCTGCTCAAGCGCGCGATCCGCACCGCCAACCTGGCTCTGGAGAACGCCGACCTGAGCTGGCTGCCGGTCGAGCGCTCCTGGCGCCTCAACGAGCGCCACTACGGGGCGCTCCAGGGCAAGGACAAGGCCCAGACCCGCGAGGAGTACGGCGAGGACCAGTTCATGGTCTGGCGCCGCTCCTACGACACCCCGCCTCCGGTCATCGCCGACGACGACACCTACTCCCAGGTGGACGACCCCCGCTACGTCGAGCTCCCGCCCGAGCTGATGCCGCGCACCGAGTGCCTCAAGGACGTGCTCGAGCGCACCCTGCCGTACTGGTACGACCACATCGTTCCGGAGCTGGCCGCGGGCGCCACGGTCCTGGTGGTCGCGCACGGCAATTCGCTGCGCGCGCTGGTCAAGCACCTGGACGGGATCAGCGACGAGGAGATCGCCGGGCTGAACATCCCCACCGGGATCCCGCTGCGTTACGACCTGGACGACGACTTCCGTCCGACCGACCCCGGTGGCACGTACCTGGACCCGGAGGCCGCGAAGGCCGCGATCCAGGCAGTTGCGAACCAGGGGAAGAAGTGAACCGGCGCTGATCGGACGTCGGGCCCGCGCCCCGGGGCGCGGGCCCGACGTGTGTCCGGGGCGGGGCCGGTGTCCGGGTCAGTAGACGAGCGCCTGGGCACCGTCGGAGAGGGTCTCCTCCACGAAGGTGGGGGCGCCGGCGATACGCACCCCCTGCGCGAGGTCGTCCTGGGCGAGGTCCCGACGGGCGGCGCACTGCGTGCACACCGTCACGGTCCCGGCCGCCAGGACGGTGTCGAGGAGGTCGGCCAGGGGCGCTGCGTGCGGCAGCTCGAGGTCCGGGTCCTTCCCGGCGACGGCGAACCAAGCCGCCTCCCCGGTCAGCCACAGCGAGACCTCGGCCCCGCTCGCCACGGCCGCCGCAGCGACCGTGAACGCCTGGTTGCACCGCTCCGGCGCCTCAGCACCGGAAGTGACCTTGATCACCAACGAACGAGCCATGGTCTCAGCCTACTGAGAGGCCGAGGGCCAGCAGCACGGCGCCCGCGACCGCGCAGACCACGAAGGCGGCGATCAGGGAGAAGGCCTCGGTACGGCGCGGCGGGGTGCGCACAGCGGCGGCGTCCACACCGGGCTCGACGAGGAGCGTGCCGCCTTCCGGCGCGGTGACGACCACCTGGCCGTCGCGCACCGAGGGCACCCCGGTCACACGCACGCTCTGGCCCTGGCGGATCACCCACTCGCGGTACTCGAACTCGATGGTCTCGCCCCGGAAGNCGGCTGCCGCCGCGACGCCGGGCTGCGGGCGCCCCACGACGCGCTGCAGGCACAGCTCGGCGCCGCGCTGCTCGCTCTCGTCCGGGTCGACGAAGATCCGCTCGCTCCCCGGGTCGGCACCCTCGGGGACCAGCCCGAACAGGTCCTCGGAGGTGTACTCGGCAATGGAGTCGCAGGTGCGCCGGCGCACGGCCGAGTCCCCGCCGTCCCGGTTGAGGGGCCAGTAGTGGCGCAGCACCTCGTGCCCGTGCCAGACGCACCCCGTGCCGGCCAGCCCCGAGCTGACGGTGCCCGCGGGGCCGGGAGCGGCCACCCCGGTCAACGTGACACGTTCACCCTGCTGGGCGGCGAGCGCGGAGGGGCGCAGCCGGGCGATGCCCTGTTGGCGCAGCCAGCGCCGCAGACCGATGACGGTCAGCGGCAGAAGGACCACAGCGGCCACGAGCAGCGCCGAACCGATCACCAGTAACACAGTCCGCCCCTTATGAACGCGTCGAAGCTCTTACGGCAGCGGCGGCCCAAGCACCCCGTGGCCACACCGCGTACGGTGACAATCTTTACCAGTTCTCCGGGAAAGCGGGGCCAATTGGGCGTATCCAGTCGGTGGCCGCGGGCCGGGGAACCGCTGCGGTCACCGGCACCCCCGCGGCACGGCTACGCTCGGGGGCTATGGACGCTGCGGTACACCCTGATCTGGCGAAACTGTCCTTCCTGATCGGTCATTGGGAGGGCGTCGGCGTGGCCGGCTACGCCGAAGAGGAAGAGTTCCAGTTCGGCCAGCGGGTCGAGTTCACCCCGCGCGAGGGCCTGCCCTACCTCGACTACCGGGCACAGGCCTGGCGGATGAACCCCGACGGCACGCTCGGCGAGCTGGTGACGGAGGAGTCGGGCTACTGGCGCGCACTGTCGGAGGGCGACACCGCGCAGTACGCCAAGGACGACGAGAAGAACATCATCCACCTCGAGGTGCTCATCGCACACAACGAGGGCTTCATCGAGTCCTACCTGGGCAACGTGTTCGCGAACCGTGTGGAGATGGCGACGAACGCTGTCATGCACACCATCACGGGGCTCGAGGTCACGGCCTCGCACCGCCTGTACGGGCTGTTCGGCGAGGACCGCGACACTCTGGGCTACGCCTGGGACCTTGCCGCCCGCGGGCACGACCTGCGCTCGTACATGTCGGCGCAGTTGAAGAAGTCCGAGGGCGAGAACGGCGAGAAGAGCGCTCAGGCGGACGCTGAGCAGAGCTGAGGCAGAACGGCCCGGGGTCCGTCCCGTGTTCGGCCCGGCCCCGGACAGGGGCGGACCCCGGGCCTCCTCCCTCCGAAGAGGGGCCGGTCGGACGAGGCCGGCAGCCCGGGGTCCGGGTGTCCGTCTGGGATTCGCGTCGGGCTCACCGCGCGAACGCCGGTGTCGCCCTAGCGGACGGACACCTCGCAAGTCCTGAGATCATTCATTCTTCGGACCACCTCCCTTCTTGCGTGTCTCCGACACTACGTCCGGCCCGAGAGCCGGGCAAGAGGTTTTCCTGAGGACGAAACAGCAGTTCAAAGCCGTGTTTTCCGGGGCTCGGACGGCCGGATAATCTCGGGTGCATGACTTCGCCGCTGCTGACCACACCGGGTGCCGTGACCGCCGAGTCCACCGACCAGGGGGTGGCCGCCCACTACGGTGACCCCACCCACGAGGGACGCGCCATGGAGCGTTCCGCCGCCTGGGTGGACCGCTCCAACCGCGGAGTGGTCCGCGTCGCCGGGCCGGACCGCCTGGGCTGGCTCAACGACCTCACCAGCCAGCTCACCCAGGGGCTGCCCGCCGGGACCGGGACCGAGGCGCTGGTCATGGACACCAAGGGCCACCTGAAGCACCACCTGTCGCTGGTGGACGACGGCGAGGCCACCTGGGTCCACACGGAGCCGGACGGGGCCGCGCCGCTCGCGCAGTTCCTGGACTCGATGCGGTTCATGCTGCGGGTGGAGATCGAGGACCTCTCGGAGAGCCGTGCGGTACTGACCGTGCTGGGCCCCGAGCGCGATCGGATCGTGGACACCCTCGACACCTCAGACATCCTCGTGCGCGCCACGGAGTACGAGAGCGACCTGTTCGTACCCGCCGAGCGGCTCAAGGAGACCGCGGAAGCACTGACCTCGGCCGGGGCCAAGCCCGCCGGGCTGTGGGCGTACGAGGCCCACCGGATCGCCGAGCACCGGGTGCGGCCCGGCGTGGACACCGACGAGCGCACGATCCCGCACGAGGTCGACTGGGTCGGCCGCGCGGTGCACCTGGAGAAGGGCTGCTATCCGGGGCAGGAGACCGTGGCCCGTGTGCACAACCTCGGCCGCCCCCCGCGCCGGCTCGTCATGCTGCACCTGGACGGGACCATGGAGCGCCTGCCCGAGGTCGGCACCGATATCGAGCTGGACGGCCGCAAGGTGGGGCGCGTGGGCTCCTCGGCCCGCCACCACGAGCTCGGTCCCATCGCCCTCGGTGTGGTGCGCCGCAACACTCCGACCGACGCGGAGCTGACGGTCGAGGAGATCGCCGCCGGCCAGGAGGTCGTCGTGGACCCCGACACCGGCGCCAACGCCCAGATCAACCTCCGCCGCCGCCCGAAGTAGGCCCGGCGTGGGCGCAGGCCCTTCGGGGCAGGCACCCCGCCTCAGTGCCTCCGGCGCCGCCGGGGCGGCTGCCGGAGGCACCTCCTGGGCCACACGTGCTTCCTGCGGGCACCCGCAGTGGATCAGACGGTGAGCACGATCTTGCCGCGCGTGCGCCCCTCCTGGTTGAGGCGCCAGGCGTCAGCCGCCTCCGCCAGCGGGAACGCTCGCTCGACGTGCACCGACAGCTTGCCGCGGTCGGCCAGGCGCCCGAGCTCCGCCAGGTCTTCGTGGTCGGGGCGCACCCACAGGTAGTGGCCGCCGTGTTCGGCCGCGGACGGGTCGGCGATGGAGACCAGGCGCGCCGGCTCCTCGAGCAGCGACAGGGACGCCTCGACCGCGTCCTCGCCCACGAAGTCCAGGGCCGCGTCCACACCCTCCGGGGCCAGGGCGCGCACCCGCTCCGTGAGGCCCTCGCCGTAGGTGACCGGCTCCGCGCCCAGTGAACGCAGGAACTCGTGGTTGCGCTCACTGGCCGTACCGATGACCCGGGCGCCGCGGGCTCGCGCGATCTGCACGCCGAAGGAGCCCACACCGCCGGCTGCCGCGTGCACGAGCACCGTCTCGCCGGAGACCGGGACGACCCGGTCGATGGACTGCAGCGCGGTCAGGGCGGCCAGCGGGACCCCGGCGGCCTGGTTCCAGTCGAGGGAACGCGGCTTGTGCGCGATCATCCTCACGCTCGCCGACACGAGCTCCGCGTAGGCGCCGTTCTGCGCCCAGTCCTTGCGGATGTAGCCGTAGACCTCGTCACCGACCCGGTACTCGGGGACGTCGAACCCGGTCGCCTCGACCACACCGGCCACGTCCCAGCCGGGGATCATCGGGAAGCCGGCCTCCATGACGGGGTCGAGCCCGCCTGAGGCGAGTTTCCAGTCGACAGGGTTGACGCCGGCGGCGCGGACCCGGACGAGTACCTCGCCCGGGGCGACCTTGGGGTCGGGGAGCTCGGTCTCTTCGAGCTCGTCGGCTGTTCCGTAGTTCTTCAGTGCCATTGCCCTCATGGTCAGCAACAGCGACGCAGGACGCCGACGCATTCCGTGAGCACGCGTGAGCCCCGCCTCCGGGCAGGTCCCGGGCCCCGGCGGTCCCGGACACACGTGTGCCCGCCGAGCCCCGGAGGGCACAGCGGGCACGGGCTCGCCCGGGTCGAGCGCGCCCCGGCGCGTCGACCCGGGACTTCAGCGCAGGGCGGCGGCCAGGCGCTCGTCGTGCAGACGCTCGCCCCAGGCCGGGGGCAGCGGGTTCAGCTGCCCCACACGCCAGCGCAGCAGCAGATCGGCCAGCTGCGGGTTACGGGGCAGAGCCGGGCCGTGCAGGTAGGTGCCCAGGACCTGGCCCTGGTAGGCACCCTCGGTCCGGTCGTCGTTGCCGATGCCGCGCACGGTCGTCGACAGCGGGCGGGCGGACGGGCCGATCGCGGTGCGGCCCTGGTGGTTCTCGAAGCCGGTGATGCGGCCGACTCCGAGCCCCGGGTCGACGTCAGCGACGATCTCCCCGACCGCGCGCGTCTCACCGCGGCCGCTGCGGATGTCGATGATGCCCACCCCCGGGAGCGGGGTGGAGTCGTCGTCCCCGTAGGTCTCGCCGATGATCTGGTAACCGGCGCAAACGGCGAACACGCACGCCCCGTTGCCCACCGCGCCCGCCAGGCCGCCGTCGGAGCGCAGGCGCTCGGCCGCCAGGATCTGCGGGCGGTCCTCACCGCCGCCGAGCAGGTAGATGTCGCCGTGCTGGGGCACCGGGTCGCTGGAGTGGACGTGCACGACCTCGGTGGGGATCCCGCGCAGCTCGGCGCGGCGCTTGAGGATCAGGGCGTTGCCCTGGTCTCCGTAGGTGCTCAGCAGGTCGGGGTAGATCCACACGATCCGCAGAGCGCTGCTGGTGTCGGTCATGGTCGTGAACTCCCCTACTGGACGCGGCCGTACGCCGTACGGATCTGCTGGAAGGCCGTGTAGTTGGCGATGACGTCGACCTTGGTGATGTCGGGGCGCTCGGACTTCAGGCGCCCCAGCACCTCGTCGACCCGGTCGGCGACCTCGAACGGGACCCCGTCGGTCTCCAGGCGGAGCGCGAGGTCGGTGCGCCGCTCACCCATGACGAAGACCCGTCGGTCGCGCAGGACCCGGTAGTCCACGTCCCACAGCCACGAGGTGTCCTTGCCGTCCGGGACCTGGGCGTTGACCGCGAGGATCACCGGGACCCGCGGCGGGTCGAGCACGGCGAACGACTCCAGCCACCCGGCCGGGTTCTTCGACAGGAGCAGTCGGACCTCGACGCCCATCGTGACCACGGAGGTGTAGCGCCCGGCCACGGACTTGATCTCGCGGAGGCGTTCGATGGTGCGTTCGGGGTGGATGCCGTACCCGGCCGCGGTGGCCGCGGCGATGGCGGCGTTGGCCCGGTTGGCGTCACCGGGCAGGTTGAGCTGGAGCTTGATGCGCTGTCCTTCGGGGGCGACGAGAGTGTCGGCATCGTTGTCCACGCTCCAGGTGGCCCGCGGACGCGTCAGACCGCATTCGGGGCACTCCCAGTACGGGTCGGTGTCGCGCTTGAGGTGGCCTCCGCACTCGGGGCAGCACCAGGAGTCCTCCTTCCAGCGCTGGCCGGCCGAGACCCAGGTGGCGTTGGGCGCGCCCAGGCCCGCCCACGCGACGAGGGGGTCGTCGGCGTTGGCGATGACGTGGGTGTTGGTCTTGCCGAGGGCGGTGCGCCACTTCTTGGCCAGGAGGTTGATCTCCGAGGCGCGGTCCATCTGGTCGCGGCTGAGGTTCATGAGCACGACGAAGGCCGGCTGCGTGGCTTCGATGACCTGCGGGAGGTACTTCTCGTCGACCTCCAGGACCCCGTTGATGGCCGACTTGTCGGACGAGAGGGCGGTGATGTGGCCGGTCGGCATGTTCGCGCCGTACTCGTTGGTGGCCACCCCGCCGAACTCGCGCAGGGCCTGGGCGATGAGGCGCGTGGTGGTGGTCTTGCCGTTGGTCGCGCTGACAAGGGCCAGGCGGCGGCCGCGGGAGAGTTCACCGAGCAGGTCCGGCGCGACCTTGAGCGCGACACGGCCACCGATGACGGAGCCGTCTCCGCGTCCGGTGGCACGGGACAGGCCGGCTGCGCTCCTACCCAGTACCGATGCCAGTTGGGCGCGCAAGGGAAGCTCGCTCATCTACTCTCCACTGTCGCTCGATCACCCGGTGTCGCCGGGGTCCGGGGCTTGGGTGACGGTCGGACCAAGCTTAGTGTCCACCACCGGTCAGGACCGCCAGTCCAACCGCTCGGGAGGCGGCCCGAGGTTGGGCGGGACCTGCTCCGGCGGTCGACCGGAGTGGGCTCCCACGGGTGCCGGGAGCCGCTCGGGCTCCGCGCCGTGCCCTGTGCCCGTCTCCTCGGGAGCAGCGGCCGGTTGCGGGCGGGCGGCCGGCTCCCCCGCCCGAGGCCGGGCCTGGTCGGCACGGTCGGACGCACCGTGCCCGACGCCTGCGCCGTGACCGGTGTTCCGGGAGTCGTCCACCGTGGCCAGAGTGGCCGTGGACAAGGTGAGGATACCCGGGTTGGCGTCGGCCAGGACAGGACCGGACGGGTCGATGACCAATGCCACGGTCGACGGGAGCGTGCGCAGGGCCGCGGCGTCGGTGCCGCTGGTCCGAACGGGGGATTCGTCCCCGTCCGTACCCCCGGGCGGGGCGTCGTGACCTTCTGCCCGTGCGGTCACCTCACCCCATCCAGTGGCCGATCTCACACGGCGCAGGAGGTCGAGCGGGGCCACGGCCGCGGAGGCACTACGGACCATGGCTCCGGACTCGGTGTGCGGTGAGGGGAAGAGGCGTTCGTCGTGGGTGTCGGCGTCCTGGTTCCGCACGGACTCGTCGGCGACGGCTTCGTCCCCCACGGACTCGCTCAGACGGTGCACGGCCAGGCGTTCGGGGGCCCCGCCGGGGCGGTCGGCGACGGCGAGTGCCAGCCGTTCGGCGTCGCCCTGCTCCGGGCGCATGACCACCGGTAGGCAGCGCGGGTCGTCGAAGCGGGACAGCGCCGCACCAGAGGCGTCGCGGAAGAACAGCACGACCTCCACACCGCTACCCTCGGCCACGGACAGCACCTGCTCGACCTCGTCGGCGGGAAGGCGCTCGGCCCCGCACACCACCACCGTGCGCCTGGGGGCCGCGGCACCGGCCGCTCCGGGGGTGTCACCCAGGAGCTCGCTGAGCGCCGCCACCGCGTAGGTGCCGTAGGAGCGAGCCGCGGACTCCCCCGCGGCGCGGTCCACCGAGATGATCTTTACCTGCGCGTAGGAGGCACCGTCAGCACGGGTGCCCACCGCTTCGAACGGGGACAGGCGGCGTTCCAGTTCCCAGGCGCGCGCACACACGCCCGGGGCGTCGCCGCAGCGTTCCCTGACCCGGTCGCGGCGGTCGCGGGAGAGCAGGGCGAGCGCGGGATCGTCGGCGGCCTCGTCGTCCGCGCGGGTGAGCAGGGCGCGCAGCCCGCCGATGATCTCGCCGACACCTGCGTGCGGCCCAAGGACCTCCAGGAGCCGGAGCAGNCGCCCCGCCCTCGGCGGCCGCCACCGCGGAGAGGATGCGGGCGCGCTGGCCGGCGTCCAGGTCGGTACCGAGCGTGACCAGAGGGAGGTCTGCCGGGAGCACCCAGTGCCGCGGCGCGACCGCGCACCGGTGGGCCAGGCGCCCGAGCTCCCGCGAGACCCCGCGTCCGGTGAGGTCGACGACGGTGAGGTCGCCGCCCTCCCGCAGACGGGAGAGCCCGACCGTGGTGAGCAGCGCCGACCAACCCGCGTCGGTGCCGCCCGCCACCACCACGGAGTCGACGCCGTCGGGCACGGTGACGCCGTACCAGTGGGGCTGGGCCTCGTACGCGCGAAAGGCACTCTGCCAGGCGGTGTAGGCCTCCGCGTGCTCCCGTTGGCGTTCGCGCAGCAAACGGTCGCGTTCGTCGCGTTCGGTGTCGAGGCGCTCACGGGCACGGCGGACCCGTTCGGAGGCCACATGGCGTCCCTGGAACAGGGCGACCGCGATCGGGGTGGCGATGGTCACGCAGGCGAACACCCCGGCCAGGGCGAGGACGCCCGGCAGGATGCGAAGCGCCCACAGCAGCGGGCACAGGACCGCGAGGAGACCGAGCCCGGCCAGCGCGGCGTAGAGGGGGCGGTTGGTGCGGGCCTCGTCGCTTCGTTCGGCCTCGGCCCACCCGATACCAGGGGGTTCGGTTCCCTCGGGCGCGGGTCGGCGCGGGGCCTCGCCGGGGTGCGGGATGAGAACCGTGGGCCGCCATCCCACATAGGTCCGTGAGGTCCGCGCGCGGGGCACACGTGAGGGGGTGGACATCGTCCCGACACCTCCTGTCCGACCTTGAGTGACTCAAGTGAAGCAGGACCCGCGACGGTCTTCCAGCCCTCGTGTCCACCCCTGTGGACAACAGCGGTGCACTCCGCCGCGAGCAGGACGGGGACCCCGGTTCCGACACGCCCGGGAAGGCCCGGCCCCTGGCCGCCCTCCGGCGATGTTTGTCGCCCGAGGCACGGGCACGTTGATCGGCAGCCCCCCACGAGAAGGAGCCCCCGTGTCCGACCCGACCGGCTTCCTCGCCGCCTCGGCGGTGCTGCTGACCACGACCTGCCTCGGCAGCCTCGTCTGCATGGTCAAGGGCGTCCGCTGGGACAACGACCGCGGCGAACCGGGGTCCCCCGCGCACGGCAGCCTCACCGAGCTGTGGTCGGCACGCCTGCTCGGGACCGCCCCTGCCGCGTCCCCGAGCCACCGGACGGCACGGGCCCTGGTACGTTCCGGCGGGCGGACCGATGATCCCGAGCTCGCCCGGGCGGTCCATGCGTGGGCAGCCACCCGCATCATTTACTGGTGGAACCCGTGGACCTGGTCGGGCCAGTCCCTGATGTTCGTGACGCTCGCGGGCACGATCGGCCTCAACCCCGCCACGTCCCCGTGGGGGACCGCCGTCGGCTTCGCGACCGCCGCGACGGCCGTCACCGTGGTCGTCGCACAGCCGTGCATGGTGGCGCGCTACGGCAGGGCCCTCGACGCGCACCGGCCGTACGTTGCGTGGGGCGACCCGCGGGAGGCCGTGCCCGGGCGGCAGTCCGTCGCCGATCGGCCCCAGGACCCGAAGGAGACCTGATGGACCCCACTGGCATCCGCACCCTGATCATGCTCGCCACCCTCGGGTTCCTTCTCGCCGCCCTGGTGCTGTTCGTGCTCTCCTCCCGGTGGAAGCACAGGCACCGCGGGGCGGGCAGTGGGTCGAGCGTGCCGCCGTCAACGAACTCCGGCACCGGTTGCACGGGGTCGCTCCGCCCGAACTGAGGAGGCAGGCCGCACGCACGGTCCGCCGAGGTGAAGTCACCACGGACCCCGAACTCGGCCGCGCCGTGCACCTCACCGCCCGGGCGTGGAGAGTCGGCGTGGAGGACCCGTACCATCACACCGCGCTGGCGCTCTTGTTGGCCGGGACCGCCCTCAACCTCGTACAGATCGGGCTGAGCCCGGCCCACCCGCTCGCCCTGTTCCTGGCCGGCCTCCTCGTGCTCGTGCTGAGCCCGTGGTTGCCGGTCCACCGATGGGTCCGACTCACCCGGACCGGGACCGCCCTGGAACAGCACGCGTCCGTCGCCCACCCTGAGGGCGAGCCCATCGCGGAAGCCACCGGCGCGACCGCCGGCACGCGAGAGATGACCGTCCCACTGCCCCGACCCAGGAGCCCCGTGCCCTCCCCGAGTCCGTGGCCATCTTCCTCGTCTGCTGCGCCGACTCTCACCGGGCCGCCCCAGCACACAGAAGGGCGCCGGCGGGGACCTCGTGTGTCCCCGCCGGCGCCCTCACGCATCGCCACCGTCGCGGGCCGCGGCCCGCGGGGTGTGTCAGGCGTTCACCTCGATCTCGATGACCTTGCCGACCTCGGCGGTCACCGGGTACTCGCCGGTGAAACCCTGCGAGGCGAGCACGCGCACCTTCCAGTCGCCGTCGGCGGCGAAGAAACGGAACGTGCCCTCGTCACCGGTGGCCACCTCGCCGACGAAATCGTCGGAGGCGTTGAGCAGTCGGGCGTAGGCACCGCGCAGCGGCTGTCCGTCACGGGTCACCGTGCCCTGGATGACGGCCTGGTTGCCGGCGTCCACGTCGGCGAGCGCGACCCCGCCCTCGGGGGCTCCGCAGCTGTCGCTCACTTGGCCTCGGCCTCCCCCAGCTCGACCGGGACGCCCACGAGCGAGCCGTACTCGGTCCAGGAACCGTCGTAGTTCTTGACGTTGTCCAGACCGATGATCTCGTGCAGGGCGAACCAGGTGTGCGAGGAGCGCTCGCCGATGCGGCAGTAGGCGATGATGTCCTTGTCCAGGTCCACCCCGGCCTCGGTGTAGAGCTCACGCAGCTCGTCGGCGCTCTTGAAGGTGCCGTCCTCGTTGGCCGTCTTGGCCCACGGGATGTTGCGCGCGGTCGGGATGTGGCCGGGACGCTGCGAGGTCTCCTGCGGCAGGTGCGCCGGGGCCAGCAGCTTGCCGGTGAACTCGTCGGGCGAGCGCACGTCGACGAGGTCCTTGGTGCCGATGGCGTCGACGACCTCGTCGCGGAAGGCACGGATGGAGGTGTCCTGGGCCTTGGCCTCGTACGCGGTCTCGGCCCGGTCGGGAACCTCCTCGACCAGCTCGCGGGAGTCGAGCTCCCACTTCTTGCGGCCGCCGTCGAGCAGGCGCACGTTGTCGTGGCCGTACAGCTTGAAGTACCAGTACGCGTAGGCGGCGAACCAGTTGTTGTTGCCGCCGTACAGGATGACCTGGTCGTCGTTGCCGATGCCCTTGCTGGACAGGAGCTTCTCGAACCCGGCCTGGTCGACGAAGTCGCGGCGGACCGGGTCCTGCAGCTCCGTCTTCCAATCGATCTTGACGGCGCCACGGATGTGGCCCTTGTCGTAGGCGGCCGTGTCCTCGTCGACCTCGACGAGGACCACGTGGTCGTCGTCCAGGTGAGCCTCCACCCAGTCGGCGTCCACGAGGACGTCGGAGCGGCTCATGGGGAACCTCCAGTGTTGTGGTGCGGTGTCACGTGTGGGCGCTCTCCGGGCGGCTGCCCGGGGAGGGGATGATCCGGGGGTCCGGGCGGTCGCCGTGGCGGCCGGCTCTCACGTGCGGGGGCGCAGGGGGTTCTCGCTGCGGATACCGGAAACAGCCCCCGGGGCCGTTGCGGCCTGGGGCGTGAGAAGGGTCCGGGTCTGTGCGAGAAGGGCACCGCGACGAGGGGTCGCGGGCTGCCGGTAACGACATGCATGGAGTGCTGTCCCCTGCCTGCGTGCGCGGGCGTGATGACCGGTCTGCACGGCTCGGCGTGGGCCTCTGGGCCCGACCGCCCTAGGGACACGGACAGAGCGCGCCGGCGACGCGGCAGAAGTCCACTGCCCGTCGCTTCGTCAGATACGCGCTCGTCAAGGAAGTCACGTCTGCGACGTTACCGGCCCGACCCGGAACTTGTCACTGGTGGCCTGGATCACAAGCCGCCTCGGGTTGCCTGCCCAGAGGGCGGACCCGGTTCCGGAGCAGCCACCCGATACAGCAGTCCGATCCCCGGGACCCCCGTCGAGCCCACCCGGAAGGCCGGTCGGCGGTGGCCCTCAGGAGACCGCCTCGCCGATCGCGGCGATCACGTCGGGCTTGCGCGGCTGCCCGACCGCCCGGCGCACCACACGGCCGCGGGCGTCCAGCACGAACACGGTGGGGGTCCCGGTGATACCGAGTTCGCGCACGAGTTCCAGGTGGGACTCGGCATCGATCTCGGTGTGCACCACACCGTCGACCATCCCGGCCACGTCCTCGAGGATCCTGCGTGTGGCACGGCAGGGCTGACAGAAGGCCGAGGAGATCTGCACGAGAGTGGCCCGCTCCCCGAGCGGGCCACCGACCCGGTCGGCCGTGAGCACGTCGCCCACGGCCCCCTGCGTCCGATCCATCCCGATCAGGCCGCCTCGCCGTCCATGATCGGCACGTCCGACGCGGTGCCGTCGACCCGCACGCCCGCACCGGCGGGGTCGACGTCGGTGATGTGCAGACCGTAGGGCAGGTCCGGGATCTGGATGCTGAAGGCGAGCATCCCGGCCACGCTGTCGACGACCTGGGCGGGAGCGCCGTCCACCTCGACGTCGACCGGCCGCACGTGGAGGGTGTCGTCGTCGACCTCGAACTCGGCACCGGAGGAGATCTGGGTGCTGAGGTCCAGCTCGGTGATGGCGAGCTCACCGGACATCCGGGGTTCCTCACCCTCGTTGTTGATGGTCACGCCCTCGGGCAGCTGGGAGGTGAGGTAGCCGTACGGGAGCACGACCGAACCCTCGACCTCGCCCGCCGTGACGTCGGGTTCGCCGCCGATGAGGTCCATCAGCGGGGCATCGACGTCGGAGAGGCCGACCCGCACCTGCTCGACGTCGACGTTCTCCACCGTGGCGCTGTCGGCGCTCAGGTTGATCTCGGAGTAGTTGCCGCCGATCGCCTGGGGCAGGAACGCCCAGCCCTCGATGGACACGTCCGGTTCCTCCGGCATGTTCATCTGTTGGGCAGTCTGTGAGGCGATCGTGTTCTGCGCGAAGCTGCGGGCGAGCACGTCGCCCACGACCACCACGACAGCCAGGAAGATCAGGGAGACCACAAGGAACTTACGCATCGGAAATCCCAGAACACTCTCTCTTGCTCCGGCGCGTTTCGGCAGGGTGGTCCGGCCGTCTTGGTCACACGCCATCGGCACCATGCGGGTACCGGTCAGAAAAACCCGTCGCAACGGTACTTCACCCGGGCTTCGACGCTCTCAGCCTCCGGGCGGTTCGACAAACCAGGACGGAGTGACCCATTCGAGACCTCTCCACCCCGGCACCGGACAGGCCCGCGTGCCACAGCAGGCAGGTCAGCGCGGCATGAGCATAGCCGGGAGCCCCTCGGCGGCGGCTGCTTCCGACAGGGAGAGCTCGATCACGTTGGTGGCGACGACCACCCCGGCACTGCGGCGCTGGAACTCGAGCACGTGCGGCTGCTGCTCGTGCTCCTCACGGGCGAGGTCGTCGCGGTAGATCGCGTAGACGATGCGCTGCTGCTGCGCACCCGACACGGTGTGGGAGGCGAAGAGCAGAGTGTCCGGTTCGTTGCGCGAGACCTCGGCCACGACAGCGCTCGCCAACTGGTCGAAGGCGGGCACCTGGCCGTCGGCGATCGTGTAGATGGTGATGACGCCCTTGGCCTTGGAGGCCTGGGAGCGCGGCGGACCGTCGTAGAGGTCGTCGTAGGACTCGGCGTTGCGGCGCTTGCGGCGCACGGGCTCCTCCGGGAGGTCTTCGAGATCGTCCTCGTCCGCGCCGTAGTAGTACTCGTCGTCGTAGTAGTAGTCGTCGTCCTCGTAGCGATCCCTGCGGGGGCTGACGGCGAGGGCGGCTGCGCCCCAGAGAGCGGAGACCGCGCCCAGCATGAGCAGCGGGCCGAGGGCGTCCAGGCCGAAGCGGCCGACGACGACCGACAACAGCGTGCCCAGGGCGACCAGCCCGACGACGGCCGTGTCGGGACCCTTGACGGCGGAACGCCGGCGGGCGACCGCGACGAGGGCGGTCAGGAGCAGGACCGCGGCCAGGCCCTGGGTGACACCGAGCAGGACACGCGGGATGAGGTCGTAGTGGTCGGAGAAAGCGGGGAACCCGGCGGCGAACTGGCCGCTCAACCGGTCCACACCGAACACGACCAACGGAACGATGGTGAGGGCGCTCAGCAGCAGGCGCGACGCGAAGCGCACCATGGGGGCGCGCACGGCGTACTCGAAGGCGCCCCATGCCATGTAGAGCGGCCCGAGGAGGCTGACCCCGATCTGGAACAACCTGAAGGTGAGCTCACCGAAGTCGAACATCGCGCCTATCACGGCCGCGCTGAGCCCAACGGTCATGCCCAGTGCGGCGATCAGCCAACCGATCGAGGCCGCACTGGGACGGCGCTGTGCGTACGCGGCGAGGGCGGCGGTGCCGCTCCAGCCCACCAACGCGCTTATGAATGCCAGTCCTACCGTCACCATCACGAACAATGATGCTTCACGTCAGTGGGTGGATGTGCACCACGTGCACTGATTCGGCACTCTCGTCGGGGGAGATCCCGCAGAACGAGGGCCGCTCACGGGCTCACCAATGTGACCTTCATCACCTGCTTTTTCTGCGTGACCCTGTGACAGTGCGGCGACGACCTGGGGGCTTAGGCTCTGCACACACGGGGACCCTCCCCCCGAAGACGGAGGGCCGCTTCCCCACCCGAGCCAGGAGTATTACGTGTCACAATCCGTCCGGCCCGGGGCCGCCTTCTTCGACGTGGACAACACCCTCATGCGGGGTGCGGCGATCTACCACTTCGCCCGCGGGTTGGCCGCGCGCGACCTGTTCACCACACGCGACCTGGTGCGTTTCGCGTGGGGGCAGACGGTCTTCCGCATCACCGGGAGTGAACACCCCGACCACATCAACGCCGCCCGCGAATCGGCCCTGGCGTTCGTCGCCGGCCACGACGTGGACGACCTCGTGGCACTGTGCGAGGAGATCTACGACCACACGATGGCCGACCGGATCTGGGAGGGCACCCACGCGCTGGTGCGCCGCCACCTCGACACCGGGCAGCCCGTGTGGCTGGTCACCGCGACACCGGTCGAACTGGCGCGCATCATCCAGCGCCGCCTCGGGCTGACGGGGGCGCTGGGCACCGAGGCGGAGCGTTCCGGGGGTGTCTACACCGGACGGCTCAACGGCGACCTGCTGCACGGGCCCGCCAAGGCCGTCGCCGTGCGTGCGCTGGCCGAGGAACAGGGCCTGGACCTGCAGGAGTGCTCGGCCTACAGCGACTCCTGCAACGATCTTCCGCTGCTGTCGCTGGTCGGGGACCCGCACGCGGTCAACCCAGACGCCGAGCTGCGCAGGCACGCCCGCGCGCGCAACTGGCCGGTGCACGACTTCCGCCGCCACCGGCGCGNCCCCGCGGCCGCCGCAGGCGCCGCGGCGGGGCTGGTGGCGTTGAAGGTGGCACGGCACCGCACGGCGCGGTAGGGCCGAACCCGGCGGCCCGGGGCCTGCTCAGTCTGAGCGGCCCAGGGTGGCACGGGCCAGCGCCAGCACGTGGATCGGACGCAGCCCGTGTCCCCGTGTGATGTGCGCACGGCCACGTCGTGCGGGACGACCGCGTCCGCGTCCGCGTACCCCCGCGTAGTGCTCCAAGGCCTGCGCTGAGCTGTACGAGGGGCTCCAGCCCAGAGCGTGTTCCAGGGACCCGGTGTCCATCGAGCGGCCGCTGACCGCCGCGTGCACCGCCCGTTTGGCGCTGAGGCTCGCGTAGTCGATACGTCCGCGCTTGGCGGCCCGGCGCAGCACGTCGAGCCCGCGCGCGGGAACCGGGAGGCGCTGACCGCCGACCCGGCGCAGGCAGTGCGAGAGCGGGACGGTGTCGGCGCCGGCCACGTCGAAGAGGCCGTCCTGCTCGGAGAACGCCATGCGCACCAGGGCCTCGGCTGCGTCGTCCTCGTGCAGGAAGCGCACGTGGGGATCGCTCCCGAGCGCCGTCGGCACCACACGCTGGTCCAGGTACCGGGTGAGGGGGGTGTCGACCGACGGGCCGATGAGGTTGGCGAAGCGCAACACGGCCACCGACATCTCGGGGCGGCGGCGCTGCAGGGCACGGGTGTGCTCGGCGACCTGGGCGGCATCGTCGGAGTCGAGGGTGACGCCCGCGCGCACGACCAGGCGCTGCACGCCCTCGGTGTGGCGCAGGGCCGACAGCATGCGCACCGTTCCCAGCACGTGGTTCTCACGGTTGGGTCCGCGTTCGGTGTCCAGGCCCAGGTGCAGGACCAGGTCGGCGCCGGAGTCGGCGACGATGCGGGCCAGGCTCTCCTCGTGCAGGTCCACGTGCGCGAACTCGAAGCCCTCCGAACCCGGGGCCGGCGGCGAGGAGTCCGCCCCGATCACCCGGCGGACGCCGGAGACCCCGCTGAGGGACCGGGCGACCCCGGCAGCCAGTGGGGTGGACACCCCGGTGACGAGTACGACACGAGCCATGGGACACGTTCCTTGACGGAGACGAAAGCGGTTCCGGGGTGCCCCGGAGGGCCTCCCGGCGGGTACGCGGACCCCTCTCCCGCGAGCTGTGGGACGGCGTCCGCGGCCCGTGAGACACAACGGTGCCCGACGCAAAAAATTCCACCCCGCCGGTCAACCACCCGTCAACCGGCGGGGTGTTCGAAGCTGCCCCGGCGCCCGCGCAGACCCGCGTGGGCGGGCGGACGCGCCCGGGTCAAGCGCCGGGCACGCCGGGGCCGTCACCGTACAGCGACGCGGCCGGTTCGGCGTAACTGACGCTGGCCAGGCGCTGCTCCACGAAGGTCAGCGACGTGACGCTCGCGAGGTTGCACTCGCGCAGGTCGGGACGGTGCCAGAGGCGCTTGCCCTCGGCGGCGCGGCGGGCCATCCAGATCGGCAGCTGATGGCTCACGCACACCGCCTCGCGGCCCCAGGCTGCGCGCCGGGCGACCTTGATGACCTCGACCATCCGCTGGACGATCTCCGTGTAGGCCTCACCCCACGAGGGCCGGAACGGGTTGTAGACCCGCGACAGCACGTAGGGGTCACGAACCGAGCGCACCGACAGGGACATGCCCTCGAACT
Organism: Nocardiopsis salina YIM 90010; assembly: GCF_000341025.1. Taxonomy (GTDB): domain Bacteria; phylum Actinomycetota; class Actinomycetes; order Streptosporangiales; family Streptosporangiaceae; genus Nocardiopsis; species Nocardiopsis salina. The sequence continues at coordinate 20,529 of NZ_ANBF01000077.1, read as the reverse complement.
GGTTGGCCGCCTCGACGAGCCGGTCGTCGAGGGTCACCGGGAGATCCGTGCGCTTCTGCAGCGGCTCGGCGGTCTCCTGGGTGCGGTCGAGCGGCGAGGAGTACAACGCGGCGATGTCGTGGCCCTCGAACCAGTCGGCGGCCATGTCGGCCATCTCGCGGCCGCGGTCGCTGAGGTGGAAGTCGGGCATGCGCCCGTAGAGGACCTTCTCGGGGTTGTACACCTCGCCGTGCCGGACCAGGTGCACGACAGTGGTCGTGGTCATCGGGAACGTCTTCCTGTCGTGTGCGGTGTCATCGGGTCCTAGCCCTGGGCCTCGGCAGCGGCACGCGCGGCGCGGGGCAGCGCGGAGACCACCTGCTCGATGGCGGCCTCGTCGTGCGCGGCGGAGAAGAACCACGCCTCGAACGCCGCAGCGGGCAGGTACACGCCCTGCTCGAGCATGGCGTTGAAGAACGCCGCGTAGGCCGCGGTGTCCGTGGTGCGGGCAGTGTCGAAGTCGACGACCTCGTGGTCGGTGAAGAAGACCGTGAAGAGGTTGCCGCCGCCCTGGACCCGGTGGGCAACGCCCTCGGCGGCCAAGGCCTTGGACACCTCCGACTCCACCTGGGCGGAGACTCGGTCGATGTGCTCGTAGACCTCGGGGGTCGCGCCGCGGAGCGTGGCCACGCCCGCCGCGGTCGCCAGCGGGTTCCCGGACAGGGTTCCCGCCTGGTAGACGGGGCCGCCGGGAGCGAGGCGGTCCATGACGTCGGCGCGCCCGCCGAAGGCCGCCGCGGGCAGACCGCCGCCCATGACCTTGCCGAAGGTGACGAGGTCGGGGACCACACCCTCGAGCCCGTACCATCCGGAGGCGCTCACACGGAACCCGGTGAGGACCTCGTCCAGGATCAGGAGCGCGCCGTGCTGGTGCGCGATCTCCTTGAGTCGGGCGTTGAAGCCGGACTTGGGCGGGACCACGCCCATGTTCGCGGGGCAGGCCTCGGCGATGACACAGGCGATGTCGTCCCCGTGCTCGGCGAAGGCCCGTTCAACCGCCTCGGGGTCGTTGTAGGGGAGCACGATGGTGTCGGCCGCGCTCGCGCCCGTCACACCGGGGGTGTCAGGCAGCGCAAACGTGGCCAGGCCCGAGCCGGCGGACGCGAGGAGGGCGTCCACGTGGCCGTGGTAGTTGCCCGCGAACTTGACGACCTTGCTGCGGCCGGTGAAGCCGCGCGCGAGACGGATCGAGGACATGGTCGCCTCGGTGCCGGAGTTGACCAGGCGGACCTTCTCGACGGGGGTGCGCTCGGAGATGAGTTCGGCCAGCTCGACCTCGCCGGGGGTCGGGGCGCCGTAGGAGGTGCCCGCGTCGACGGCCCCGTGGAGGGCCTCGACGACACCCGGGTTCGCGTGCCCGAGGATCAGCGGCCCCCAGGAGCAGACGAGGTCGACGTAGCGACGGCCCTCGGTGTCGACGAGGTAGGGACCCTCGCCCTTGACGAAGAACGGCGGGGTGCCGCCGACTGCACCGAAGGCACGGACGGGCGAGTTCACACCGCCGGGCACGACGGCGTTCGCCCTCTGGAAGAGCTGTTCGGAAGTCTGTTGAGTACCCACGTCACCAGTGTGTCAGGTGCGCCGGGGTGCCCGTCCGTGACCCGCCCCGGTCCCGGGCTCGCTGTTGTTCATCGACCAACGGACGGTGTCCCGCATGCACACGAGCGCCTCGAGGACGTTGGACTTGCCGGAGGCGTTCGCTCCGAAGAGCCCAGCGACGGTCGAGGCCTCCCAGTCGGCGTTCTCGGGGCGCGCATCCTCGTGAGCGGGGGTGAGGAGCAGCTGTTGTTCGTCTCTGACGGACTTGTGGTTCTCCAGTCGGAAACTCAGCACGGAATGAAACGTGCCCCGGGCGGACGCCCGGGGCACGTGCGGCAGGAGAGGAGTCAGACGCGGGTGTCGGAGCCCGGCGTCGGGGACTCCGCGCGGGCGTCGGACCGGGGCGCGTCCTCGGTGCGCAGCAGGGGCCGCAGCCGGTCGAACTCGGATAGGCGGTCGACAGTGGCGGTGAGCGGACGGGCCAGCGCGAGGGAGACCAGGGTGGCGACGGTGGCGCCGATGACGAGGCCGACGGTGACGTCGTGAGGGTAGTGGGCTCCCACGAGGACACGGGAGAAGGCCTCGATCACGGCGAGCACCGCGACGGGCAGGGCCATGCGGTGCCAGGTGATGATGATGGCGGCCGCGGCGGCACCGGCGATGGCGGCGTGGTTGCTGGGGAAGGACCAGTCGCCGATGGGGTCGCACGTGGCGATGGTGTTCAGGTCGGTCATCGCCTGGCACGGTCGCAGCTGTTCGAAGAAGGCCTTGATGGTGCGGCTGACCATGTACGCGATGATCGTGGCCGCCGGGGCGAACAGCGCGAGCCCGACGGTGCGGGAACCGAGGGAGCGCGCACGCCACCAGGCCGCCAGGAACAGCACCGCGAAGGCGACGAGCAGCAGGTCCGTGCCGAACTCCGCGACGGTCTGCACCCAGGGGTCGAGGCCGTCGGCGAACTCGATCACCGAACGGGACCAGGAAGCGCTGACGGCGAAGATCTCGGAGATCATCTTGCTCCATCGGGGTCGTGCGGGGAGGTTCGCGCCCTGCGGGGTACGGGGGCCGGGCGACACACCGTCGGGAGGTGACGGGACTCCCACGGGCGGATGAACGGGAAAGCCTTGCTGTATGACCAAACTAGCCGCTCCTGTGAGCCCCTGTGTCCGGGTGCGGTGGAAGAGACCGGGACCACCGGGGACCTCGTGCTGTACCGGTGAGTAATTTGGTGGGTGCACGAGGGTCTGTTCGGCGGGCGCCTTCCGTTGCGAGCGGCGCAGCCAGTGGTGCTGCCGCAAGGCCGAGGAAGGGGTCGGCCCGGATGTGCCGTCGACTGATCAGAACGCAGCGAGAGTGCCGCTGGGGCGCCGCGCAGCAGGTGATCGGTGTTCGCCCAACAGGCCCTACTCCTCCCACCGGAACCGGAGCAGCCCATGAGCGGGACCTTCACCACCGCAGACCTGATCGACGACCACGGCGACACCCTGCGCAGCTGTGCGACACAGTTCCGCCAGTACGGTGGCCGCGCGGTCTTCTCCGGCCCCGTCCGCACCGTGCGGTGCCACGAGGACAACGGGCTGGTGAAGAAGGTGCTCAACAGCCCTGGCGAGGGCGCGGTCCTGGTCGTGGACGGCAACGCGTCCGTGCGCACTGCCCTGATGGGCGACATGATCGCCGAGGCCGCAGTCGCCAACGGCTGGGCGGGTGTGGTCATCAACGGCGCCGTGCGCGACACCGTGGCCCTGGCCGGACTCGACCTGGGCGTGAAGGCGCTGGGCTCCAACCCCCGCAAGTCCGCGAAGGACGCCGCCGGCCGCCTGGACGAGCCGGTCGTCTTCGGCGACGTCGAGTTCGTGACGGGCGAGTGGCTCTACAGCGACCACGACGGCATCGTCGTGAACAGCACGAAGCTCTGACCACCCGGCCGGGAACCGGCGGTGACGAAGGCGCCCTGCCTCCTCCGGCCCCGTTCGTCACCCCCGGTGCGCCCGCTCGTCCGCCCGCGTCCGGAGCCCGTACCGCAGGAACGGCCAGACGAAGGCGCCCACCATCGCGGGCACGAGCAGCAGCGGCGGCAGGCTCGCCACCAGTACGTCGTCGGTGAAGAACACCATGACGATCTGGACCGCCCCAACCCCGGCCACGGCCGCGCCCGTCGGGCGTGCGTTGCGGGCGAGGATCAGCCCGATGCCGTCCTCAGGGTTCCGTAGTCGCTGCACACGCGGCAGCAGGAGCCCGAGCAGCACCAGGCCCGACCCGACCGACAGCCCGGCCACGAACGCGACCGGCAGATCCCCGCCCGCGGCGTTCAGCACGACCACCCCGTGGAGCGGTGCCAGCAGGAGCGCCGTCGAGACCATCACCGCGTCGCCGGCCGCCCGTGTCCCCCGGGACGATCCCCGCAGCGCGGCCGGCAGGTGCGGGCGCAGTACGTGGCCGACGGCGGACAGCCCGAGGAGCAGGACGCCGAGCCCGACCAGCGTCAGCGGCATCACCGCGACCAGCAGCCCCCTCGACATGGTTCCGCCGTGCGGCCCCACCCCGCTCTCGTCGTTGTCGACAGCCGCGGGCAGGTCGGGCCAGGCCGTCGTCGCGAGCGCCGCCATCGCCACCAGCGCGACCGCCGTCGCACCGAGCCCGGTCCAGGGCACTCCCGCCCCGCCCTCGACCTGTTCGTCCCTGTCTCGGGTCTCCGTCACCCCGCACCTCCGTATCCGTCCCAGCACGTACCGACGACGTTACGGACGGCGGAACCGGCGGCACATCGGCCGCGGAGCACGTGCGGGCCACGGCCTGCGCATGCCGGAGGTCACGGGCACCGGACATGACCCCCCGTGCCATGACCACCCGGGACCCGTCGACCTATCCTCGGGGCATGCGCGTCGGCCCCCTCCCCGGCCCCTCCCCCTGGGTCGCCCTCCGTCCGGACCGTCCACCGAGGATCCTGCAGGTCCTGTTCTGGGGGAACATGGCCGCGACGTTCGCCGTGTTCGCCTTCACGGCCTGGGAGGAGCACCAGCAGATCAGCAGCGCTTCCCAGGAGGTCAAGGGCGTGGTCGTGGCGGCCGCGCTCAGCGCGGTGCTGTGCTGCCTCCTGTGGCCCTTCGTGGCATGGTCCCCGTACGCGTCCGCCCGGCGCCGCGCGATCAGCGCCGCGTTCCTGTGTGTGGCGGTCCTGTGCACGATGACCAGCAACGCCACCATGTTCCTGCTGGTGTGCGTGGCCTCGGTCCAGGCGGTCGCGGTGTTCGGGGTGACGGGCGGAACCGTGCACGCGGTGCTGCTCTCCGTGTTCGGGCTGACGGCCTCCGTGTTCGTCCCGGACATGCCGTTCTGGGCCGGGTTGTACACCGCGGCCACGATGCTGTTCCTCGCCACGGTCTCGGCGGCACTCTTCCTCGCGCTCTCGGTGGCAGCACGCAGGGCCGAGCACACACGCGAGGTCCTGGCGGAGCTCGAGGAGGCGCACGGTGAACTCCGCATCCGCAACCGCCAGGTGCGCGAGATGACCCTGGCCGAGGAACGCTCGCGCATGGCCCGGGAGATGCACGACAGCACCGGACACCACCTGACCGCGCTGGCGATGACGCTCTCCAACGCACTCCGGTTCCGCACCCACCGCCCCGACGAGGCCTGGTCGGAGGTGGAGCAGGCCCGCGACCTGGCGCGTGAGGCCCTCGACGACACACGTAGGTGGGTGCGTGCCCTGCGGCCGCTCAGCCTCGAGGGGGTCTCCGGGCCCGAGGCGATGCGGGCGCTGGCCGAGTCCTTCGACGGCCCAGGGCTGCGCGTGGACTTCACCGCCGAAGGCACCTGGCCCGACCCACCGCAGGCCGCGGAACTGGTGTGTTACCGCGCGCTCCAGGAGGGCCTGGCCAACGCGGTCCGCCACTCGGGCGCGGGCCGCATCGGGGTGCACCTGCGCTCCACTCACGGCACCGTCGAGCTCACGATCGAGGACGACGGGCAGGGCGCCGCAGCAGCACGTACCGAACGCGGTTTCGGGCTGCACGGGATCGCCGAACGGGCCGCGTCGGTGGGTGGAACCATCGAAGCCGTGAACGGCGCCGAGGGCGGTTTCCGGCTCCGGGTAGAGGTCCCCGCCGCCGAACCCGCCACCGGGGCCCTCAGCGCGCAGGAGGGCGCCGTATGAGAGCTGTGACGGTGGTGGTCGTCGACGACCAGGCGCTCATGCGGCAGGGGCTGCGCAAGCTCCTGGAGATAGAGGCCGACATCGACGTGGTCGGCGATGCGGGCGACGGGGTCGAGGCGCTGGACGTGCTCGCCGGGCTCCCCGAACCGCCCGACGTGGCGCTCGTGGACGCACGCATGCCCCGGATGGACGGCATAGAGCTCATACGCCACCTACAGGGGACGCACCCCGGGGTGCGGGCGCTCATCCTCACCACCTTCGACGAGGACGGCACGGTGCTCGACGGACTGCGCGCGGGCGCACGCGGGCACCTGCTCAAGGACGTCCCGCCCGAGGAGCTCGTGCAGGCCGTGCACCGGGTCGCGGCCGGGCAGACGGTGCTGGGCGGGCCGGCCACCGCGCACCTGGTCGCGGCGCTCCACTCCCCCGATGGGGCCGCGGCCACCAACACCGTTCCGGAACCCGACGACCCGCTCTCGGACCGCGAACGCGAGGTCGCGGGGATGGTCGGTGACGGCGCCACCAACCGAGAGATCGCACGGGCCCTGTTCATCACCGAGGGCACCGCCAAGAACCATGTGACGTCCGCGCTGCGCAAGCTCGGCCTGCGCGACCGCACACAGCTTGCGCTGTGGGTCCGCGAACGGCGCTGAGCCCATGGGAAGCCGGTTCAGAGCGCGTGGACCGACTCCAGGACCGCCTCGCCCAGGTCCTCATCAGCCTCGCCGGGTTCGGCGGCCCGGATGGAGGTCCTGGGTCACCTCAGTGCGGGAACTCCTCGCTGGCATCGGCCAGGATGTCCAGCAGGGCGATCGGGTCGGGGAGGACGACCGACCCGTCGCTCTCACGCGGGGTACGGATCCAGGTCACCCGGCCGCCGGTGGCCAGGGCCGAGGGGGCGCCGAGCACGAAGCTGTCGCGGCAGTGCCAGCGCAGCCCCGGCATCTCCTCGACCGACTCGGGGACGCAGTCGAGGTGGCAGGACCACCACTCCTCCTCGTCGACGGGTGAGCGGGTGGCGACGAAGAACAGGTACCGGCCCTCGAGGGCGGCGACGGGGCCGGCAGGCAGACCGGAGCGCCCCATCCGGGCAAGAGCCATGACCCCGGCCTCGCGGGGCACGTCGAGGACGTCGAAGACGCGGCCGGTGGGCAGGACCACGTTGGCGGCGGGATCGGCTGCCCACCACCGGCGCAGTGTGTCTGCGTCGGTACTGGCCTCCACCCCCCAGGCGGCGCTGACCGGATGGGCGGCCGGGTCGGGGCATCCCATCCGGTCGCAGGTACACGCGCGGTCGTGTCCGGGCGCGGCACCGCGGACCACGGGCCAGCCCAGGTCCGCGTAGCCCAGCGCGGACGTCAGCATGCTGTCCATCGTGTGCCTGCGTTTACGTCGGTACAACACATCCGCCATGGGGCCTCCCGCGGTCGCCTTCGATCCGGTCGCGGCCTTCCGGAGGGGCCCGGCCCCGGCGGCCGCGACCGGGGCGTTCGGGCCTGTCGCGTCAGCGCAGGAGCCGGGCCGCCTCGGTCGCCCAGTAGGTGAGGATCTGTTCGGCCCCCGCCCGCCGGTAGGAGGTGAGTACCTCCACGATGGCCCGGTCGCGCTCCAGCCATCCGCGCTCGGCAGCTGCCTCGATCATGGCGTACTCCCCGCTGACCTGATAGGCCGACACGGGCACCGGCGAGGTCTCGGCGACCTTGGCGATCACGTCCAGGTAGGCCAGGCCGGGTTTGACCATGACCATGTCCGCACCCTCGGCCACGTCGAGGGCGACCTCCCGCAAGGATTCGCGCACGTTGGCGGGGTCCTGCTGGTAGCCGGAACGGTCGCCGAACTGCGGTGCGCCCTCGGCCGCCTCGCGGAACGGGCCGTAGAAGACCGAGGAGTACTTGGCGGCGTAGGCCAGGACCGGGACCTGCGTGTGGCCGGCGTTGTCGAGCCCGGCACGGATCGCCGCTACCTGGCCGTCCATCATGCCGCTCGGGGCGACCACGGCCGCGCCCGCCTCCGCCTGCGCGGCGGCGATGGCGGCGTAACGCTCCAGAGTGAGGTCGTTGTCCACGTGCCCGTCGATCTGCAGCGGTCCGCAGTGCCCGTGGTCGGTGTATTCGCACAGGCACAGGTCGGCCATGACCACGATGTCGTCGCCGACCTCCGAGGACAGGTCGCGCAGGGCCTCCTGTACGACACCGTTCGGGTCGTCGGCCTGGGTGCCGGTGTCGTCCTTGCGCTCGGGGATGCCGAACAGCATGAGCCCGCCGACCCCGGCCTCCGCCGCCTCGGCGGCGGCCTTGCGCAGGGAGTCCCGGGTGTGCTGGACCTGCCCGGGCATCGAGGAGATCGCGACCGGCTCGGTCAGTCCCTCCTTGACGAACATCGGCAGGATCAGGTTCTCCGGGCGCACCGCCGTCTCGGAGACCAGGCGGCGCATGGCACTGCCACGGCGCAGACGGCGGGGCCGCGCGGCGGGGAAAGCGGCGTCGGAGCTGGATGCGCTCATGTGGATCTCCCGGTCGGTGGTGTCGGCTCGGCGGTCGTCGCTCTCGGGTTCAGAGCTTGCGGCGGCGGCCGCGGCGCTTCTGGCTGGGCTTGAGCACGGGCTTTCCGGACTCGATCGCCTCGCGGCGCCTCTCGTCGCCGTACTCGGCGAGCGTCTCGGCCAGCGCCGTGACGGACGGTTTCGGTGCGACGACGTCGACGCGGAGTCCGTACTCCAGGGCGGTCTTCTCGGTCTCGGGGCCGATCACCGCGATCGCCGTCGTGTTGTGCGGCTTGCCGGCGATCCCGACGAGGTTGCGCACGGTCGAGGAGGACGTGAACAGCACTGCGTCGAAACCACCCCCCTTGATCGCCTCTCGGACAGGCTGCGGCGGGGGCGCGGCCCGGACGGTGCGGTAGGCCGTGACGTCGTCGACCTCCCACCCCTTGTTGTCGAGGCCGCTGGACAGCGCCTCGGTGGCGATGTCGGCGCGCGGCAGCAGCACCCGCTCCATGGGGTCGATCTCGGCGTCGTAGGGCGGCCACACCTCAGCGAGCCCGGCGCCGGACTGCAGGCCCTCGGGCGGGGCGAGATCGGGTTCGATGCCGAACTCGCGGACGGCGGCGGCCGTGGCGTCACCGACGACGGCGACCTTGACCCCGGCGAACGCACGCGCGTCGAGGCCGTAGGACTCCAGGCGCTCGCGGATCGCCTTGACGGCGTTGGTCGAGGTGAAGGCGACCCACTGGTAGCGCCCGGTGACCAGGCCGCGCACGGCGCGCTCCATCTGCTGCGGGGTGCGCGGGGGCTCCACGGAGATCGTGGGCACCTCCTCGGGCACGGCGCCGTGTTCGCGCAGCTGCTCCGAGAGGGAGGCGGCCTGCTCCTTGGTGCGGGGCACCAGCACGCGCCAACCGAACAGCGGCAGGGTCTCGAACCAGCTCAGTTCGTTCTGGCGGGAGGCCGGGCGGCCCACGACCATGAGCGCGGGCTCGGTGAGGTGGTGGTTCTTGGCATCCTTCTGCTTGAGCTCGGCCACGAGCCTCGACAGCGTGGACGTGACGGTGGTCTGGCGGGTCGTGCCGCCGGCGCGGACCACCGACACCGGGGTGTTGCCGGGGCGGCCGCCGGCGACGAGGGACTTGCAGACCACGTCGAAGCCGGGGCCCTGGTGGTGCGCCGGCTGCCCGGCGGGGGCGTCGGCGCCCAGGACCACCAGGGTCGTCTCACCGGCGGCGGCGTCGGCCCAGTCGACGCTCCCCTCGGCACGGGCGTTGATGACGCGCACCTCGGTCTCTTCACCGTTCAGCAGCGGGACACCGGCGAAGGCGGGGCCGGCGGTGATCGAGGAGAGCCCGGGGGCGACCTCCACCTCGATACCGGCCTCGCGGCAGGCCGCCACGAGCTCGGCGCCCCGGCAGACGACCATGGGGTCGCCCGAGTACAGGCGCACGACCCGCTTGCCCTCGCGGGCGTGGGAGAGAGCGACGCCGTTGAGGTCGTCCCCGCAGGTGCCGGCCTCGATCACGGACACCTCGGACGAGCAATGCTGCAGCAGTTCGGCACGCAACCCCGCGAGCTCGTCGGCCGCGGGCTCGCGCAGGGTGATGACCACGTCGGCCCGGCGCAGCAGTTCGGCGGCGCGCAGCGTCAGCAGATCGGCGCTGCCGGGGCCCGCCCCGACGAGGGCGACCTGCCCGGGCCGAACGGTGGCGCGCTGCTCCTCCGGCTGGGGGTTGGCGTTGGCGTTCACGTACTGGCTCCTCTGTGTGGNGGCGGGGCGGGGCAGCCGCTGACTCCTGCTCAGGCTTCTTCGTCCCTCTCGGCGAAGGCCTCGGCCACGATACGGTCGGCGCCCTCGGCGATCATCCGGCGGGCCAGGTCGCGCCCCAGGGCGACGGCGGCGCCGGTGTCGTCCGGCGACCGGATCTCGGCGGTCCCCTGGCGGCGCACGGCCTCGCCACCATCGGTGGCCACGACCGCGGCGCGCAGGCGCAGCGTTCCGTCGTTGTACTCGGCGTAGGCACCGACGGGCGCGGCGCACCCGGCCTCGAGCTCGGCGAGGACTGTGCGCTCGGCAGCGGTCGCGAGGCGGGTGGCGGGGTGGTCGACCGCGGCCAGGTACTCGAGGTCGTCGGCGAGGCGTTCGGTGCGGCACTCCACGGCCAGGGCCCCCTGTCCCGGTGCGGGGAGCATGATGTCGGGGCCGAACACGTCGGTGACGGCGTCCTGGCGCCCGACCCGGCCCAGGCCGGCGTAGGCGAGCACGACGGCGTCGAGTTCGCCGGAGCCGACCTTGCCCAGGCGGGTCTCGGCATTGCCGCGGATCGGTACGAAGTGCAGGTCGGGGCGGGCCAGGCGGAGCTGGGCCACACGCCGGGGCGAGCCCGTGCCGACCGTCGAGCCCGCCGGCAGGTCGGCGAACTTGAGTCCGTCGCGGGCGCACAGGGCGTCGCGCGGGTCGTCGCGTTCGGGGATGGCGGCCAGCACGAGTCCCTCGACCGGGGTGGTGGGCAGGTCCTTGAGGGAGTGCACGGCGAAGTCGATCCCCCCGCCCTCGAGCTCGTCACGCAGCGCGTTGACGAACACGCCGGTACCGCCGAGCTGGGTCAGGTGCGCCTTGGTGACGTCGCCGAAGCTCGTGATGAGCTCCAGGTCGATCTCCCGGCCGGTGCGCTCGGTGATCCGGTCGGCCACCGTCCGGGACTGGCTCGTGGCCATGGTGCTGCGCCGGGTGCCGAGCTTGGCGGGTGTGCCGGTCATGCCTTCTCCTGTGCGGCCGACACCGGCGAACCGGTCGGGCCGGCGTTTCCGCGGGTCGGGGACGTGGTCGGGTCGTCGAGGTCGAACAGGCGTCGCAGGGCGTTCTCGTAGGCCTCGCCGTCGGGGTCGGCCGCGAGCTCCTTGACGCGGACGGTGGGACGGTGCAGGAGCTTGTCTGCCACGCGGCGCATCGCGCGGCTGATCTCCTCACGGGATCGGTCGTCGAGGTCGTCGGGCAGACGGCCCAGCAGGCGGGCGAGCTCGCTCTGCACGACGTCCTGCCCCTGGGAGCGAAGCGCCACGACCGTGGGCGCGACCTCGTTGGCGCGGCGCACGGATCGGAACTCCGTGACCTCCTCGTCGACGATGCCGCGGGCCAAGGTGAGGGCGTCGGACCGGGCGTGGTCGCCGGACCCGTGCGTGGACGCCTGGCGCAGGTCCTCGATGTCGACGACGCTGACGCGGTCGAGCCCGCGGGCGTCGGGGTCGATGTCGCGCGGCAGGGCCAGGTCGAGCAGGACCAGCGGCCGGGCGCGGGCACCGGTGGCGGCGATCTGTTCGGCGGTCAGCACGAGGCCCTGGGCGCCGGTGCATGAGATGACGAGGTCGACGTCGGGGAGCACATCGGCGGCGTCGGCGAAGGCCACCGCCTCGGAGTGCACGTTCTCGTAGGCCTCCGTGAGGCACTCGGCCAGGCGTGCGGCCCGCTCGAAGGTGCGGTTGGCGACGGTGACGCTCGCAGCGCCCTGGCGGGCCACGGTGTTGGCCGACAGGGCGCTCATGGAACCGGCACCGAGCACCAGCACGCGGATGCCGGTGAGGGGGCCGGGGGTGGCCAAGGAGTTGCCGACGGCGCTGAGGGGGCCGGAGGCGGCCTCGGGCGGCGCGGTGTCGGCGGCCTCGGAGGCCTCGGCACCAGTGGCTCCGGACATCGGGCAGCCCGCGGGCGGTGTGGCGCGGCTGTCGGGCGATCCGCCGGGGATGCTCGCGCCGGGGGCGGTGGCCAGGTCGCGGAGGGCGACGGCGAGGCCGAAGCTCACCATGTCGGCGCCGGCGTGGTCGAGGTGGGTCTCGGTGTGGGCGCGCTTGCCGACCCGCAGGGCACGCTGGCCGAGGTCGTTGAGGACACGGCCGACGGAGCCGTTCTCCTGGCCCTCCTTGAGGGAGTCGCGCACCTGGCCGAGGATCTGCCCCTCACCGACGACCATCGAGTCGAGGCCGCAGGAGACGGAGAAGAGGTGCTCGACGGCGCTGTCCTCGTAGTGCACGTAGAGGTGGTCGGAGAGCTCGCTGAGCGGGACCCCGGTGTGCCAGGACAGGAGTTCGGTGACGGCGGCGACCCCGCCGTGGTAGGTCTCGACGTCGGCGTAGATCTCGGTGCGGTTGCAGGTCGACACGACCATGGCCTCGCTGACGGGCTCCGAGCCGAGCATCTCCGCGACGGCCTTGGCCCGCGTCTCCCCGTTCAGCGCGACACGTTCGAGCAGGGCCACCGGCGAACTCCGGTGGCTCAACCCCACGGCCAGGACACTCATCCGCGTACTCCCATGTCTGCACTATGTCTCACAGTGCTTCCCCATCCTCGAGCACGTCCACGAGCGGGCGCGCGCAGCCCCCTCGTACCGTACGTGCCTCATTGCATCCGGGGCCGTCCTCCCGTGGCCGCCCCGTACACGCCGCCCGACTCTCAGGTCAGTTCCAGTCCTGTCCGGTCCGCGGGTGCGCGGCCGTCCCCGTCGGCCCGCCTCTGGGCGTGGAAGGCCAGGATCTGGAGTTCGATGGACAAGTCGACCTTACGCACATCCACACCGTCCGGCACATCGAGAACGACCGGCGCGAAGTTGAGGATGCTGGCCACCCCCACCTCGACGAACCGGTTGGCGACATGCTGTGCGGACCCGGCCGGTGTGGCGATGACCCCGATGGACACACCGTTGTCGCGTACGGCCTCTTCCAGACTGTCGATATGCCCGACCCGCAGGCCCGCGACGCTCTGCCCGACCACCCCGGAGTCGGCGTCCAGGAGAGAGGCGATGCGGAACCCGCGGGTACCGAAGCCCCCGTAATTGGCCAGCGCACGACCGAGGTTCCCGATTCCCACGATGGCCACGGACCAGTCCTGGGTGAGACCAAGTTCACGGGAGATCTGGTAGACGAGGTACTCCACCTCGTAGCCGACCCCGCGTGTTCCGTATGACCCCAGGTGCGAAAGGTCCTTGCGGAGTTTTGCGGAGTTGACCCCGGCCGCGGAGGCGAGCGCCTCGGAGGAGACCGTGAGCGTGCCGCGGTCCTCCAGCGCCTGGAGAGCGCGCAGGTAGACCGGGAGCCGGGCGACAGTGGCCTCGGGGATACCCCTCTCCCGGGGCCGAGGGGGGCGGCTGATCACGGTCTGGCACTCCTGCGGCGGTCGGTGCGGGCGGGGGTGCGGGCCTGCGACTCCGTTGGAGGCCGCCGTGGTGGCCCCCGACAGGTCTGTGCGTACCAGGTTACGTGCTTGTGAAACCACGCACAAAGTGGGAGGCCGTGTGATTCACGCTCCACCCGCTCCCACGGATCGCCCATCGTTCGGGCTCCCGAAAGCACACGCTCACAGAGATTCACATTCGTCACGATTCGAGGGCGGAACGGAGCCTTCCTTCGTCCACCCGCCAGAAATCGTGCCGCTCACCGTCGACGAAGGTGACCGGAATCTTGTCCCAGTAGTCCTCACGGTCGGACCCGGTGACGTCGTGGAGCGACACCTCCGCGCGCGTGGCCCCGAGTTCGTCGGTGACCCGCTCGACGACACCCCATGCGTCGGCACACAGATGACAGCCCGGCTTGCCGAGCACCACAACTCGCGCGGCGCGGGTCCAGTCCCCCGTTTCGGCCATGTTTCCTCCTCGTTCCAGGGCTTTTGCGGCGCCACTAGCCGCCGGCGAAGGGCGGTAGGACCTCGATCACACTGCCCTCCGTGATCGCGACGTCACGATGGGGTCGGGATCCGACCGGCTTCTCGTCCACGAGAATCGACGAGACCCCGAGTACCCGCTGAAAGTGACCGTCCGCCCGGGCGTGACACACCGTGTCCACGACCTCCTGCAGAGTGTCCGCTTCAACCGTTTCCTCACCCGTTCCGGCGGCATCCTTGGCCGCGGCCCAGTACCTGACAGTGCACTTCGCCATGTGTTGATTATCCTTGGTGTTGCTCGGAGGCGACATATTAAGGAATTCTTCACCGAGGGCAACGGCGCCTTCGTTCGTCCGCTCAGCGCGGGCTTGACGAGATGAGACGCATGAGCCATCTGCTGCTACTGACGAACTCGAACGAACCGTCCGACCACGTCCTGCCCGCCCTCGGACTCCTCCTGCACTCGGTGCGGGTGGCCCCCGCCGAGGCCGGCGCTCTGCTTGCCTCGAGAACCGGAGGGTCGTCCGGATCCCCCGTCGACGCCATTCTCGTCGACGCGCGCACCGACCTGGCCGCCGCCCGCAACTTCTGCCGGCTGCTGGACACGACCGGGCTCGACTGTCCACTCCTGGTGGTGCNCCCCCGCCGGTCCCGCCGAGGTCGAGGCCCGGCTCCGGCTCGCCGTCGGAGGCGCCGAATCCACGACCGACGACCCCGACGAGATCCGCCGGGGCGACCTCGTCATCGACGAGGCCACCTACATCGCCCGTCTGCGGGGGCGCATCCTCGACCTCACCTTCAAGGAGTTCGAGCTGCTCAAGTTCTTGGCCCAGCACCCGGGCCGGGTCTTCACCCGCGCACAACTGCTCCAGGAGGTGTGGGGTTACGACTACTTCGGGGGCACCCGCACGATCGACGTCCACGTCCGCCGCCTGCGCGCCAAGCTCGGCTCGGAGCACGAGTCGCTGATCGGGACCGTCCGCAACGTCGGTTACCGGTTCGTGCCCGAGACCTCCGCCAAGTCGCAGGCCCAGGAGTCCGCACCGCGTGAGAGCGCTCCGGATCCGCTCCCGGCGGCCCGTCCCGCCGAGGCCGGCCACGGCTGACCGGCGGTGCACCGCGCTCGGAGGGGCGCCTCTCCCATCGGGAGCGGCGCCCCTTCACGTTTTCCGGGCATCCGCGCTGCGCTGGAAGGACACCGATCGCCGTCGCGCACCCCCTCGTGTTCGCCGCCGCCAGGTCCTAAGATCTGGGATGCACCCGAGAGCCGGGGAGACTTCAGGCGCGGCGGGACCCTCGAGGTCGGGTGCGACCGACCTGTTCCCGGCGCGCCAACGGAGATAGAGGACCCACATGCGCACCGCTTCGACGACGCCCCCGTCCCCCGTCGCCGGCCGTCGCTCCGGCCGCACTCGCGCGTTCGGGGCCGCATTCGTCGGCTCCACCCTGGTCGCGATGGCTGCCGCCCCCGCTGCCTACGCCGACCCGGCGCCGGCCGTGACACTGGCCGAGCCGCACTCCGTGTCCCAACCGGGTGAGGGCGTGGGCCCCAACCCCCTCACCGTGACCAACGGCGCGAGCGCACCTCTGTGCTTGCTGGGGCTGTCCGCCTCCTCCGACGCGTTCGCGGTCGAGGGCCCGAACGTCACCGAGGTGGCACCCGGGGAGACCGTGCAGGCCGGCTCGCTCCGCGGTTCCCCGGGAGAAGCCGCCGAGGTCTCCGCGACGCTCGCGCACGCGCTCGCCGACGAGGAGGGCAACTGCCCCGGTGAGGCGACCGGGTGGAGCGAGGTGGCCTGGTCGGTCGATGTGATCCAGCCGCCGGAGGAGACCGAGCCCACCGAGGAACCCACCGAGGACCCCACGGACGAACCCACGGAGGAACCCTCCGACGAGCCCACCGAGGAACCCACGGAGGACCCCACCGACGAGCCCACCGAAGACCCCACCGACGAGCCCACCGAGGAACCCACGGAAGACCCCACCGACGAGCCCACCGAAGACCCCACCGACGAGCCCACCGAAGAGCCCACCGAAGAGCCCACCGAAGAGCCCACGGAAGAACCCACCGAGGAGCCGTCAGAGTCCGACCGGCCCACGGACGAGCCCTCCACCGAACCGACGGACGAGGACAGCGGGTCCCCGTCCGAGGACCCGCACCCCTCCCCCGACGACGGTTCCCAGGGCGGTGCCCCGGGAGCCGTGCCCCCGCGCGACGGCTCCGTCGACAGCCCGCCCACCAGCGGCGCCGACATCCCCACCCTCCCGCGGGACGAGGCCGAGCTGCCCGACGTCTCCCCGGAGGACGAGGACCTGGCCGACCTCCCGCTGGTGAGCCCCGGTGAGGACGAGGACGACGAGATGGAGGGCACCGAGGTCGCCGCCGACCACGACCAGATGGGAGCCGGCGTGGCCCCGGCCGCGCTTCTGGCCGCCCTCCTCGTGGCGCTGCTGCTCGCGACCCCGATCATGCCGTCCCGCCGTGTCCGCGGCGCTCTCGAGGGCGGTTACCAGGGCAAGCGCCGAAAGGGCTGACGGCAGGCCCGGCCTCACACGCTCTTGACGGTCGGGGCGTCGTAGGCTTTCGGGCCATGAGCACCGTGAACGTCACCGACGACCTGACCCCGGACCTCACCGACCGTGTCATCGACCTCGCCGAACAGGCCCAGGAGGCCGACGGCGTCGCCGCGCTCTCGGAGCAGCCACTGCTGCGGGTACGCCACGGGGCGCCCGGGGGCAGCGCGCGCTTCCATGTGCTGACCGACGGGGACGAGGTCGTGGGCGCGGGTGTGGTCGAGCGTGCCTCCGGCGAGCCCGACTCCGCGGAGTTCCTCGTCGCCCCCGAACACCGCCGCCGCGGGCACGGGGCGGCGCTCCTGAGTTCGGTCCGCCAGGACGCCGGACCGGACGGGATCCGTGTGTGGGCGCACGGCCGCCTGCCGGGCGCTGCCGCCCTGGCCCGTTCCGCGGGGTGGCACACCGTCCGCGAGCTCCTCAAGCTGCGCATGCCCCTGCGCGACCTGACCGCCGACGAGCGCGGGGGGCCCTGGGCCGCACCCGAGTTGCCCGAGGTGTCGGTGCGCCCCGATGTCGCCGACCGTGTGACCGTGCGCCCGTTCGAGATCGGCCGCGACGAGCCGGCATGGCTGCGCACCAACGCCCGCGCCTTCGCCGACCACCCGGAACAGGGCCGTCTGTCCATGGACGACCTGCGCCAGCGCCAGGAGGAGGACTGGTTCGACCCGGCCGGCTTCTTCCTGGCCGTGACCGAGCAGGGCTCCGTCGCCGCTTTCCACTGGACCAAGACCCACGCCGACGGCGCCGGCCTCACCGACGGCGAGACGGTCGGCGAAGTGTACGTCGTGGGTGTGGACCCGGACTGGCAGGGCACGGGGCTCGGCCGCACGCTCACTCTCGCCGGTCTGCACCACCTGCGCGACGCCGGTCTGCCGTGGGTGCACCTGTACGTCGACGGGGAGAACACCGCGGCGGTCCGGCTGTACGAGAGTCTCGGCTTCTCCGTCTGGGAGGCCGACGTCATGTACGCCCCGGACGCATGACCACGATCACCCCCGCCCGGCTTCCGAACCGGGTGGGGGTGATCACATTCACCGACCACATCCCCTGCGGCCACGGCGTTGCGACACCCCGTTCATCTGCCGTTCATCTCTTCTGGGAGAACTGGTCACCTCCGGCGCCTACCTTCACATTCGGCGCGGCACGCCCTTTTCGCGCGCCCGGGTGATCAGCCCAGCAACCCATCCCAACGGAGCCAATCCATGACGACCACGGACGCGCCTCAGGCGGCACCCCCGCCCTCGGGCAAGCGCCGGATCGGCGACGTAGTCTTCGCCGGGCTCGCCCGCAGCTCGGGCATCCTCATCCTGCTGATCCTGGCCGGTGTCGCCGCCTTCCTGATCGTCCAGGCATGGCCCTCACTGTCGGCCAACACGACGAACTTCCTGACGACCATGGAATGGGACGCCAACGTCCGGGAGAATCCGGCCTTCGGTGTCGCGGCCCTGGCGTTCGGCACCGTCCTGGCCGCCACGATCGCGCTCGTGCTGGCCACCCCGGTGGCGATCGGCATCGCGCTGTTCATCGTCTACTACGCGCCCCGCAAGCTGGCGGCCCTGCTGGGCTACCTGGTCGACCTGCTCGCGGCGATCCCCAGCGTCGTCTACGGCCTCTGGGGCATCGGTTTCCTGGCTCCGCAACTGGTCTCGGTCTTCGAAGGCCTGAGCCGCTACCTGGGTTGGATCCCGCTCTTCGCCGGGCCACCCTCCCCCTCCGGCCGGACCATCCTCACCGCGGGTGTGGTCCTTGCCGTCATGATCCTCCCGATCATCACCGCAATGTCCCGGGACGTCTTCCACCAGGTGCCGCAGGGACACCGGGAGGCCGCGCTGGCCATGGGCGCCACCCGCTGGGAGATGATCCGCCTGGCCGTGCTGCCCTTCGGCAAGTCCGGCATCGTCGGCGGAGCCATGCTGGGCATGGGCCGCGCGCTCGGCGAGACGATGGCCGTGGCGATGATCCTCTCGCCGTCGCTGATGGTCTCCTGGAACCTGCTGCAGAGCGGTAACCAGACCATCGCCGGACACATCGCACTGCAGTACCCCGAGGCCACCGGATACGGCGTCTCGGCCCTCATCGCCGCGGGCCTGGTGCTCTTCGCGATCACCCTGGTCGTCAACATGGCGGCCCGCTACGTCGTCGCGCGTGGAATCAAGGAGGCCTGATGAGCACGACGACCACGCAGCCTCCCCAGCCGGAGACCCGCGCCGACCTGAGCCGCGGTTCACTGCCCCGCTACTTCTCGCCCGCGCTCCTGGCCGCCTCGGCCTCGGTCGTCGCCGGCGTACTGCTGGCCTTCTCCTCGTTCGGTGTCGTGCTGTGGGCACTGCTCACCGCCGTCGCCTATCTGGTCATCACCGTGACCGCCTCGGTGCGTATCGAGGGCAGGCGCAAGGCCACGGACCGCTTCGTCACCGCGATCGTCTACGGGTGTTTCCTGCTGGCGATGGCACCGCTGGTGTCCGTCCTGTGGACAGTGACGCTGAACGGGATGGAGCGCTTCAGCGGCTACTTCCTCTCCGTGTCGATGAACGGCGTCCTGCCCAGCATGGACGCGGGCGGCGTCTACCACGCCATCGTGGGGACGTTGGCCATCACCGGCATGGCCACCCTGATCTCGGTTCCCATCGGTGTGCTCACCGCGGTCTTCCTCGTGGAGTACGCCGAAGGGCGCCTCAAGAGGGCCATCACCTTCTTCGTCGACGTCATGACGGGCATCCCGTCGATCGTCGCCGGCCTGTTCGTGGTCGCCCTGTGGATGATGCTGTTCGGTCCCGGGCACCTCAACGGCGCCTCCGCCGCGATCGCCCTCGCTGTGCTGATGATCCCCGTCGTGGTGCGCTCCAGCGAGGAGATGCTGCGGCTGGTCCCGCGTGAGCTGCGGGAGGCCTCCTACGCCCTCGGTGTGCCCAAGTGGCGCACCATCACCAAGGTGGTGCTGCCGACCTCCGCGGCCGGCCTGACCACCGGAATCATGCTCGCCATCGCGCGTGTTATCGGAGAGACGGCGCCGCTGGTGCTCACCGCGGGGTCGTCGGCCGTGTCCATCAACTGGAACCTGTTCGACGGGCAGATGATGAGCCTCCCGGTGTTCATCTACGCCCAGGTCCGCATGGGCGGGGCCGTGAACTACGAAAGGGCCTGGGCCGCGGCGCTGACGCTGATCCTGGTGGTCATGCTGCTGTTCTTCCTGGCCCGCATGATCGGCCGCCTCTTCGCTCCGAAGACCCGCTGACCACCGACCCACGCTCTGACTCACGAGGAACATCCAGTGGCGAAACGAATCGACGTCTCCGGACTCCACGTCTACTACGGCGACTTCATGGCCGTCGAGGACGTCTCCATGACCATCGAGCCGCGGTCGGTGACAGCCTTCATCGGGTCCTCCGGCTGCGGCAAGTCCACCTTCCTCCGTGCACTGAACCGCATGCACGAGGTCACCCCGGGCGCCAGCGCCGACGGCAAGGTGCTCCTGGACGACCTGGACATCTACGGCCCCGACGTCGACCCGGTCATGGTCCGCGGCGAGATCGGGATGGTCTTCCAGAAGGCCAACCCCTTCCCCACCATGTCGATCTACGACAACGTCATCGCGGGGGCCAAGCTCAACAACTCCCGGATGGCCAAGTCCGAGGCCGACGACCTGGTCGAGGAGTCCCTCCGCGGCGCGAACCTGTGGGAGGAGGTCAAGGACCGCCTCCACAAACCCGGTTCCGGCCTCTCCGGCGGGCAGCAGCAGCGTCTGTGCATCGCCCGCGCCACTGCGGTCAAGCCGTCGGTGCTGCTCATGGACGAGCCCTGCTCGGCGCTGGACCCGATCTCCACGCTCGCGATCGAGGACCTCATCCACAAGATGAAGGAGGACTACACGATCGTGATCGTCACGCACAACATGCAGCAGGCCGCTCGTGTGTCCGACCGGACCGCGTTCTTCAACCTCTCCGCCCCCGGCAAGCCCGGCAAGCTCATCGAGATGGGCGAGACCAACCAGATGTTCACCCGTCCCGAGAAGCAGGAGACGGAGAACTACATCACGGGCCGCTTCGGCTAGGGCCTGTTCGGTGGACGCCTTCCGTTGCTCCGGTC
>NZ_ANBF01000076.1 GCF_000341025.1 Nocardiopsis salina YIM 90010 | reverse complement strand
CTGCGCCGGAGGCGTCCGTTGAGGGTGGTGGCGGGCGACGGTGCGGGCCGGTGTTCGCCAAACAGACCCTGGACGATGCGAGCACACCGTGGGCCGGGGCGCTGCCCCGGCCCACTCGTGCGCTCAGCCGCTCTGTGGGGCCGCCGTGCTCAGCCGTTCTTGACCACGATGGTCTCGACCGTGTTGGCCACGTGCTCGAACGCGTCGGCTGCGGTCTCCAGCTCCTCGATGACGTCCTTGAGCTTGAGCACCGTCAGCGCGTCGTACTCACCGCTGAACAGGTGGGCGAGGAGTTTGCGGTAGATGCGGTCGGCCTGGTTCTCGAGCTGGTTGATCTCGATCCAGTACCGGGTGAGGTCCTCGAGTTCACGCAGGCGCGGCATGGCCTCGGCGGTCAGCTCCGCAGCGCGCTCGAGCACCTCGATCTGGTCGATGATGCCCTTGGGCAAGCGGTCGAGCCGGTAGAGCCCGATGAGGTCGACGGCGGCCTCCATGGAGTCCATGACGTCGTCGAGGTTGGAGGCGAGGCGGTAGATGTCCTCACGGTGTATGGGGGTGGCGGGGCTCTTGTTGAGCCGCCGCATGATGGCGTGGGTGGCGTCGTCACCGGCGTGCTCGCAGGCGCGCATCTTCTCGGTGATGGCCTCCCGGTCGGCCCCGTCACTCATCAGCTCCACCAGCAGGCGGGCCGCGATGACCAGGTTGTTCGCCGAATCGGTGAACATCTCGTAGTAGCTGTCATCACGCGGGCGCAAACGCAGGCGCACGTCGTCTCTCCCGATGGTGCGGTGGTCTTCCATGGTGGATATTACGGGCGCTGACCAGTTGCTTCAGCGCGAGAGCGCGCAGTTCGGCACCCGGCTGGGGGCCGGGAGGCCAGGGGCGCTACCGCGTCCGGCGTTCCGGGACCGGTGCGGTCCTGAGACAGGAATCACCCGCCCGGCGGGGGCAGCGGCCGGTCTCGGCCCGCAGGTGCCTCTCGCTGTCCACCTTCAGGGCATTTCCGCCCGCTGACAAGTATCCCCATCGCTTCGTGACCTGATCGTCCCGGGGGTGCAGAGCCCTCGGAACTCCCGCGCCGACCGTACTCTGGCCGCATGCCGACCGCACTCACCGCGAGCGCCGTCAAGCGCCTGCGCACCGCCCTCGACACCCAACGCGACGCCCTGGGGGAAGCCCCCTTCGAGGGCGGTGACGAAGAGGCAGTGGCCGCCTGCGCCCACGCCGTGCTTCGTGCCTCCGAGCCCCTGCGCCCGGCGGTCAAGGCGGCCGTGCGCGCCACACTGGCGGTCCTGGCGGAGCGGGCCCCGGGCAACAGCCTGGAGGTCCGGGTTCCGCCGTACGGGGCCGTCCAGGCGGTCGAGGGCCCCCGGCACACGCGCGGCACTCCCCCGGGGGTCGTGGAGACCGATCCGCTCACCTGGTTGCGTCTGGCCACCGGGGAGGCCGAGTGGCAGGACGCTCTCGGGGGCCACAGCATCAGCGCCAGCGGCACCCGCGCCGACCTCTCCGACCACCTACCCCTGTGGACCGCGGGCGCATGAGGGCGCCGGCCTCCTGGAACGCCGGCCGGGAGCCCCTGAACCCGGCTGTGGCGGGCCCCTCGGACAGATCGAACCCCGCGTGGTGTGCCGCTGGTCCGCAGGCACTAAGCTGGACATGTGCCGTACTCCGACGGCCGGCTCTCCATGGACCTCGATCCGCTCGAACGCGGCCCGCAGGACGCCTGCGGTGTTTTCGGGGTCTGGGCACCCGGCGAAGAAGTCAGCAAGCTCACCTACTTCGGTCTCTACGCGCTCCAGCACCGCGGGCAGGAGTCCGCGGGCATCGCCCTGAGCGACGGGGAACGCATCGTCGTCTACAAGGACATGGGGCTCGTCTCCCAGGTCTTCGACGAGGCCACCCTCGAGAACCTGCGCGGACACCTCGCGATCGGTCACTGCCGCTATTCCACGACCGGCTCCCCGGTCTGGGAGAACGCCCAGCCGACCTTCGCCCGCGAGGGCGGTCTGGCGCTCGGGCACAACGGCAACCTGATCAACACCGCCGAGCTGGCCTCCGAACTCAAGGGTTCGCAGCGCGCCTCCACGGACACCGAGATCCTCACCCAGCTCCTGGCCGACCGCGCCCACGGCGACCCCGACGTCACCGTCGAGGACGCGGCGATGGAGATCCTCCCGCAGGTACGCGGGGCCTTCTCACTGGTGTTCATGGACGAGAACACGCTGTACGCGGCACGCGATCCCCAGGGCATCCGCCCGTTCGTGCTCGGCCGTCTCGGCGAGACCTCCGGTGCCGGCGGATGGGTCGTGGCCAGTGAGACCGCCGCTCTCGACATCGTGGGCGCGGAGTTCGTCCGCGAGGTCGAACCCGGCGAGTTCCTCACCATCGACGAGCGCGGCGTGCGCTCGAACAGGTTCGCGCCCGCCGACCGCAAGGGCTGCCTCTTCGAGTACGTCTACCTTGCCCGCCCCGACACGACCATCGCCGGGCGCAACGTCAACACCACCCGGGTGGAGGTCGGCCGCCGCCTGGCCGCCGAGCACCCCGTCGACGCCGACCTGGTGATCCCCGTCCCGGAGTCGGGAACCCCGCCCGCGGTGGGGTACGCGGAGGCCAGCGGGATCTCCTTCGCCCAGGGCCTGGTGAAGAACTCCTACGTCGGCCGCACGTTCATCCAGCCCAGCCAGACCCTGCGCCAGCTCGGTATCCGGCTCAAGCTCAACCCCCTGCGCGACGTCATCGAGGGCCGCCGCCTGGTGGTCGTGGACGACTCGATCGTGCGCGGCAACACCCAGCGTGCCCTCGTGCGCATGCTGCGCGAGGCCGGAGCCACCGAGATCCACGTGCGCATCTCCAGCCCCCCGGTGCTGTGGCCCTGTTACTACGGTGTCGACTTCGCGACCCGCAACGAGCTCATCGCCGCGAACCTGTCGACGGAGGAGATCGCCGAGTCCATCGGCGCCGACACCCTGGCCTACGTGAGCCTCGACGAGCTCACCGCAGCCACGGAGGTCCCCTCCGGCCAGCTCTGCCGGGCCTGCTTCGACGGTGTGTACCCACTGGAGGTCGACACCGACTCCCAGGGCAAGTACTTGCTGGAGAAGGCCTGCGGAACCCCCGAGGACCGGACCGTGGCCGTGGGCGGCCGCGGCTGACCCTCGAAGCCCTTCGTTTGCACACCGCCCGGCTGCGCCGTGCCCGGAACGGGGCGGCGGCCGGGACCACCGAACACATCACGAGGAGTAACTCGCGTGGCAGCCGAGAACACGGGGGCGGGCGCCTACGCGGCCGCGGGCGTCGACATCGCCGCGGGTGAGCGCGCCGTCGACCTGATGAAGCGCCACGTCGCGCGGACCCGCCGCCCCGAGCAGGTCACCGACGCCAGCGGTTTCGCCGGGCTGTTCCGCCTGGACACCGCCAAGTACCGCGACCCGGTCCTGGCGACCTCCACCGACGGGGTGGGCACCAAGGTCATGCTCGCCCAGCAGCTCGACCGCCATGACACCATCGGCATCGACCTGGTGGCGATGGTCGTGGACGACCTCGTGGTCAGCGGCGCCGAACCGCTTTTCATGACCGACTACATCGCTGCCGGCTCGGTGGTGCCCGAACGCATCGCCGAGATCGTCGGCGGGATCGCCGAAGGCTGCCACCAGGCAGGGTGCGCGCTCATCGGCGGGGAGACCGCCGAGCACCCCGGGGCGATGGACCCGCACGAGTACGATCTGGCCGGCGCCGGGACCGGTGTGGTCGAGGGCGACGCGGTCCTCGGCCCGAACCGGGTGCGCGAGGGCGACGCCGTCATCGCGATGGCCTCCTCGGGGCCGCACTCCAACGGGTACTCGCTGATCCGCCGGATCGTCGACGAAGCCGATCTGGACCTGTTCGCCGAGGGCCCGCAGCCGGGAAAGACCCTGGGCGAGGCGCTGCTGACACCGACCCGGGTCTACGCCGCGGACTGCGTGGCCCTGACCGCCGAGGTCGAGGTGCACGCCTACTCCCACGTCACCGGCGGCGGGCTGGCCGCGAACCTGGCCCGCTCCCTGCCCGACCACGTCGACGCGCACGTGGACCGCGGGACCTGGGCCCCGGGACCACTGTTCGACCACCTCGCCGAGAAGGGCGGGGTCGCGCGCGAGGACATGGAGGCCACGTTCAACATGGGCGTGGGCATGGTCGCGATCGTCGCTGAACAGGACGCCGACCGCGCCCTGGACCTGCTGGACGGGCGCGGGCTCGCCGCCTGGCGCCTGGGCTCGGTGACCGCGGGCAAGGGCACCACCGTCGTCGAGGGTGAGTACCGGTCGGCGTGAGTGCACCGGTGCTCGTGCACGAGGGGTGCGAACATAGCCGGTGCGAACCACAGGAGTGGTTCGCACCGGCTATATCCACCTGTTCGCGGCTTCCCCGGGACATCGGGGGCTGCCCACAGGCTCGGTTGTCGCTGTCCGAGCGGTCGAAGTCCTCGGCCGACCTACTTGTCGGAGTCCGAGTACTCTTCGGCGAGATCGGCGTAACGGTCGATCAGTTCGTCGTGAGGTTCTCCGTAGGAATCCTCCGGGCCCGACGGCCCGCTCTGAGACCCCTCACCCTCAGCGACACCCAGCTCCGACCGCAGCCGATCGAGGTCGGTCCCACCGGTGCTGTACTTGAGCTTCCGGGCGACCTTCTGCTGCTTGGCCTTGGCTCGGCCGCGCCCCATTGGCTCGACCCCCTCAACGATGGGGTTCGGATGAACCCCAGATCTCTCAACTAACCCGCACTGTCGGGCTGACGGCCGTCAAACGCGACTGACGACTCGCGCCAGCTTACGTACACGTACAACCGTACCTGGTCGGGCCGAGCCGTGCCTACGCCACCCGGGTGTGACGATCCACCGCGGCACAGTCGACGACCCGCACCTGCGTCGTGGGAGGTCGCACGGTGCTCTCCAGCACGCCAACCGAGCGTCACGGGATCACCATATTTTCGACGACACCAGCAGGGGCTCTGTCGTGAACCGGACACCCCGACACGCCGGTGACCAACCTGGTACGCCAGGTTTCTCAACCTCTTCAGAGAGCCTTTTCCCACGTGAAGCAAGGGCTTCCGAACACGGCTCCCCGCGGCCGCGCCGAGCTCTCAGAAATTGGGCATAACGCCCGTTAAGGATCGGCGTACACTGTAGTGAGGCGATCACAGAGTGCACGCTCCGTAATCAGAGAAGCCCTGCCACGCGGGCGATCCCGCGTGACCCGACCGCCCGGACCGACGGGGACGACCTTCCTCCGGACGCCCCGCCGGCCCGGCACTCACCCGCGAACCGACCAGCGCGACGACCCCCGGCCCCGCCCCCGGCGACCGGGTTTCGGTCAGCCACGCCTAGCACTTCGGTCACTCCGGATCGAGAAAAACGAGGCCGGAGAACGAAGTTTTGACCGAATAGACCACATGCCACTAAACGTGTCGCTAGAATCACTTAGCGTGACGCGGCCACGGGCGGCTTTCTTTGGCCTCCCACGTGCAAAGTTGCTTGGAGTGGTCGCACAATCACCTCGGGTGATGCCGATGGCCCGCAGACCGGGAACATCGGACATCCGGGCCCAGTGCCAGGATTTAAGGCTCAAGGATCGGCACACAGATCCAGGAGGAGAGGCCGTACACATGTCGACTCGCACGCCCGAGGCGGAGCCCCTGTTGACCCCCGCCGAGGTTGCCACCATGTTCCGCGTGGACCCCAAGACGGTCACACGTTGGGCGAAGGCGGGCAAGCTGACCTCGATCCGCACCTTGGGCGGACACCGCCGCTATCGCGAGACTGAGGTCCGCGCCCTGCTGGCCGGAATCCCCAGCCAGCGTACGGAGTGATCTCCCCGGTCTGAGCCGGTTCCGGGGGGAACGGCCGGGCGGACTCCGGCTGACGAAGAGAACCGAGGGCGGGCCCGTGGGGCCCGCCCTCATCCGTGCCCGAAGCACTCATCGAACAACCTGGGACCCGCAGGAGGCCCGCATGCCACAGGACAGCCCGGACCGTGCACGATCACTCACCGTCATCTCGTGGGTGTTCCAGGCCCTCGGCGCGGCCGTCTTCCTTCTCGTCGGCGCCGGGAAACTTCTCGCCTGGCCGGACCACGTCGCCACGTTCGAGCAGATCGGTGCCGGCCAGTGGCTGCGCTACGCCGTCGGTGCCGCCGAGGTCGTGGGCGGTGCCATGCTGCTGGTACCGCGCACCGCGGGGCTCGCCGCGCTCGGACTCTCCGTCGTCGTGGCGGGTGCGGCCCTCACCCACGTCTTCGTACTCATGGACTCAGGCTGGGTTCTCCCCCTGGTGCTCACAGCCGCCATGGCCGCGGTCGCGTGGATCCGGCGCCCCGAGACGCTCGCGCTCATGGGCCGGGGCACCGTGCTCTGATCCGGGCGCCGCACAGCCGGGCGCCGTCAGTCCTCGATGCGGTCGTCCAACGCCGTCGTGCGGCCGCGCGCGAGGTAGGTCGCCGCCGCTCCGCCACCGACCGCGACACACGCCGCCGTCACCAGCGCCGCCAGCGACCCACCGGTCGTGGGCAGGTGGCCCACGGGGCGCTCCTCGGCCCCGGTCTCCCCGCCCTTGTCGTCGGAGGCCCCGGACTCCGATCCGTGCGTGGATCCCAACGCCCAGGCGTCGGCGAGGTCCACCGCGAACCCGTTGTCGTCGTCGGGGTCGCCGATCTGCACCCACGCGGTCAGCCACGAGCGCGCGCCCGTGCCGTCCCACTCGGGGTCCTCGTCCTCGAAGGTCGACTCGTTGACCACGAAGCGCACGCTCACGGGGACCTCCTCGGCCTCCCCGCCCTCGGCGCCGGGCACCTCGAGAACGTCCGCGACGGTGGTGTCCTCCTCCCCTCGTTCCAGTTTCCCGACCGGTTCACCGAATGCGGTGACCTCACCGTGCTCGAAGCCCATCCGGGTGCGGCCGTCGAACCCGGCGGTGACGGTGGTGTCGATGTCGGACACGGTGAACTCGACACTGTCGGTGGTGCTCGTCTCGGTGGCACCGACCGGGGCCAGGGGCGGCATGCCCGCCTCCCCGCCCGCAGGGGCCTGGGTGGCGCGGTCCCCGGGTCGCGCCTCCGGTTCGGGCGACTCGCTCTCCTCCGGCTCGTCGGCGTCCTCGTCCGGTTCCTCCTCGTCCTCCCCCGGCCGCGGAGAGCTCTCGTGGTCGGGGTCGTTCTCGGGTTGGTCCGTCTCGGCCCCGTTCTCGGGTTCGTCGGCGGGCTCCTCGGACTCGTCGGGCGCGGCCCGGTCCTCAGGGTCGGACGGCCGTTCGCCCTGCTCCCCGGTGTCGCCGTCGCTGCCCTCCCGGTCCCCTTCGGCCCCGGTGTCGTCCTCGGCCTCTGGCACGTCGAGCATGCCGAGTGCCATCAGGTCGTCGGGCTCCAGGCGGAACGCCGCCGACTCGACGGTGGCATGGGCGTGAGCGCCCTCGTTGTCGACGACGGTGCTGGTGTCGCCCCGGATCTCGGCGTACTCGGCCAGAGGGCCGTGGATCTCGTCGGCGGCGGACTCGTCCTCGCGGTCGTCGCCGTGGCTGATGGCGGTGGAGTACCCGCTGACGAGGTCGCCGTCGGAGACCCAGGCCTGTGCGTTGCCCCAGACCGTCGGGGACGCGGTGGCGGGGGCAGCGGTCGCGACGGTGAGTGCGCCGAGCGCGGCGCACAGGACACCGCCGCCGAGGAGGCGGCGCACGATCGGCTCGGTGGTGGTCACCACAGCACTCCTGGTTGTTCTGGGGGATGCCCGGCCCTCGGCGGCCCCGGGGGGAGGGGTGGAGCCGCGGGTGCGGCCGGGCCGTGTGTGGAGCGGATGAGCGGGGACCCTCCCGCCCCGGGAGGGGATCCGGACGGTGGGTCGCGGAGCGAACCCACAGAGCGAGCCTAGCCCGTGGAGGCCGAATCGGGAACCGCCACAGGAACCCGGTACGCGGCATCAGGAGGTGACGGAGAACCACACGGCGCCCGATGCCGCGCGCCCGGGGAGGCCGCTGGGGTCTGTTCGGTCGACGCCCTCCGCCACTCCGACGGGTACCGCGCGGTCAGGCGTCGTTCGAGGGCGGTTTCGGGTGACGGTGTGGGCCGGTGCAGGCCGAACAGACCCTAGGTTGTACACATGTCCGCTTCGACCGAGCTCGGGTCCGGCAGCCGCCCCCTCCGCGCCCTCTCCCTGATCGCACTGGCCACCCTTCTCTGCACCTCGTGCGCCACCCCGCCCGGCGAGGCCCCGGCTGACGACCCGACGGCGGCGCCGCCCCTGCCCGGGCCCGACGACGGGCAGTCCAACGGATCGGACGAGGACCCCGGCGGACAGGAGGGCGGGGAGGGCGGCGACGGGCAGGAGGAGCCGGCCGGCGACGGTCCGCTGGACAGCCGTGTGGTCGTCATCGACCCGGGCCACAACGGCGGCAACGCGGAGGCCTCCGACAGGATCAACGAGAGCGTTCCGGCCGGCCCCGACGGTGAGGAGAAGGCCTGCGACACCGTCGGCACCGATACCGCCGACGGGTTGTCCGAGCACGAGTTCAACTGGGAACTCTCCGTACTGGTGCAGGAGCGTCTGGAGGCCGACGGTGCGACCGTTGTACTGACCCGCGATGACAACGAGGGTGTGGGGCCCTGCATCGACGAACGCGCCGAGATCGGGAACGAGGCGGAGGCCGATGCTGCGGTGTCCCTCCACGCCGACGGCGGGCCCGAGACCGGTCGGGGTTTCCACGTGATCCACCCGGGGCCGATCGACGGCTACACCGATGAGATCGCCGAACCCTCCGAGCTCCTGGCCGAGGACCTGCACCGGGAGTACGGGGACGGCACGGACATGCCCGTTGCGGACTACCTCGCCGACGACGGCTTCGACGAACGCACCGACCTGGGCGGGCTGAACCTGTCCACGGTGCCGAAGGTGTTCCTGGAGGCGGGGAACATGCGCAACGGCGAGGACGCCGAGATGCTGTCCGACCCCGAGTGGCGCGAGACTGCCGCCGACGCCATCGCCCGCGGGCTGGCCGCCTACCTCATGCGCAGCTGAGACGGCCCCCGGGACCGCACCCGGCCCCCCGTACCCGCCGGTATGGCCAGGGACACACCCCTCCCGGCATAATACTCATCATGAACAGCCACACCCCCCGGCCCGAGTTCGACACCGTTCCGGGCGTGCTCATCCACTGCACGCCACGGGGGTGCCCGAGGCCGTCACGGTCGTGATCCCGAAGTCCCTGCGCACCCCCGGGTCTTCCTCCGAAACCGGCCGACCGACGGCCCACGTCGACTGCACAATGGTGACCATGCCTCTGACACCGGCGGACATCCGCAACAAGAAGTTCCACACGGTGCGTTTTCGCCCTGGCTACAACGAGGGGGACGTCGACGCCCTCCTCGACCGCGTCGAGGCGACCCTCCTCACCCTCGACGGCGGCCCCCGCAAGGGGGACCTGATCACCGCCGACGAGGTGCGCGGGGCCCGCTTCCGCACCACCCGGTTCGGCCCCGGCTACCGCGAGGACGAGGTGGACGACTTCCTCGACCGCATCGTCTCCGAGCTCGCCGGCCGCGGACTGGGGCGTGCGGCGCCTTCCGGCCCTCCCCCGCTGCCCCCGCGCCCCGAACCCGAGCCGGCCGCTCCCCGGGCCCCCGACCCCGGCCGCCCCGGAACGAGCGCGCCCGCGAGCCCGCGGATGAGCGCGACGTCGGTGCGCAACAAACAGTTCGCCATCACCCGGCTGACCACGGGCTACAACGAGAAGGAGGTCGACGACTTCCTCGACCGCGCCGAGTTCACACTCACGATGCTGGCGGAGGGGCGTCCGGACCGGGCCACCCTGAGCGCCACCGACGTGGAGCGTGTCCAGTTCGCGACCACCCGCGCGCGGCCCGGGTACGACCCCGAGCAGGTGGACCTGTTCCTGGACGCGCTCGCCGAGGAGCTGCGCCGGTACGAGGGCGTGCGCTGAACCGGGTCCCACGCACGGACACGCCGTCCTCCACCACTCCCACACAAGGGAAGCGGAAAGTAATATTCAGACACAGGGAGTAACAACTCCTCGTGGTTCGGGAGACGCGGAGAGCCTGTTCGGTGGGCGCCTTCCGTCGCTCCGACGAGCACTGCGCCGCCAGGCGCCCGTCGAGGGCGGCGGCGGGTGACGGGTGGGCGCATCCAGTGGTGCTGCTGCTGGGGCGACGCACAGCAGGCAACTGGTGCCTGCCGAGCAGGCCCTGGAGAGGGGACGGTATGTCACCGGCGACACCACCGGAGAGCCGAGCGGCCGCCTGCTCGACCAGCGGGGTTCCGGGCTGCTCCTTGCAGGGCGGGCGCCCTGTCGGAGAACCCCTGCCCGACCCGCGCCCCGCACCGGCGGTGGAGACCGCCGGCGGTGACGAGGAACTGCTCCCAGCACCCGCGCACCCGTGGGAGTTCCCGCTGCTCGCGGTATGTGTCGCGATCACCCTCGCCCTGGCCGCGGCGGGCCTGCACCTGTTGTGGACCCTCACCGCCTCCCTGTTGTGGACCCTGGTACCCGTGCCGACCCTGCTCGCCGTGTGCTGGATCGCCCGCGGTCTCCGCTACGCCCGACACCGCGCCGAATCGGTGAAGGTCTCCCCCACGCAGTTCCCGGAGACGCACCGCCTGGTCACGTCGCTGTCGGAGGCCATGGGGCTGGCCCGCGCCCCCGAGGTCTACGTCAGCACCGAGCGGCGCCCCCGCCACACCGACGCCTCCGCACACGGGCTGCGACGTTACCTCGTGCTCTGCCACGACGTGTTCGAGGTCGGCGAGCAGGGGCGCGACCCGGAGGCGCTGGCCTTCCTCGTCGCCCACCAGCTCGGACACCTGGCGGCCGGGCACACGGGGTACTGGCGCAGGATCGCCACCCTCGGCGCCGAACTGGTACCGGGTGCGGGGGCCGCCCTCTCCCGAGCGCAGGAGTACACCGCCGACCACCACGCACACGCGCACCTCCCCGAGGCCGCGCACGCCGTCCGCCTGCTCGCCGGCGGACGCCGCCTGTACCGGCGCGTGAACATGGGTGAGATGGCCGATCGTGCCCGCACCGACCGCGGGTGTTCCCTGCTCCTGTACCACCTGCTCGTCCGGCGCCCGAGCAACACCCGGCGCATGGCAGCGCTGCGGGACCGGACGAGACGCGGACGGGTGTTCCTCTAGGACTCGTTCGGCGGACGCCTTCCGTCGCTCCGACCAGCTAGTGGGCCGGAAGCGCCGTTCGAGGGCCGGTGTCGGGTGGCGTTGGGGGCCGGCATCCGCCGAGCAGGCCCGGGGACGACACGCCGGAGGGCGCGTGCACGCGGTCGCGGGCGGAGCCTAGGGTGTTCGGCGTCCCGATAGTCCGCCCCTTCGGGAGACACCCTTCTCTCGAAAACACGTTCGATAGGCTGTCCTGCGTGAGTCTTCTGAACGAACAGATCGACGTCCGCTCCACCACCGGTGGGACCCCTGCACAGTTCACCTGGCGAGGCCGAACCTTCCGGGTCCGGCGCATCATCGGCGACTGGCCCGTGCGCCCCGGCCCCCGGGAGCAGGAGGCCGCGCCCGGCCATCTGCTGCGGGTCTCGGCCGAGTCCGATGCCGGGGAAGCGAGCATCGTCGACATCGCCAAGGACACCGGCTCCGACCGCTGGGCGGTGCGCCGCCAGTGGAACTGAGCCGCTGAGAACACGGGGGAGCGCCCGCCCGGTGGGAGGCCGGGCGGGCGTTCGTGTGTCCGGGGCGTGGCCGCCCGGGTCAGACCACGTAGTAGGGCTCGGTGCGGTCCGCGGCGGCGCGGTCGATGCGGTCGGTGATGCGCACCGACATCGGCGGCAGGGCAGCGCGGTCGAACCATCCCGCGTCGAGGGTCTCGTCGCCGTCGACCGTGGGGGTGCCGCCCACCGCCCGGCAGCGGAAGGCCATGTCGAGCATCTGCACCCGGTCCCCGTTGGGGTAAGTGTGGGGCTCGTGTCCCACGACGCTGGCCAGGCGCTCGACCACGGCCTCGACCCCGGTCTCCTCCAGGACCTCGCGCACGACCGCGACGGCCGGCTGCTCACCCGGTTCCAGGATGCCGCCGGGGGTGGCCCAGCGGCCGTCGTCGGAACGGCGGTGCAGCAGCACTCGCCCCGTGCCGTCGAAGACCACACCCGTCACACCCACGAGCGGGATCAGGTCGTGGCCCACGTGTCCGCGCAGTTCACGGAGGAAATCAGGTACCGGCATACCCCGAGCCTACGGCGTAGCAGCGAGCACGGCCCTGGGCACCGATTCCTCGGGGGATCTTGCTACCAGAGCCAATATCGGCGCTGAACCCTGCTCTGGTAGCAAGATCCCTGGCCCGGGACGACCGGTACATGTGCACGACGAGCGTGCGGACCACAGGCTCAGCGGTCCGGGTCGTCGGCGTGGAACTCGGCGAACTCGCGGTCCAGGACCGACATGAGGACCGCGTCGTGCCACTCGCCGTCCCAGTACAGGAATTCACGCAACACGCCTTCCTCGCGGAACCCCGACCGGGCGTAGGAGCGGCGCGCGTTCTCGTTGAACTCGAAGACCTCGAGGCCGACGCGGTGCAGCCCGACCTGCTCGAAGGCGTACTGCAGGACCAGGTCGGTGGCCGCGGTGCCGAAACCGTGCCCGGTCTGCTCCATCCGGAAGAGGGCGATGCGGTACCCCGCGGACGCGTTGTGGTGGTCCAGGTCGAGCAGAGAGCACTCGCCGACCGCCTCGCCGTCCGCCTGCGCAAAGATCACCCAGTCGGCTCGGTCGTGGTGGTCCGGGCGGGTCGCGATCCACTGCCGCAGTTTTTCCTCGCCGAAACGCTGGTGGGTGCCGGTCAGGCGGCGCACGCGCGGGTCCATGTCGACGAACTCGCGGACCAGGTGCTCGCCGGTTCGGGCGTCCAACGGTTCCAGCCGCACACGGTTCCCGACGAGGGCCGGTTGGTCACGCAGAGCGTCGGCAGCGATCATGCTCGCATGAGAACAGAAACGGAGGGCCGGGGCAACGGTCATTCGGGGCAGGACGGCGCACCAGAGCGCTCCGCTCGACCGTTGACAGCCGTAGCGGTCCTGGCCAGGCCAAAGGCACTGTTCGCCCATCCGCCCAACTCCCCCTCCGTCCCCGGGAGACCCCATGAGCGACTACCACCCCGGCCTGGAGCACCTCTCGGCACCCGCTGAGCAACACGCCAGGAGCCGTCAGGAGCGGGGCAGGTCCTCGTCGTGGGGCCGGACTGTGCCGGCGTAGCCGTCCACCGTCACCGTCTGCCCGTCGCTCAGGGTCTCGGTGGCCCCGCGCAACGAGATGACGGCGGGGATCCCGTACTCGCGAGCGACCGTGGGACCGTGCGCGACGGTCGATCCGGTCTCGACCACGAGCGCCGACGCGGTCATGAACAGCGGCGTCCACCCGGGATCGGTGGTGGGCGCGACCAGCACGTCGCCCGGGTCGAGGGTGGCGCCCAGCGGATCGTGGATCACACGCACGCGCCCGGTCGCGGTTCCGGGCGCCGCGGGTACGCCGAGCAGTAGCCCGTCCTCCGCCTCGGGCTGCGGCAGCGCGGCTTCCAGGTCGGTCCCGTCGGACAACAGCAGCGGGGGGATGTGGCGGCGCCGCAGTTCGCGGCGGTACTCGGCACGGCGCCGAGCCACCGTCTCCCGCAGGTCCTCCCCCCGGACCGCTCGCCCGGCCTCCGCGAGCTCGAGGAACATGATGTCCTCTGCACCTTCGAGCCTTCCGCGCTCGACCAGGTCGGCGCCGACCCGCAGCAGCTCCCTGCGGGTCTCACCGATCGCGTAAAGCCACACGAACTTCGGGTACTCGCGCAGGCCGCCGATTCTCCGGGACCGGTCGAACAGGAAGTCGGCGACCGCCCCGCGCCACGGGGAACTCCGGCGGGCGCGGGCCACGAGCTCGGCGCGGGTGCGCTCGGCCTCGTGGGCGGCGCGCTCGAATCGCCGGTCCGGTGCCTCGTCGGAGTCGGTGACCCGCAGGTAGTTGGCCAGGAGCCCGAACACCGGTGCCGGGTCCTCGGCCCACCGGGGCACACCGACGTCGACCTCGGCGGCGCTGCGCTGCCCATAACGCTCGAGGAAGCCTTCGAGGCCGATGTCGGGCAAGCGGCCCTCGTGATACCAGGCGGCGAGCTCGTCGGCGTCGTACCCGAGGAAGAGGTCGCTGTGATCGGCCGCGCGCCGCGACACCCGCCACAGGTCGAGGTCCATCTGGGTGGTGACGTTGTGCGGCATGCCGCGCAGGACCGCCTCGACCTCGCCCTCCTCGGCGATCCCGGCGAGCACTGTTCGGGGCAGCTGCGCGACGGCCAGGGCGGTGTAGACAGGGCCGAGCATCCGGATGAGCCTGGCCAGCGCCCGGTGTTGGAGAGCCTCGGCACGGTCGAGGCGGGCCGGCGCGTCCCCAGGCTCGGACGGATCGCGCACGGTCTCGGCCCGCAGTTCCTCCCCCACCTGCAGAAGGTGCTGACGGGCCCCGTCGGGGTCGACGAGGGAGGCCACTGCGCCGCGCACGATCCCGGCCACGCGCGGGAGGCTGCGCACGGCCACCCGCGCCACGGTGGTCGGGGACAGACGCAAGGGCAGGGGCGAGAACCGCGGGTCGGACAGCAGGCGTTCGAACGCGCGCCCGGCCCTGGGTCCGTACAGCTCCATGGAAGCGGGCAGGGAATCACGGATCCAGCGCGTGCGCACCAGGCGGGTCACGTCGAGGTAGATGCGTCCCCCGATGTCGAGGAAAAGGGAGGGGGCGTCCTCGGTGCTGCCGTCACCGAGTCCGACGGTGGCGGCCCAGCGTCCACCGACCGACCTGAGTACGGACATGCCCATCGGGGTGAAGGGCCGGAGCATGCCCTGCATGTGGCCGCCCTCGAAGTACACGCGGGCCCCGTCGTCGGGCCGTGGCGGGATCGGGAAGAGCGTGGTGACGGCACGGGACTGCAGGATCCACCGCGTTCCGTCCGGACCCAGGGCCCACTCGATGTCGCGCGGCCCGTTCTGGGCCTCCTGCAGTCGTTGTCCGGCCTCGTGCAGGGACTCGACCTCGGCACGGGTGAGGCAGCCGTCGTCGGGGCCGGTGGTACTGCCGTCGGGCGCGCGCACGTAGTGGTCGGGCTGAGCGGTGCCGTCGACGACGCCGGTTCCCCGGCCCGGTACGGCGTCGACGACAGTGGTGTCCCGGGTCCCGGTGACGGGGTCGGCGGTGAACAGGACACCGGCCGTGCCGGGTTCGAGCATGCACTGGACGACCACGGCCATGCGCACGGAGTCGTCGGGGATGTCGAAGTCGCGGCGGTAGGAGACCGCGCGTTCGGTCCACAGGGAGTCCCAGCAGCGCCGGATCGCACGCACGATGCCTTCGGTGCCCTCGACATCGAGGTAGGTGTCCTGTTGCCCGGCGAACGAGGCGTCGGGCAGGTCCTCGGCGGTGGCGCTGGAACGCACCGCGACCGGCCCGCCGCCGAGCTGTTCGTAGGCGGCCGCCACGGCATCCTCGGGGATCTCGCGTGCGTGGTGGGCCGCGGTGGTCACACAGAAGCCCGGGGGCACGTTCTCGCCGGCGCGCAGGACCTCGGCGAGCCCGGCGGCCTTGCCTCCGACCAGGCCCCGCATCCCAGGGGTGATTTCGTCCAGGGCGACGACGTACTCGCTCATGCCCCCATGATCCTCGGCGACGTCCGCGATGCCCAGCCCTCGGCCCGGGCGCGTCCGGGCGGCCGGCTCAGGCGGGGCGGGTCCACACGAGGCTGTAGCGCCAGAACAGCAGGCGCCGGACCTGCGCCCCGGGCAGGCGGCGGGCGGCCTCGGCACGGACCTCCGGCAGCGTCAGCACCGGGTCGCACACTCGCATGGGCGCCTCGGGCACGCCGGGCGGGCCGGGCAGTCGGGACGGCGAACCGACCAGACGCAGGGTGGCCCCCATGAACCACTGCGGGAGCAGGGCGGCGCCCGTCGCGGCGAAGTCCGCGGGGTGGGCCTCCCGGTACAGGCCAAGGACGGCGAGGGTCCCGCCCGGTGCGACCGCGTCGGCGAGTCGGTCGAGGGCAGGGCCCAGAGGCATGTGGTGGAGCACGGCCACGGCGGTGACGGCATCGTAGGCGCGATACCCGGTGTCGGCCTCCTCGAGGGGAACCGCACGGTAGCCCACGCCCAGGCGCGCGGGGGTCAGGGCGCGGGCGCGGGCGATGGCGTCGGGATCGGCGTCGAGGGCGTCCACCCGCAGTCCGCGGACGGCGAGAGTGCGGGCCAGGCGCCCCTCACCGCAGCCGACGTCGAGCACGCGGACGGCGTGCTCGGGGAGTCTGCGGATCAGGTGGCCGTGGTAGTGGCTGTTGTGGTCCCAGGCGAGGGGGTCGGCCCGGGCGGAACGGGGAGGCCCGTTGCTCATCCGGCCTGGCTCTTGGCCTCCAACGCGTCCATGGCGCTGACGGCGGTGGCGACGTTCTGGTGGACGGGCACCTGCCGGTGCAGCCCGACCAGGCGCACGACCTTGGTGACCCGTTCGTTGAGTGCGGCCAGCGACAGGGCTCCGCCGGCCTCGCGCACCGAACGGTAGGTGCTGATGATGACGTTGAGTCCGCTGGAGTCCATGAAGTCCAGCGCGGACAGGTCCAGGATCAGCCATGGCCCGTGCGCGTCCATGGCCTGCTGGACGTGTTCCCGGAGGTCGTCGGCGGTCGCGATGTCGAGCTCTCCCTCGATCGCGACGATCACGCTGCGGCTCTCCACCCGCGTGCTCAGTCCGAGCCTGTGCACGTTCACTCCTCCCGGCCCCACGTGGCGATGTTGAGGGGTCCCTTGCTTCACCCTATGCAGACCGGGCGACCACGCCCACCGGGACCGGATTCCACTCCCGCCTCGTCGGCCCCGGTGCGGGGAAGCGCTCGGCGTGCCCGCTCGATCTGGTAGGTCGTCGGACACTCACGGTATAAGCGAACCGCCGCTTCGGGAATGGTGTCCCGGAAGAATTTTTCGCCTCCTGGGCACGAACCCCCGACCGAGGGGTCCGGTATCGCCTGCTCACCGTGGGTCATTTCACGACATGACGCCCGCCCTCGCGGATACCGGACAGTATTTCAGCCCGCTTCGACCTGTCCTGTACCGGCCCCGCCCCCAGCGGTCCCCGACCCCTGTGCACCGTCACGTTGAGTGAAGGCTTCGAGCAGCCGGCGGGCGGCGAGCGTGGCGGTCGTCTCGCCCGAACGCACCTCGTCCTCCGCCCCGGGGATGAGGGCACTCACGTCGGGGTCGCGCAGGAAACCGTCCATGAGCTGGTCGCGAACCTGGTCCCACATCCAGCTCACCCGCTGGCTGCTGCGCCGCCGGTCCAGCTCGCCCGAGGCCGACAGCACGTCGCGGTGCTCCTCCACGGTCGACCACACCCGCTCGNNNCAGTCCGGGTGCAACGGCTGCAGCAACCGCAACGCACGGGAGAGCTCCCGGGCGGCCTTGCGGGCGTCGTCGGCGTGCGGGCCGTCGGCCTTGTTGACCGCCACAACATCCACCAGTTCCAGGACCCCCTTCTTGATCCCCTGGAGCTGGTCGCCGGTGCGGGCGAGGGTGAGGAAGACGAAGCAGTCCACCATGTCGGCGACGGTGATCTCCGACTGACCGACGCCGACCGTCTCCACCAGCACCACGTCGAACCCTGCCGCCTCCATGAGCAGCATCGTCTCCCGGGTCGCGCGTGCCACACCGCCGAGGGTGCCCGCGGTGGGCGAGGGCCGGATGAATGCGTGGGGATCGGTGGCCAGGCGCTCCATCCGGGTCTTGTCGCCGAGGATGCTCCCGCCGGTGCGGCTGGACGAGGGGTCCACAGCGAGCACCGCGACCCGGTGGCCGTCCGCGGTGAGCATCGAGCCGAACGCGTCGATGAACGTGGACTTGCCGACCCCGGGCACCCCGGTGATACCCACTCGCTGCGCCTTGCCCGTGTGCGGCAGCAACCGCACGAGCAAGTCCTGGGCGGCCCGGGTGTGGTCGGGGCGGCGCGATTCGACCAGGGTGATGGCCCTGGCCAGCGTCGGCCGGTGCCCGGACAGCACACCCTCGGCCAGTGCAGGCACGTCCACGGCACGGCGCCGTCGCGGTGTGTTCGGCGTGGAGGCGGCCATGCTCACTCCCCTTCCCTGTCGCTCGCGGCCGGCGGACCCCCGCCCGGACCCCCGGCCTTCGGCCCCGGGGTGTTCAGGCCTGCTCCTCGGCCTGCTGGTCCAGCTGGTCGAGGAGGTCGATCGCGGCCTCGGCGATGACGGTCCCTGGCGGGAACACCGCCGCGGCTCCGGCCTCGTGCAGGGCCTCGACGTCGTCGGGCGGGATCACGCCGCCCACCACGACCATGATGTCGGGCCGGTCCAGCTTCGCCAGCTCCTCGCGCAGGGCCGGAACCAGGGTCAGGTGCCCCGCGGCCAGGGACGAAGCCCCGATCACGTGGACATCGGACTCCACCGCCTGGGTGGCCACCTCCTGCGGGGTCTGGAACAGGGGTCCCACATCGACGTCGAAACCCAGGTCGGCGAAGGCGGTCGCGATGACCTTCTGCCCGCGGTCGTGCCCGTCCTGGCCCATCTTGGCGACCAGGATGCGGGGGCGCCGTCCCTCGGCGTCGGCGAAGTCCGCGACCCGCTGCGTGACCCGGTCCATGAGCCCTGCGGTGTCGCTGCTCTGCGCGGCCTCGTCCTTGTACACACCCTGGATGGTACGGATCTGTCCCGAGTGGCGGCCGAAGACCTTCTCCATGGCATCGGAGATCTCGCCGACCGTGGCCTTGGCGCGCGCGGCGTCCACGGCAGCGGCGAGCAGGTTGGACTCCAGGCTCTCGTCGGCCTTCGACTCGCGCGAGGCCGCCTCGGACAGCGCGTTCAGGGCGGCGGTCACGGCGTTCTCGTCGCGTTCGGCGCGCAGGCGTTCCAGCTTCTCGAGCTGTTCGGCGCGCACCCGCGAGTTGTCTACCTTGAGCACCTCGATGTCGTCGGGGGTGTCGGGAAGGTACTTGTTGACGCCGATCACGGGCTGGCGTCCGGAGTCGATGCGCGCCTGGGTGCGGGCGGCCGCTTCCTCGATGCGCATCTTCGGCAGGCCCGCGTCGATCGCGGCGGCCATACCCCCGGCCTTCTCGACCTCCTGGATGTGCTCCCAGGCCTTGGCGGCCAGCTCCTGGGTGAGGCGCTCGACGTAGTAACTACCGCCCCACGGGTCGACCGTGCGGGTGGTGCCCGATTCCTGCTGCAGCAGGAGCTGGGTGTTGCGGGCGATGCGTGCGGAGAAGTCCGTGGGCAGGGCCAGCGCCTCGTCGAGGGCGTTGGTGTGCAGCGACTGGGTGTGCCCCTGCGTCGCCGCCATCGCCTCCACACACGTACGGGTCACGTTGTTGAACACGTCCTGCGCGGTCAGCGACCACCCGGAGGTCTGCGAGTGGGTGCGCAGGCTCAACGACTTCGGTTTGCTGCCGCCAAGGTCGCGCACGAGTCGCGCCCACAGCAGGCGGGCGGCACGCAGCTTGGCGACCTCCATGAAGAAGTTCATGCCGATCGCCCAGAAGAACGACAGACGCGGCGCGAACACGTCCACGTCCAGGCCCGAGCTCTGCCCGGCGCGGATGTACTCGACCCCGTCGGCAAGGGTGTAGGCGAGCTCTAGGTCGGCTGTGGCCCCGGCCTCCTGCATGTGGTAGCCGGAGATCGAGATGGAGTTGAACCGCGGCATCCGCTGCGAGGTGTAGGCGAAGATGTCGGAGATGATCCGCATCGACGGCTGCGGCGGATAGATGTAGGTGTTACGGACCATGAACTCCTTGAGGATGTCGTTCTGGATGGTCCCCGACAGCTTCTCGGGGGGAACACCCTGCTCCTCGGCGGCGACGATGTAGAGCGCCAGGACCGGCAGCACCGCGCCGTTCATGGTCATGGACACGCTCATGCGGTCCAACGGGATCCCGTCGAACAGCTGGCGCATGTCGTAGATGGAGTCGATGGCCACGCCCGCCATGCCGACGTCGCCGGACACCCGCGGGTGGTCGGAGTCGTAACCGCGGTGTGTGGCCAGGTCGAAGGCGACCGACAGGCCCTTCTGACCGGCGGCGAGGTTGCGCCGGTAGAAGGCGTTGGACTCCTGCGCGGTGGAGAACCCGGCGTACTGGCGGACTGTCCACGGCTGGTTGACGTACATGGTCGGGTACGGACCCCGCAGGTACGGGGCGATACCCGGCAGGCCGTCCACGAAGTCCAGGCCCTCGCGGTCGGCGGGCGTGTAGAGGGGTTTGACACCGATTCCCTCGGGGGTCTCCCATTCGAGGGCATCGGGGGCCTTGCCGGTGCCGGCCTCGACAGCGGTCTTCCAGTCGGCGGTGCTCGCGGCGGAACCGGAGGACTCCGGCGGCTCCGCGGCCACCTGGGACAGGTCCGGGATCATGCCTTCTCCCCCTGTTCACGCACGGGCTGTGCCGGCGGGTCGGTGTGCAGCAGGTCCACGATGTCGGTCAGGAGTTCCACGGCGTCGCAGCCCTGATGGGCGAAACCGTCCACCCCCGCCTGGCGGTACACGTCACGGGGTTTTCCGGCGAGCAGCACCCGGCGCGCCCCGGCGCCCTTGAGTGCCCGGGCGGTGTCCTCGGCGTGCTCGTCGTAGAGATCGTCGGAACCGCACAG
Source organism: Nocardiopsis salina YIM 90010 (assembly GCF_000341025.1). GTDB lineage: Bacteria > Actinomycetota > Actinomycetes > Streptosporangiales > Streptosporangiaceae > Nocardiopsis > Nocardiopsis salina. The sequence goes on along the minus strand of NZ_ANBF01000076.1, from coordinate 49,365 downwards.
GACCGCGATGCGCGCCCCCGACTCGGCGAAGGCGTGTGCAGCGGTCTCCGCCCCCTCCAGCGGACCGGGATCGATCGCGGCCACTCCTCCGGCGGCCAGCAGGTTCGTGGCGAACGAGGCACGGGCGGTGTGCGCGGCGACCGGGCCGAGCGTGGCCAGGAAGGCAGAGGGCCGCTGCCCGGTCGTGCGTTCCTGGGTGTCCGAGCGGTCGCGCAACGATTCGAACTCCTGGGCGTAGCGGCGCTCGGGGAGACCTCCCGGCTCGGGTGTGCGGGACGGGTCGGTGGGGCGTTCCAGCGGGGTCTCGGCGGCATCGGGGAACTCGCTGACGCCGGTGAGCGGGGCGCGGCGGTGGGCGATGTCGTCCCTGCGGCGCTGCCACACGTCCTCGACCCCCGCGCGCAGCACACCCTCGTCGAGGGCGCGGGCGGCGCCCCCGGCTGCCTCGATGCGGCGCAGGAACGCCCAGGCCGCCTCGTAGAGGTCCTTGGTGAGCGCCTCGGCGAAGAAGGAGCCGCCGGCCGGGTCGATGACGCGCGCCAGGTTCGATTCCTCCTGGAGGATCGCCTGGGTGTTGCGGGCGATGCGGCGGGCGAAGTCGTCGGGCAGGCCGACGGCGGAGTCGAAGGGTTCCACGGTGACGGCGTCGGCTCCCCCGATCCCGGCGGCGAAGCAGGCCACGGTGGTGCGCAGCATGTTCACGTGCGGGTCGCGGCGGGTCATCATCGCCTCGGACGTGGTGGCGTGGACGCGCATGGTGCGGTGGCGCGGGTCGAGCCCGCCGGCGGCCAGGACCTGGTTCCACATGGCACGGGCTGCGCGGAGCTTGGCGATGCCGGCGAACTGGTCGGCGCCCACGGCGAGTCGGAACTCGATGCGGCCCGCGGCGTCCTCGGGGCCGACCCCGGCCTCGTGCAGGGCACGCAGGTAGGCGGTTCCGGCGGCGATCGCCCACCCGAGTTCCTGGGCGTCCGATCCCCCGGCGCCGTGCACGGGGGTGCCGTCGGCGACGAGGAGGCCCAGATGGGGGCGCTCTCGCGCGCGGTCGACGGCGAAGCGCACCGGTTCTTCCACGTCGCAGGCCTCACCGGTGCGTGCCGCGGTGCCCAGCGGGTCGATGCCCAGGTGGGAGATGACGCGCCCGTCGGGGACCTCGGCGTCGGCGTGCGCGGTGAGCAGGACGTCGGCGGCCTCGGCGTACTCGTGTCCGGCGGACAACAGCACCGGCGCGAGGTCGAGGTGGACGTCGGTGAGGGCCTCGCCGAGGCGGTCGGCGGGCAGCCCCTGGCCTCCCACTGAGATCCACAGAGACCCGGCGCCGTTCATGAGGTCGGCGAGCACGCGACGGCGCAGGGCCGCCGGGTCCGCGTCGGCGTGGCGAGCGCGCACGTCCCAGCCGGTGGTGACGTTCCCGCCGGCACGGTACCCCCGAGTGAAGGGGGCGGTGCCCGGGAAACCGGGATCGGCAGCGGGCGGCTGCGAGGTGTAGAGGGGGTCGATCCCGAACCCGTCGTAGGAGGTGGCGGCCAGCACCGCCTCCGGCGCGTCGGCGAGCCGTTCCTCGTCCACACCGCTCTTGCGCAGCACACCCGCGACGAGTTCCCGCCACTGCGCGGTCGTGGCTTCGGGGAACCCTTCGGCCAGGTTGGGGGCGCCCGCTGCGGCTGCCCCGCTCTCAGGGAGGTCCATACTCCGGATGGTAGAGAATCACATTCGGTTTCGGGACCGCGGGGTCAGTGCTGACATCGATCCGCAGGCCACCGGTGCGCCACGGGACCCGCGTGTGACCGCCCTGCGGACGCCCCGAGAAGTGGGGTGCGTCATACCGCTTCGCGTCAACCGAACCCCGCGTTCGGGGGTCCCACACCACGCCGCGGGCACGACGAGGCCGCCCCCGCTGCCTCTCTCGGCCCGCCCCCCGGAACACCCCGCGACCGAGAGACGAACACGAGCATGCCGACCCCCGAACACCGTCACCGCCTTCCCCTGGCCCTGGCGGCCGTCGGGACCGCCCTGGCACTGGCCGCCTGCGGCACCGACGAATCCCACGACGAGAACGGCGCCGCCTCCGAAGAGGAACAGCAGGAGGCGAGCGTCGACTCGATCGACTGGCGCAACGCCGAGATCCCCGCCGAAGAACCCGGTGTGCCCGGAGAAGAGCTCCGGGAGCTCCTGCCCGAGAGCGACGACGACCTCGCCGCGTCCCTCGGTGCACGGGCGACCGAGGAACTCACCCGCATGGCCGGCGTCGTGGATCCGGAGGCCGCATCGGAGTGCCCGGACTTCCAGCACGAAGAAGGTGAGGAGTTCACCTGCACCGTCACGTTCCTGGGCGAGGACTTCGACTACGACGTGGTCCTCGGCGAGATCGGGGACTTCACGACCCAGTACGAGAGCGGCCTGTCGGAGATGCCTGTGGTGCGCGAGCACGTGGAGGACTCGATCCGCCACCAGGCCGAGATCGAGGACGTGCACTGCGACATGCGGGAGTTGGAGCGCGTCCCCCAGGACGAGCGCGACGAACTCGGCATCGACTGCCATGCCCTGGTCGATGACGAGGCCGAGGAGTGGGTGGTCGCTCCGCACATGTCCGGCGGGATCGTCGTCGCCCCGGACTACGGCTGAGCACCGGCCGTATCCCGGTTCGGCGGCCCCGCCGCCGAACCGGGGCGCACGCACCCTGCGTAACGCCCCGGTGAGGCCCGGAAACTAATCTGGGTCGTGCGGCAGAACCCGTGACCCGGTCATCGGGTCGGCCGCACACCGGCCACCGCACCCACCACGGTCGCCCCCGGCCGTTCTCCATCCCCTTCACCAGACAACGAGAGGTCCCCCATGATTCAGTCCGCACGCCGACATCGTCTCGCCCTCGGGCTGGCCGCCGCCGGTTCCGCCCTGGCCCTGGCTGCCTGCGGCACCGACGAGTCCGCCGAGCCCGACGACGGCGCCGCCGAGGAGGCCGCGGCCGAGGAGGACGAGGACACCGACGCCGACTCCGGCGGCGACGGGTGGAACACCGCCGAGGTCCCGACGGACCCGCCCCGCCTCGACGAGGACGAGCTGCCCGACGAGGAGCCCGACGGCGAGGACGAGCTCTCCGACCAGATCGCGTGGGAGGCCTTCACGGACGTCGCCGAAATGGCCGTGGTGGTCGACGAGGACGCCGACTGGCAGTGCCCCGACATCGAGAACGACGAGGGCGAGCAGGTCACCTGCACCGTCACCTACTTCGGTGAGGACTACGACTACGAGGTCACCATGGAGGGCAGTGACGGCTTCATGATCAACTACGAGGCGGAGATGCCCGAGGGCCCGCTGGCGCGTGAGGCCGCCGAGGACGCCGTCCGCTACTCCTCCGAGGCCGAGGAGGTGCGCTGCGACATGGACGAGGTCGTGCGCACGCCGCTGGACACCGACGACGTCGCCCGGTGCGAGGCGCGTGACGACGACGGCGAGACTCTCGACTACACCGTCGACGTGACCGTGTACGGGACCGTGACCGCCACGCGCGACCACTGACCCCGGTTTCAACAGCAACGGCCCTGCCACCGCGGCGGGGCCGTTGCTGTTGCAGTCCTGTAGCGGTGTGTTGCGGAGGTCGCCGGAGGTTGCGTGGGACGGGTGCCGCCCCGGGCTCACTCGCCGCAGTTGGTGCCGTTGCGCACGACCCAGTCGTCGCCGATCACGCCGCCCCAGTCGACGCACTCCCCCGCGGCCTCCAGGTACACCGGCCCCGCGTAGGTCGTCCACTGCCCCGGGTCGCGCTCCCACTCGGTCTGCGATCCCACCTTGAGCACGGCGTCCATGGCCATCTCCTCGCCCACGTCCTCCCGGATCACGACCACGCAGTTCTCCCCGTTGTCGTTGTTGTAGGTGAGGTACACGGTTCCACCCGGGACCGCGGCGCTGTTCACCACGCCGTAGCCGTCCCCGCAGACCCCGTTGTACGGGACCGGGGCCTGGTCCTGCGGGGAAGGGGCGTCGGGGGACGGGGCCGCGCCGACCACAGCGGTCACCGCGGCCAGGGCGATACCGGCTCCGGACCACCGGGCGAAGGGCCTGCGCACACGACGGTTCACTGTTCCTCCCAGGGCGGGGTTCCGGTACCGCTGGTCTCATGGTGCTCGACGATCTCGGAGATGCTCGCGGTCCCGTCGGCCTGCTCGGTGTAGGTGACCTCGGCGGAGATGGTGCGCGTCCCGGTGTTGACGTGCTCGGTCAGCGCCGCCGGGTCGGAGGGCACCGTTCCCGCGTCGCCGTTGCCGATGCTGCCGCCCTCCTCCTGGCAGAAACTCCACGCGCACAGCACGGTCGCGTCGTCGGCCACACCGAACTTGCCCTCCCCGTCGGCCGGCCGGAACGCGACCACGTGGGTGCCGTCCGGCGGCGATCCGTCCGCGTCCACACCCGCGCCGACGGTCGCGACGGTGGTGACCGGTTCGGAGTCCTCTCCCCCTCCGCCGAACCACGCGATCGGCGGGGCACCGCCGCCGTCGGACAGCAGACTCGCACCCAGCACGCCCGCCACCACCAGCACCGCCGCCGCGGCGGCCGACACCACCGCCCGGCGCCGCCCACGGGACACATTCCGGGGGCTCGGCGCCACCGTTACCTCGCGCTCCTCGGGCACCTCCACCCCGTGCCACGTGGCCTGCAGCGAGGCGGCCACCGCACTGCCCGCGACGCCCGGCGACTCGATGGGCCCGGCCGGCCGGGCCAGGTTCGCCACCTGCATCACGCCGATGACCAGTGCCATCGCGCTGGGCCGCTGAGCCGCGTCCTTCGACAGCGCCCGCGAAGCCAGATCGGCGAGCGGCCCGGTGAACCCCTCCATGTCCGGTTCCTCGCTCAGCACCCGGTGCGCCACGGCCGACGGGTCCCCCCGCCCGAACGGGGGCCGACCCGTGGCGGCGTAGGTGACCAGGGCGCCCCACGCGAAGATGTCGTCGGCGGTGCTCACCGGCTCGCCCCGGTAGTGCGCCGGACTGATCCACCCCGACGACCCCAGAACGGAACCCGTGCGGGTCAGCGCGGTCTGGTCGAGTGCCCGCGCGATACCGAAGTCCAGTACCCGCGGTCCTTCGGGCGACATCACGACGTTGGCCGGCTTGAGGTCCCGGTGGACCACCCCCGCGGCGTGGATCTGCGCCAGTGCCTCGGCGATCCCCACCGCGACCCCGTGCAGGAGGTCCTCCTGCAAGGGGCCCTTGTTCTCCCGCAGGTAGGCGCTCAGGGTCATCCCCCGAACCAGAGGGGTGGCCAACCACGGGCGCTCGCCCCCGGTGTCGGAGTCCAACAACGGCACAGCGCACGCGCCGCCCACCCGCGAGAGCATCTCGACCTCGCGGGAGAACCGGCTCCGGAAGTCCGGATCCGCGGCGTACTCCGGGTGGATCACCTTGACCGCGACCAGCGACCCGTCACCCGCCTGCGCCCCGTACACGACACCCATGCCTCCCGCACCCAGCCGGTTGACCAGGCGATACGGGCCCATCTCGGCTGGGTCGGCAGGCGTGAGGCCGGTGGCCGTCGCCGGCATCTGCACGGAGGTGTGGACGGGGTTCATGGGTCTCACAGATCCGGTGGATCGTCGGAGTAGGGGACGCGGACCGAGGGGCCGGGCGGCGGGGACCGAATCGTACGCCCCCGCCGCCCCGGGCTCCCCGTCAACCTTCCCCCGGAAGCCGCTCCGGCTCCCGGATGTGGCCGGATCCGGCCCCGCGGCTCAGCCGTTCTGGCCGCGCTGCTCCCGCTGTTCCCGCTGTACCGAGTCGGCATGCTTGTACTTCACGGCGTCGACGGGAAAGGGGACCTGGAGCGCGCGGGCGTCCATGCCCTCCTCGACCAGCGCGGGGAAGAGCTCGTCCATCGTGTCGCACCGTGCCGTGATGTACTTGCGGTCGCCGGTGACGATCTCGATGCCGGTGCCGCGCTTCCCATTGGTGAGGTTCTGGCCGAGGCGCCACACGTCGCGCCGCGTGAACTCGGCACGGCCGATGTAGGCGATCGCGCGGGTCGGGATCTTGAAGGTGCGGCGCCCGTTGCTGACCTCGAGAACGCCGCGCTTCAGTTTCACCTCGACGGCGGTGCAGACCAGCATCACGCCCAGGAGCATCACCGAGACGAAGATGACGAAGAACATGAACCACCAGGGTGCATCGTCGTCGGTGAACACGATGTAGGTGCCGGCCAGGAAGAACAGTGCGGCGACGATCTGCCCACCGAGGCGGTAGATCGGGTTGGTGACGACACTGGCCTGGTGGCGGACGCCGTTGTCGGTCGGCTGGGACTGCTGGGGATTCTGCGCAGGTTGGTTCATCAGGTGTTCCATGGGGATCGAGCAGCGGTGGAGCCGCCCCCGGGACCGCGGCCCGGGGGCGGCTCCGGAGACCGGTCAATCCTAGGGATCCGTAGCGCCGAGGCGGGAATCCGGGCTCAGGTGGACCGGCCCCTGGTGTGCGCACACCATGATGTCCTGTGGCGGACGCATCCGGACCGAGCGCACAGAAGAGGACAGGGTGAGTGCTGAGCCCCTGAGCCTGCCGCGCCGGGAGGCACGGTCACGGCGGTTCCTGATCAACAACTGGGTCCAGGACCGGCCGTACGTGTCGTGGCCACTGGGCATGTTCGCCTTTCTCCTGCCCTTCCTGGCGCTCGCGACGACCCCGATGTGGGAAGGAGTCTTCGCCCGGGACGAGGCGGCCTTCGGCCTGGCGGTCATGCTGCAGCTCCTCGCCGCGTTGGTGCTCATGCCGTTGCTCTGGCGAGTCGGCCACTGCCCGAGGTACGTGGCCACCGGACCGAACCAGAAGTACACCCGGCCGGGGTGGGACTCCGGGCGCATGCTCGGCGAGACGGGCGAGGTGGCCAACACCGGGCCCTCCTCGCGGCCGTCGAGCACGAGGCGGACGCGCCCACGACCGCCGTCCTCGGCCGTGGTGAGGAAGCCCCAGTACGGCTTGCCGCCGGACACGTAGCGTTCCTCGGCCTCGTCCCGGTCGATGCGCCACAGGTGAGTGAAGGCAGGGTGCTCCGGAGGGTCATGGTCACCGAACACCGCCGCATAGGACCCGTTCAGGGTGTCCCGCGACGGTATGGCCCCTTCGGAGACCAGCCGACCGTCGGCATCCCACGTCCGGCGCACCCGGGCCGCATCCGGTTGCGGGTAGAAGGTCTCCTCGCGAAGGTTGCCCTCGCGGTCCCACCCGTGTACACCGCCGAAGAAGATGTTCCCGTAGTGCACAGCCTCGAACTCCCGCAGGACCCCGGTCCACTCGTCGACAATGTACTCAGCACCGATCTTCTGCCCGCGCTCTACGGTCACGACGTCGAAGCCCAGCCCCCGATCGTGGTCGACGCTGCACCCGGAGGCTTATTCATAAGCCTCGAAGTAGCGGGTGTAGAAGTACAGGCCGATGATCACCGCAAGGGCCTCGGAGAACTTGGCCAGCGGAGCGCGGTAGCGGGTCTGGAGCATGCGCCAGGTCTTCAGGTGGGCGACAGCTCGCTCGACTGCGGCCCGCACACTGTCGATCACGGCGTTGGTGGCCTCCTGCTGCTCGGTCAGCTCCCCGTCCTGGGGTTTCTTGGTCGGGCTGATGTCGGCGTGCGCTTGGTAGCCCTTGTCGCCCAGGGTGCTGTCTGAGTCGATGACCAAGTCGTACAGGCCGCTGGCGTAGTAGGCGTGGGCGTCATGGCGTGCGCCGGGCACTGGCGTGGGGCCCACTGCGGCGAAGGCGCCCGCGGGTGTGGCGGCGAGTTGGAGGTTGAACCCGGTGGTCTCGTGCTTGCCCGAGCACATGCCCTCGGCGGTTGTCCAGTCCCAGGTGGGGGCGAGGGTGCCGTCGACCAGGACGGTGCAGGTGCCGGTGATCTCGGCCGGGTCGGGGATGAAGGCCCTCAGTTCGGCGCCGATGGGAGGGCGTAGCAGGTCCCAGCGGCGGCTGACGGTGGCCTGGGAGACGTCGAAGATCGCGCCGGCCAGGTCCTGGGTGAGGTTGTGGCGGTGCAGGGCCACGACAGGGCGATCGATCTGTACAGGCCCAGCGCGCCGGTCGGACTCCGGGCTGGGCGAGGAGCCCGAGCCGGTGGTGGACGCGGGCGGTGAGGTCGGTGAGTTGTTCGCTGGTCAATCCGGTTATACGTTGTAGGTCCAACGGCTCTTCTGCTTCGTCTGGTTGGTCTCTCAACCCCAGATTTCAGCGGAGGAGCCGTTGCTGTGTGGGCAGAACACGGAAACCTGCTCGAATCGTCCCCTTTGACTCTTTCGCGGGATGACTGGATCCCTGCTGTGAACAGGGCTCATGAATAAGCCTCCCGGTGAACGGTTCCCCTTCGAGTTTCGCCGTGAATTCGCCCAGGAAGTCCAGGTCGTCGAACCATTCCCAGCGCATCCTCAGGGGCGGCCGCGCATGCTCCACCCAGGGCGTCGGCATTTCGACGCTCCGGATTCCCCCGTTCCAGGGCAGGAGATGCTCGAAGGCGCACGCTGCCACGGCGGAGAGGCCGGCGTCCCAGAAGCGTTCCAGGATCCGCCCGGTCACGGCGACGTAATGGTCCAGGGCCACACCGTCCGAGCATTCCATCTCGATCTGGAGCGGCCAGAAGAGGAAATCGCCCTGACAGTCCGAGTTCCATTTTTGGTCCTTGTTCTCCCGCACCTCGACGGAGAACCTACCGGTGGTGACAACACCCTCGAGATCCTTCGGAGGAGGTTTTCCTTTGATCCCCCCGCCACGAAGATCTTGACGTAGGTGTCGAATTCGCTGGTCACCGGCGGGCTCCGTGCACCGGCGCCCCGGTCCGGTCGAGATCTGTGACCACGAAAAGGCTTCCTAGCTCGGGTCGTCGTCGGGGGAAGGCTCCTCGTCGCCTCCGTCGGCCTCGTCGTCCTCCGGGGGCGGGCCGACGACGAAGCGCTGGCGGTCCTGGACGAGGATCGCGTGCCCGGTCTCGGTCACGGCCTCCACCCGTGCGGAGAGCTCGTCGTCGACGAGGTCCATGGTGACGGCGTCGAGCACGAGCTGCGGGTTGCCGTTGTCGTCGCCGCGCTGGTCACCGTAGACGAACCCGCCGAAGGCGAAGGCCGGGGAGATCGCGGTGTCGTCGTCCTCCAGCCCCCAGCGCTCCTCGCCCTCGGCGAGGTCGACCGCGATGAGGGAGGCCTCACCGCTGGCCTGCTGCAGCAACAGGGTTCCGGTCTCCTCGTCGTGGAGACTGCCGGTGGCGCCGGGTGACGCGAAGGGTTCCGCGGCCGGGTTGGTGCCGGGTTCCCGCAGGGTCCACACGGTCTCGCCGGTGGCGGGGTCGTGCGCGGAGAGGGTGGAGGGCGCCTCGGGCTGGGCCCACCGGAGAACGAGCAGCCCGTCGCCTGTCTCCTCGGCGCCGACCTCGTCCTCGGTATCCTCCTCGTCATCCGCGTCCTCGCCCTCCTCGGGCAGCGTGTACCGGCCGAGGATCTGCGGGACCGCACCGGCCGCGGTGTCGGGCAGGCCGAGCTCCTCGTCCTGGCCGGTGACCGACCACAGTTCCTCGCCGGTCTCGTCCGTGTCGAGGGAGTGCGCGTACAGGGAGGTCGCACCGTCGCTCAGCAGCACGGTGTCGTCCCAGGCGGCGACCGGAACACCGAGGGGCGGATCCCCGTCCTCGTCCGCAGCGTCCCCTCCGTCGTCCTCCTCGGAGCCGTTCTCGCCGTCGACGTCCGCGTCCTCGGGCGGCTCGAAGTCGTAGCTCCACAGCTCCTCACCGTCGGTGTCGGAGACGGTGAAGGCGCCCCCGGGCTCCTCGTCCGACCAGTCGTCGGGGCGGTCGACGACCAGTCCGTCGAGGTAGGCGTCGTCGGCGTCGTCCGCGGCCCACACCTGTTCGCCGTCGGGTCCGAGCACGAAGGGCACGTCGTCGGTGTCGGCCATGAGCAGGACGGGCTCACCGTCGGAGTCGGAGGCGAAGCCGCGGAACCCGGCCTCCCCCTCCCACAGGGTCTCGCCGGTCGCAGCGTCGTGCAGCAGGTGGCGGTCCTCGCCGTCGGAGCTGATGAGGAACGCGCCCGCGACGGGGCTGATGCGCACGCCCTGCCCGTCGTCGAGCACGGGGTGCACGTCGGCGTCCTCGCCGTGGAGGTGGCGCAGGACCTCGCCCTCGAGGCCCGGGGGAAGGTCGCCCCGGAACTCGGTCGGCGGAGGCGAGGGTTCGGCCTCACCGTTCTGCGGTTCCGCCGGCTCGGGGTCGCCCGTGCAGCCGGTGACCAGCAGCATCGCGATGCCACAGGCGAGGGGCACGCGTGCGCTGCGCATGGACGTCTACTCCCCACGAACGATGACGTAACACGCCAAATCCTAAGCCGCTCGGCGGAGGACGGACACACGCCGGTCCCCACTCGTTACCGCGCCTTCACCGTGGATCCACTGTGCGGCAAAGGATCCGGGGCACGGCCCTAGGGTTCGACCTCCACGACCGTGGTGCCCTTCACCTCGTGGTCGGCCTTTCCCCCGGTGATCTCGGCCAACCACACGGCAAAGCCTTCGAGATCGTCCTCGGGCAGGGCGACCTCGATGCGTACACGCGCTTCGTAGGCGACTTCGCGCACGGTGTAGGAGGAGTCGCGCAGGTCGCTCTCCAAGCGCCCGCCGAGCACGTAGTCGGCGTACACGTCCACCAGCAGCAGAGTGCGGCGTTCCAGCACCCCGAACTCGTCGACAGCGGCCGAGACGGAGTTCCCGTAGGCGCGGATCAGCCCGCCCGCGCCGAGCTTGACCCCTCCGAAGTAACGGGTGACGACGGCGACGGCGTCGGTCAGGGAGCGGTGGCGCAGCACCTCGAGCATCGGCACTCCCGCGGTACCGCCGGGTTCACCGTCGTCGCTGGAACGTTGCACCGAACCGTCGTCACCCAGCACGTAGGCGGTGCAGTTGTGGTTGGCGCTCCAGTGCTCCTTGCGCCGGTCGGCGATGAACGCACGGGCGGCGTCCTCGCTGTCCACCCGTGCCATCGCACAAATGAACCGGGACTTCTTGATCTCGGTCTCGTGTTCGCCGCCGCGTCTGATCGTTCGCATGTCGCCTGTTCAACGTGGGTCGTGGGCCGCGGTCCAGTCTGCCGGATCGCCACCGCCGCACCGTTCCGGCCCGTGGGGGCGGGCAACGGTTCCCCGCCCGCGCACGGGCAGGGAACCGCGGCGGGTTCAGAGGGCGAAACCGAAGACCCAGGACATGGTCGTGTACATGGTTGCCAGGATCAGCAACAGGGAGCAGACGTTGAGCACCAGCCCGGCCTTGATCATCTGCCCGATGCGGATGTAGCCGGTGCCGAACACGATGGCGTTCGGCGGAGTGGCGACCGGCAGCATGAACGCCAGGCTCGCGGCGAGCGCGGCGGGCACGACCAGCGTCAGTACCGGCAGGCCGAGACCGATGGCGACACCGGCCATGACCGGGACGAAGATCGACGCCGTGGCGGTGTTGCTGGTCAGCTCGGTCAGAACCAGCACGATCACGGTGACGAGCAGGATGAACACCCACCCGGGAACATTGCCCAGGCCCTCGACCCGCTCACCCACCCAGAGACTCAGACCGCTGGAGCCGAACTGCGCGGACAGGCTCAGTCCACCGCCGAAGAGCAACAGCACACCCCACGGGAGCTTGACGGCCTGCTCCCAGTCGATGGCGCGCACGCCGCGGCGGCCGTCGACGGGGAGGATGAACAGGATGACGGCCGCGGCGATCGCGATCCCGCCGTCGGTGAAGTTGGCGAGCCAGGGCAGGGCACCGCCGATGCCTTCGGTCTCGGCCAGGAGCGGGATGAAGATCCAGGCCAGGGCGGTGCACACGAACACGGCGAGCACGGTCCACTCCCCGCGCGACATCGGGCCGAGGTCGCGCAGTTCCTGCCGGATGTGGGACCCGGCCTCCCCGAGGTCCTTGGTCGCGGGCCGGTAGATGATCTTGGTCAGCACGATCCAGCAGATGACGAGGAAGACCGCGGCGATCGGGGCGCCCACGAGCATCCATTGGCCGAAGCCGAGGTTGATGTCGTGTTCCTGCGACAGGTAACCGGCCATGAACGCGTTGGGCGGGGTCCCGATGAGTGTCGCGACGGAGCCGATGGAGGCTGCGTAGGCGATGCCCAGCATCAGGGCGGTCGCGAAGTTCGTGTCGGTCCGGCCGTCCCGGAGCTGGGTGACGAGGCCGATGACGGCGAGGCCGATGGGCATCATCATCATGGCGGTCGCGGTGTTGGAGACCCACATGGTGAGGAAGCCGGTGGCGAGCATGAAGCCGCCGATGATGCTGACCGGCCCGGTACCCACAGCCGCGACGATGGCGAGCGCGACCCGTTTGTGCAGGTTCCATCGCTGCATCGCGAGCGCGATCACGAACCCGCCCATGAACAGGAAGATGATCTCGTTGGCATAGGGCGCGGTGACATCGTCGATGGAGGTGTCCTCCAGGACGATGGGGAAGACCGCGAGCGGCAGGAGCGCGGTGGCCGGCAGCGGCAGGGCCTCGGTCATCCACCACACGGCCATGACGACGGCGACAGCGGCGACGAAGGCTGCGTTGGCCGACAGTTCGTCGCTCGGCACCATCGAACCGTCGTCGTCCTCGATGGGCAGCGGGATCTCGGGCATCGCCACGAAGGCGGCCAGGCCGAGCAGAGGGCCGAGGAAGAGACCGATGACGCGACGCACGATGGTGCTGCGTTCGGGTTGTTCAGCGGTGGACGAGGCCCCGGTTCCGGCGGTGTTGTGGGTGTTCTCGGGCGTCGGGGGATCCGATGGCTGACTCACGCTTCGCACCTTTCAATGTGACATCCGTTACATAATTCACCCCCGCTTGCGCAGCGAAACCCGAGCCCGCACCCCGAATCCGAACCGCAACCAGCCCCCCGTGGGGCGCACCGAGTGCGACCGATAGCATCCGGAACGTCGCACCCGAGGGCCTGAATTGGGCACACAGTTCTCCCTCGCAGCCTCTGAGACAGAACTTCCGCACCCATAGTTATCTGATTTCTACTGTGGGTAACATCGCGGACAGCCGTCGAGAAGACACCGGGAGTCCCGCCATGCGCACGATCCAGGTCGCCACCGGCCTCGCCCTGACCGCACTGCTCGCCGCCGGGTGCTCGGAGGGCGACCCCGACGCCGACGGTGCCGCCGGCGAGGAGGAATCGGTCGCCGAGCCCACGAGCTCGCCGAGCGTGACCGCCGCGACCTTCCTTCCGCCCGGCGAGAGCGCCGGAGCGATCACCTACGACGAGACGGCCGTGCCCGAGGGCGCCACCGCCGACGTGCAGGTGCGCGCCGAGGAGGACGCCACACAGATCGAGCTCACCGCCACCGGCCTGGAGGCGGACCGCGACTTCGGCGCCCACGTGCACACCGATCCCTGCGGTGAAGACCCCGAGGACTCCGGCCCCCACTACCAGGACGAGGTCGACCCGGAGGCCGACGAGGACAACCCGTCCGTCGACCCCGAGTACGCCAACCCCGACAACGAGGTCTGGCTGGACTTCACCACCGACGGCGGCGGCAACGGCGACGCGTCGGCGACCGTCCCGTGGGAGTTCCGCGACGGCGAGGCCCAGTCGCTGGTTCTGCACGAGGAGCACACCGCCACCGAGCACGGCGAGGCGGGGCAGGCCGGCGACCGGCTGGGCTGCGTGACCGTGGAATTCTGATCCGCAGGCGGGAGTGTTCCGCCGACGTTTCGACCGGTGCCCGGGGCCGCGCGGCCCCGGGCACCGTCGTTCCTGCAGACCCGGTCAGTCGGGCAGCACCCGGCGCAGCACCAACCGCTCCCCCAGCGCCCACCCTGTGGACGCCAGCAGGTAGAGCCCGGCCGCGAGCGGGACGAACGCGGCGATCACAGCGGTGGCGTAGGGCATGTAGGTGAGGGGCCCCGGAACCTGCGGCTGCCCCTCGACCGCCGTGACGGCGCGCATCGTGGGAAGCACGACGTAACGCCGCTGGGCCCAGGCGACCAGGGCGATGAAGGCGATGAGCACCGCGAAGACCGGTTCCGGTGCGAGCCCCTGGGAGATCGGGACGAGGCTCGCGCCGAGCTCGACCCCGGCGAAGGTGTGGGACAGCAGGGGTTCGTCGTCCCCGGCCGCCCCGATGAAGACGCCGTACAGGGCCAGGACCACCGGCAGCTGCACCAGCGCGGGCAGGCACCCGGCGAACGGCGAGGACCCCGCCTCGGCATGGACCCGGCGCTGTTCGGCGACCATCTTCTGCGGGTCGCCGCGGTACTGAGCCCCGATGCGCGCCAGCTCGGGAGCGATGCGCGCCCGGACCTTCTCGGCGCGCACCTGCAAGACACCCACGGGAACCAGGAGCAGGCGCACACCCACGGTCAGCAGGACGACGGACAGCCCCGCAGCGGCAGCGGGGACGGCGGGGGTGAGCAGTGCGGTGAGCGCCGCAAGAGCGCAGGAGACCAGGCCCATGGCGGCCGCGAAGGGAGCAAGACTGTACAAGGGTGAGGCCCTTCGTCCGAAGCGTTCATGACGGGACGTCAGGCCGCTCGCCGCCCCTCGGAGCGAGGCACGCGGGCGCGCGGCAGTGCCGGGGCACGGCTACGCAGGCACAGCGTGTGCACGGAAAGAACGAGGGACGGTGGAGACTGGCAGGGTCAGCGAGCGGCCGGAAGGGCCGGCCCGGGGGCCCGGGGACGGGGCTTGCCCGCGGTGTCGGGGGCGCGGTAGGTCACGATCGGGAGGCGCTCGGACCTGCGGCGCATCGCTCTGGCGGCGTCCGCGGCTGCCTCACCGGTGGGCCACGGCGCCAAGCGCCGGACGAGGTACAGCGCGAGGAAAGCGGTGGCGGCGGCCGTGACGACGACGAGGGCCCCGGGGGCGAGTGCGACGACGGCGTCGAAGGGCTGGGTCCCCAGGGTCAGGAACTCCATCACGAGGAGGAGCGCGTGGTACACGGTCCCCTCCTTCCGAGAGGTTCAGTTCCTGGCGAGCTCGATTCTATGCGCCCCGGACCGGCCTGCCAACGGGCTGTTACCGGAGAAATTGGCCGACACTCCGCCCGAGCTGCGCCTCTTCCGGTAACCCCTGTAGCTAAATGACACAGAGTAATCAACTCCGTGCGCGCCGGGGGCCTCCGTGCCAGGAAGGCCCGGCAGAAAAGGGGAACCCTGTGCCGATTCGCCCCGCGAACCTCGCCACCATGTCCGCCACCATCGCCGGCGCGATCCCGGGGATGTCGAACAAGGACGACAAGGAGACGGTCCGCATCGTCTTCGAGTCCGGCCACGAGCAGCTCGTGGAGAACGGCGGTTGCCGCCCCCTCGAGACCGGCCAGGGCGGCGTCGTGACGATCGACAGCGACAGCAAGGTGCGTTTCGCGCTGTTCGCCGGGACGAGCTGCCAGGGCAGCCGGGCAATGGCCTCCGGCCACGGCTCCGTCACCTTCGGGGACCCGGTCCTGGCCGGCGCGGTCGTCATCGGGTGATCGGGCTGCGGGCGCGGGGGCGGTCCCGACCGGCTCCGCGCCACCGTCGGCCACGCCTGTGCTGGTTCCCCGACCCGACACTCCTCCCCCGGCCCCTCTTCCCCGTTGACTCCGTTGTCGTACCCGCCTCGGTTCCCCCGTTCCTCACGCATCCGCCCGGTCAGGGGCCGTTGCGGCGCACCGAACGGCCGGGGAGGCTGCCGGTGCGCCGTCCGTCGCGCAGGGTGAACTCCCCGCCGATCAGCACGTGTTCGATGCCCACGGGCGTGCGGCGCGGGTCCGCGAAGGTGGCGCGGGCGGCCACGGTGTCGGGGTCGAAGACCACGAGGTCGGCGATGGCCCCGGACTGCACCGTGCCCCGGCCGGAGAGCCCGAGCCTGGCAGCGGGGCGCGAGGTCAGGTGGCGCACGCACTCCTCCAGCGTGAGGATCCCGAGCTCGCGCACGTAGTGGCCGAGGTAGCGGGGAAAGGTGCCCCAGCCGCGCGGGTGGGGGCGGGCTCCCACGAGGATCCCGTCACTGCCGCCGGTGTGGGCCCCGTGCTGCATGATGGTGCGGATGTTCTCCTCGTTGCCGACGTCGAGCAGGCACCCACTGCGCAGACGGTCGGCCACGAGCAGGTCGGCGTAGAGCTCCCCGGGGCTGCGACCGTCCCCCTGCGTGAGGTCGGCGATGGAGGACCCCACGGTCCAGGAGAGCGCGGGGTCAGTGACGCCGGTGACCACGATGGTCCGCCAGTCCAGGGGGACCCCGTGGTTGCCGTCGGTACCCTCGACCTCGATCTCGTGCAGGATGCGGGCGCGGACGGCCGGGTCGCGCAGGCGTTCCAGGGTCATCTCCGTGCCGCCCGCCTGCGCCCAACTCGGCAGCGGCGCACCCAGATAGGTGGCGCTGGGGCCGTACGGGTAACTGTCGAGGGTGACGTCGAGGCCGTAGCGCACGGTGGCCTCGTCGACCGCGTCGAGGACCTCGGGGGCCCGCCCCCGGTTCTGGCGGAAGTTGACGTGGCAGTGGGCCAGGTGGAGGGGGACCTGGGCGTTTCGGGCCACGTCGAGGCACTCCTGGTAGGACTCCACGACCCTGGAACCGTAGTTGCGGTGGTGCGGGCAGTAGTACCCGCCGGCCTCGCGCACGGGCGCCAGGAGGGCGACGATCTCGTCGTCGGTCGCGTACATGCCGGGTGTGTAGGTGAGCCCGCTGGAGAGCCCGTGTGCACCATCGGACATGCCGCGGCAGACCATGTCGCGCATGCGGTCGAGCTCGCGACGGTTGGGCGGGCGGTCCTCGTTGCCGACCACGGCCGCGCGCACGTTGCCGTGCGGGACGAGGACGGCGGCGTTGACGGCTGCGCCCTCGTCGATGCGGTCGAGGTACTCGCCGATGCCCCGCCAGTCGCGGTCCAGGTCGGGGCTGCCGTTCCACCCCGCGAGACGCTCGAAGAGCTCGGCGGAGGTCGCGTCGGTGACCGGCGCGTACGCGAGCCCGTCCTGACCGAGGACCTCCAGGGTGACCCCCTGCGCAACCTTGGCACTGTGGTCGGGGTCGGCCAGAACGGCGAGGTCGGAATGGGCGTGCATGTCGATGAAGCCGGGCGCGACGACGAGTCCGGTGACGTCGACGACGGAACGGCCCGAGGTCTCGGTCCGGCCCGGAGCTGCGACGTGGGCGATGCGCCCGTCGCGCAGGACGAGGTCGGCGTGGCGGGCTGGTGCACCGGTACCGTCGACGACCAGTCCGCCGGTGAACACGGTCTCGGGCTGCACTGTTCCTCCGTTCGGGTGCGGCACCCGGGGACTGCGGTCGCCGGGGCACGTCACCGCCGCGGGTGCGCACCGCTGTGGGCTCCGACCTGGCCAACATCCTGGTGGAGATCGGCTTCGCGGCCAAGCTCCACGGCTGAGCGTCGCACCGAACGCCCGCGGGGCTGCGTGGCCCCTGCCCCGGGACTCCCACGGCAACGCGACCTACCGCTTTTCAGACACACCAGGATTTCTCCAGGAATCCTTGTCATGTCCGAAACCAACCAGGCGCCCCAGGTGTCAGATGCAGTGTTCCCCGTAACGACGAGCACAGCAGAAGAGGCACGACCCATGATCATCTGGACCGGTTGGGGGATTCTCGTCCCCCTGTTCCTGATTCTCGGCATCGGTATCACGGGAGCGGTCGGGGAGGAGGTCCTCCCGCCGGAGGCCTCCACCTACGGCTTCGTCGTCGGTGCCCTGCTCTCCTCGCTCGCGATCTTCCTCCTCGGCCGCAAGCTCAACAAGCCCGAGCAGGGGTTCCACCCCAAGACCGGGGAACCCGTCGTGTACCGCAACCGGCACACGTTCTTCTTCGTCCCGATGCAGTTCTGGGCAGTGATCGTCCCCACGATCGGCCTGGTCGTCACGGTGGTCACCACGCTCAACGGCACCGCATGAGTCCGGCGGCGGCGCCGCACCCCCCGGCTAGGCCGCGTCGCCGTCCTCGAAGTCCTTCAGGCACAGTTCCAGAAGGTCCTGCACCCGGCGGGTGATGGTCTCCCGCTCCATCTCACACAGCGCCCCGGCGCCCTCGACCAGGCGCACGCGGGCGACACCCAGCAGGACCGAGGCCAGGAGCAGGGCATGCGCACGCTGCTCCGGCCCGCCCAGGTAGGCGGCGAGCGGTTCGATCATCGCGGACGTGATGCGCCCCTGGTAGACCGAGCGCAGGTCGGGGTCGCCGGCGGAGTCGTCGAGCGCCCGCTGCAGCGCGGTGCCCTCCCCGTGCAGGCGGCTGACGGCGTGTTCGGCCAGCCGGCGGGTGAGCTGGTCGCGCGGCCCGTCGACGATGAGCCCCGGGTAGACGCCGTCCTCGCGCAGGAGTTCGGTGAGCAGTCCGCGTTTGGCCCCGAAGTAGCGGTTGATGAGCGCGACGTTGACGCCGGCGTGTGCTGCGATCTTCCGGGAGGAGACCGAGCCGTACCCCTCGTTGGTGAAGAGCTCCTTGGCGCTGGCGAGGATCCGCGCACGGGTCGCCTCGCGGCCCCGGGTGGGTCCGGCGCCGCCCCCGGTCTCGTCCGGACGATCCATCTGCACACCCCTCGGTGGCCGCGATCTGGCTTTCAGGACTCCAGGTTGACACCTGGGGGCGATGTCCGCATACCGGAACCGGTCCAGAGATACCGATTTGACAGGTCAACAGTGTTTACATATACCTGGAAGCGGACGACGCCCCCGGCATCCCCGCCGTGGGGCCTTTCGTGCGTCCGGATTCGGGGGACTCCGTGGACCGACCGACCCAACGCCGACCCGAGACCGACCCCCGTGACGGCGCCGTTCCCGCCCGCGCCGGGGCCCGGTCCTCCGACCACCGGGACACAGGACCCGGAACGGAGGCTCTCGCGGACAGCGCGCCCCCCGCCAACACCCCCGATCACTCGGTCTCCCCCGCGGACGAGGGCCCTCCGCCCATCGCACGCCGAACGATCATCCAGATCATGGTCGGCCTCGTGCTGGCCATGCTGACCTCCATGCTCAGCAACTCGATCGTGGGTACCGCGCTCCCGACGATCGTGGGTGAGCTCGGCGGACAGGACCGCCTGGCCTGGGTCGCCACCGCCGGCCTGCTCACCATGACCGCCTCCACCCCGGTCTGGGGCAAGCTCTCCGACATCTGGGGCCGCAAGCTGCTGTTCCAGGTGGCCCTCGGCATCTTCATCGTCTCGACGGTCGCCGCGGGGCTCGCCCAGGACATGAACACGCTGATCATCGCCCGCGCCTGCCAGGGCCTGGGGATCGGCGGGCTCGCGACACTGCCCAACATCATCCTCGGCGACGTGATCCCGCCCCGTGAGCGCGGGCGCTACAGCGGGTTCATCGGGATGGTCTTCGGCGTCTCGACCGTGCTCGGACCGCTCGTCGGCGGTTTCCTCGTGGACAGCCCGCTGGGCTGGCGCTGGTGCTTCCTCATCACCGTGCCGCTGGCGCTGGTCGCGTTCGTGGTCATCCAGTTCATGCTGAACGTGCCGACCGTGCCCCGACGCGGGACCCCCGTCGACTGGATGGGCGCAGGGTTCATCTTCAGCGCCGCGAGCTCCCTCATCGTGCTCCTCAGCCTCGGCGGGACCCAGATCCCCTGGATCTCCCCGCTCGCGATCGGGCTCGGCATCGGCACCGTCCTGCTCACCGTTGCCGCCGTGCTCGTGGAGCGCCGAGCGAAGGAGCCGATCATCCCCACCCGCCTGTTCGCCAACCGCACATTCGTGCTCGCGGCGTTCGGTTCGGTGTGTGTGGGCGGCATGATGTTCGGCCTCATCATCTACATGCCGCAGTACCTGCAGATGGTGCACGGCATGACGCCCACCGTCTCCGGTCTCATGACCCTGCCGCTGGTGGGGTCGTTCCTGACCACCTCTATCGGTTCCGGGTTCGCCGTCAGCGGCAGCGGGCGCTGGAAGCACTACCCGGTGATCGGCATGGTGCTGTGCGTGCTCGGGTTCACCGCCCTGAGCTTCATCGACGTCACCCCGGGGCTGTCGGCGCTCGTGGCCGGGCAGATGTTGGTCGGCCTCGGCCTGGGCCTGAACATGCAGCTCCTGCTGCTGGCCACCCAGAGCGCGCTGCCGGTACCGGACCTCGCCTCGGGCACCGCGTCGGTGGTCTTCTTCCGCAACCTGGGCGGGGCGACCGGTGTGGCGGCCTTCGGCGCTGTCATGGTCTCCCGGCTGCAGGCGGAGATCGGTTCGGCCTCCGCCTCGCTGCCCGCCGAGGACGAGGGAGGGCCGGACCTGTCGGAGGTCGCCGAGGCCGCGCAGGGATCACCGGAACTGGTGCACTCCCTGCCCGGTCCCGTGCGGGAGGTCGTCGTGCAGGCCTTCGACCACGCGATGCAGGCGGTGTTCCTGCTCGGTGCGCCCATCGCCCTCGCGGGGCTGGTGTGCGTGGCCTGCATCAAGGGGACCCCGCTGCGGGGGCGCGGACCCGCAGCGAAAGCCGCCGAGCACTCGTCCTGACCACCGACACCGGAACATCGTCGGCCACGGCCCGGAGGTGACGCAGCGGGTGGGCTCCGCGGTCCGGGGCCGGGCTCAGAGGTAGCGCCGGAAGCCCTCCGCCGAGTTGTCGAAACCCAGGGAGTGGTAGAAGACGTGCGCACCGCCCCGGGACTCGTGGGAGAGCAGCTCGACCTTGTAGCACCCGGCGCGGGTCGCACGGTCGAGGGCGTCCTCCATGAGCGCCCGCCCGACACCGGCCCCGCGCGCTTCCGGGTCCACGACGAGGTTGTCGACGATCGCCCAGGGCTGGGCGTCGTGGGTGAGGTTGGCGACCACCACGAGATCGAGCGTGCCGATGATCTGCCCGCGCTGCTCGGCGACGAGGACGGTGCGGTCGGGGTCGTTCTCCATCCGGGTCCAGGCACGCACAGCCGCGGAGGACATGCGCACGTGGGCGCTCTGCGTGTGAGTGGAGTCCCCGAGTTCCCGGAGGAGACGCAGGATCGCTCCGAGGTCGGACCGGATGGCCGCGCGAATCATCATGGCTGTCGGCATCGTAGCCGACAGCCTGCGACAAGACGGACGGGGCCCCACATCACCCCCCAAAACGCCACCCTCACGGCGCTTCCCGCACAGCAATCGGCCGCGGACACACGTCGGGGGCGGGACCCCTCGGATCCCGCCCCCGATACCGCCGTGGGTTCCCCTCACGGAACCACGGGCTACTCCTTACGGATCACCCGCACGCCCTCGTCGCCCGCGGGCGGCTGTGCGCCACCGGCCTGCGGACCCGGGGCCGGAGCACCCGCCTGCGGGGCGGCCGGACCGGCCTGCTGCGAACCGCTCTCCGGGCGGCGGTAGATACCGGTGATACCCGGGTCGCCGCTGTCCGCACCGGTGTCCTGGCCGGTCTTCTCCGGGGCCTCGGCACCCTCGGGCGCGGGACCGCTGAAGCGCGCGCCCTGGGGCGGGGCGGCGGCCTGCGGGCCCTTGGATTCACCCTGGCCGCCCTGGCCCTCCCCGGACTGCTGTGCGGGCTTGATGCGCACCGTGGCCTCGTCGGCCTCCTGGGGCGCCGGAGAGAGCTTCGCGGTGGGCTCGTCGCCCTGCTCCCCGTCCGCGTCCTTCCCGGACGGTGCGGTCTTCTCAGCGGCCTGGGCCGCATCCGCCTTCTCAGCGGGCTCGGCCGGCTTCGCCGAATCCGCGGGCTCGGCCGACTCCGCGGGCTTGCCCCGGCCCTGCTCGGGCTTCCCGCTGCCCTCGGCGCCCTTCTTGCTCTGCCCCTTCTCGGAACCGGGCTTCGCGGGGGCCTCCGGCTCGGAGACCGTCTCCTCCCGGGACAGCCCGGTCTCCAGCGCTCCCGCCTTGTCCTCGGCCTCGACCAGGTCGGCGAGCGTGGAGTGCATGTCCTTGAGCCGGCGCAGAGCCTCGGCGTGCGTGGCCGTGAGCGTGGCCAGCCGACGGTCGGCCGTGTCGTGGATCTTCTTCGCCCGCGCCTCGGCCTCGCTCAGACGGCGGTCGCCTTCCTTCTTGGCCTGCTCACGCAGCTGCTCGGCCTCCTTCTTCGCGCCGGCCACCATCTCGGTGGCCTCCTCGCGCGCGGAGGAGACGATGCGCTCGGCGTGCTCCTCGGCCTCCTTGCGGTACTTGGAGACCTCGTCCTTGGCCTTCTTCTCGGCCTCCTCGACCTCGGACTCGACCCGGGAGCGGCGCTCCTTGGCCTCCTCCTCAGCTATACGCAGAATTTCCGCCATGCGTTCGCTGATCTGCTCGTGCTCAGGCTTGACCTGGGCCTTCTCCCGCTCGATCGCGAGGTCCCGCTTGTACTGCTCCAGTTCCTCGTCCATCCGCTGAAGGCGCTCGCGGAGGTCCTTGAACTGGTTGTCCATTCGGACGTAGTAGTCGTCGACGTGCGCCTTGTCGTAGCCGCCCTTGCGCACTGTCGGGAACCTGTCTTGCTGCAGTCCGCCGCCCGGCAACATATCGCTCATGTGCCCTTCATGTCCTAACACCGTTTCGACTGCACGTCGTGGAAGGTGAGAGTGCCCCGTACCCGTCAGTCCAGGGACCACCCGCGAGGTCCGGCCGTGGGAGCTTCCGGGCCGGATGTCCCTGTTTCCGTGTCCCGGCGGCACTGTGGGGGGCACAGTCCGTGGCCGGGACGCAACATGTGAGAACCGTCCGCCGCGACCAAGGTAGGCACGCGCCGCGATACCGCGTCAATGTCCCCGAGGGGTACACCCGCGTGCGGACCCCTGGTCACCTTCTTACTAAGGTATGCGCGATCATCCCCGTATGGGGTCGGAGTGGTCAACTTCTCTCCTGCCCCATGCGTCCCGGGAACCACGAAGCGTACATGCGACGCTGGAGAGGACCAGGCGATGGGCCAGGAATCACACCCCCACCCCGGTGCAATCATCGGCGAGGCCGAGTTCGGCACCCCCGAGATCGACCCCACCTCCTGGATCGCCCCCGGCGCGGTCGTGGTCGGACGCGTGACCCTGGGGGCGCAGAGCAGCGTCTGGTACGGCTGCGTGCTGCGTGCCGACAGCGAGGACATCGTCGTCGGCGAGCGCGTCAACATCCAGGACCAGTGCGGCCTGCACGCCGACCCCGGCGAGCCCGCGGTCCTGCACCAGGACGTCAGCCTCGGCCACCAGGCCATGGTGCACGGCGCGGTCGTGGAGGAGGGCGCACTCATCGGCATCGGGGCGACGGTGCTCGGCGGCGCGCGTGTGGGCAAGGGGGCCCTCGTTGCCGCCGGCGCCCTCGTCCCTCCCGGCAAGGTGGTCCCGGCCGGAACCCTGTGGGCAGGGGTGCCCGGCAAGGTCGTGCGCGAGCTGAACGAGAACGACCGCGCCGTCCTGGAGCACACGCCGACCCACTACGCCGAGCTCGCCCAGCGCCACCGAACCGTCACCTGGCGCTGAACCACAGCTCAAAAGCACTGCACACGCGGTGTTCTGGTCAACCCGGGTGAGGGCCGGCACTGGTCCTCCCGGGTCATGCGCCGGGCGCGGCCGCAGACCTAACCTGGTGAGGAACCGTGCCCCGGCGGGTCCGGGCCCGCGACCGCGCCCGCATTCGGGCCCCGGCCCCTGCGTGGCCCTGTCGTCCCCGGAGGTGAGTGTCCATGCGGTCCTCCGCCGCCGCACACGCCCACCCGTCCGCGCTCCTGCACGACGACGTGGCCCTGGAGGAGATCGAACTGTACGCCGAGGTGCTCGTGGCTGCCGCCCGCACCGACCGCCCCCTCGGCCCGGACGAGCTCGACCGGGTCCTCGGGGTGCGGTGCGACCGTCCGGATCCGCCCTCCGACCGCCACCGACACGGTTTTCCGCCCTTCAACCGTCTTTTCACGGAATCGGCCTGATCCGGCCACGGCCGACCCGCTTGCCCCCACTCCGGACATGGGTATTGCCAACCCGGGGCCCACAGCCCCGACGTGAACGGCTTTCACCCCCTGTCAGGAGTCGACCCATGAACGCACGCTCCGACGAGCCGACCACCCGCACGGCAGGCCGGCCCGGCGAGCGCCCCCGGCATAGCGACACCGGAGAGCCCGACTCCGCCAAGCGCATCACCTTCACCGTTGCGGCCGTTGTGACCTTCCTGTTCCTGTTGGTCACCGCGGGTGGGCTGGGCTGGCTGCTGTCCACGGGCGGCCCCGCCTCCGAGCTCACGTCGGGGTCGGAGGAGACCGCCGAGCCCGACGGCACCGCCGCCGGAAACGAGCCCAGTGACGATGCCCCGGCCCCCGAGGGCACGGTCGCCGACCCCGGCAGCGGGCTGTCGTACGAGCTTCCTGACGGGTGGGAGCGCCTGGGCGACGACGAGGTCCCGCAGGAGTACTCCTCCTACGTCGTGCTCGGCTCGGTCGAGAACCCGGACGCCTTCATCGTGACCGGGTCCCAGCGCTTCGACGGCACGGAGTCGCTGGAGGAGACCGGTCTGCGCCTGGCCGCCGACACTGCGGGCACGCTCGTGACCGGCGGCGGAGTACCCGAGGTCGAACCCGACGCCGAGGAGAGGGTCGACGGCCTGCCGTCCTTCGGCGCCTCGGTCGGTTCCGGCGACGGCGACACCGAGCCCTACGGCCGGTTCGTGCTGGTGGAGATGGACGAGTCGCACGGCGCGTTCGTGCTGGGGCTCAACACCGACGGCGGCTCCGAGGCCTCCGACGCGGTCGACGAGGCTCTGGACTCCGTCGGCACGCTCTGACCGCGGGCCACCACCCGCCCGCTCCCCTGTGCCACGGGGCCACGTTCTCCACGTCAGCCGGGCACGACCGCCCGCAGCAGGAAACCCCCGTCCCGGGTGGAGGAGGCCGACAGGGTCCCTCCACCCAGGGAGACCCGTTCCCGCAGCCCGGCCAGACCGCTGCCCGTCCCCTCCCCCGGATCGGCGCGGGCGCGGTCGTTGGCCACCTCCACGACCACCACATCCGGGCCGACGGAGCTGTCCCGCGCCCGCGTGAACGTGATGCGGCACTCGGTGGCGTCGCTGTGGCGCAGCACGTTGGTCCCGGCCTCGCGCACCACCCACGCCGCGAGCGCCGCCGCATCGAGCGAGGGTTCGATCCGGTCCAGCCCCTCGATCCGCACTCGGACCCCGTCGGCCGCGAGCACACCGCGCACGTTCTCCACCTCCTCGGCCAGGTCGACCTCCCGGTATCCGCGCACGGCCGACCGCACCTGGGACAACGACTCCCGGGCCAGGGCACGCACCTCTGAGATCTCGACGGCCGCGCGTTCCGGGGCGCGTTCGGCCAGACGGGAGGCGAGCTCGGACTTGGTGGCCAGTGCGGAGAGACTGTGCCCGAGCAGGTCGTGCATGTCGCGGGAGAACCGCAGGCGTTCCTCGGTGACCGCGAGCCGCGAGCGGGCGTCCTCGCCGTACACGGCGTCCTGCACGATCTCCCACAGCCACAGAACCATCAGCCACCCGGCCAGGGCGACACCGCCGAAGAGCACCGCGCCCGCCCACATCACCGCGAAGACCGCGGGGTGGATCGGCTCGGGGGTGGTGATCAGCGTGACCCAGGGCAGCACGAGCAGCACGGCGACGGCCGGGACGCTCTGCCGCATCGGAGCCACGAACGCACACGTACCGCCCCAGAGCGCCGCCATCGACAGCGGCAGGGCCGGCGAGGGTGTCAGCAGCGCCATCGCGACCAGGCAGGCGAGGGCGCCCCAGTACCACCACGGGGAAGGGTCCCGGCGTCCTTCCGTCCTCTGCAGGGACAACGGCCAAACCGCCACGGCCACGGGCAGGACCAGCAGACACGCCACGATGGCACGCCCGGGTGCACCGGTGGCGGAGGCGAAGAGCTCCGAGACCGCGACGAGGACGATCATGCACTGCAGGACGACGATCGTCCACAGGGTCAGGCCCCTGATGGTGCGCAGGCGGGGGTCCATCGTGTCCGTCCGCCGCGAGCGCCTCACAGCCGTGCCTCCTCGTGTCCGGACGGGCGGTCGGGGCCCTCGACCGCCCAGGGCACGGCCGCCCGCAGCAGGAACCCGCCCTCCGGTGTGGGCTCCGCGGTCAACCGGCCACCGGCTCCGGCGAGGCGCTCGGCGAGCCCCGTGAGCCCGCTGCCACCGTTGCGTGCGTGTCCGCTCGCCCGGTCGTTGGCCACCTCCACGACGAGCGCGTCGGCCGTGTCCCCTTCGGCGCGGGTGAACGTGATGCGGCACTCGGTGGCGTGGCTGTGGCGCAGCACATTGGTCCCGCCCTCGCGCACCACCCAGGCGGCGGTGGCGGCTGTCCCGGTCGGCAGCCCGTTCCCCGCAACACCGGAGACCTCGGTGCGGATGCCGTTGGCGGCCAGGGCCGTGCGCACCGCCTCGACCTCCTCCTCCAGGTCGATCTCCCGGTATCCCCGCACGGCCGACCGCACCTGCGACAACGATCGGCGGGAGAGCCCCTGGACCTCTGTCATCTCCTGGGCAGCACGAGCGGGATCGCGTTCCAGGACCCGTTCGGCCAGCTCGGACTTGACCACGAGCGCGGACAGGCTGTGCCCGAGCAGGTCGTGCATGTCCCGGGAGAACCGCAGCCGTTCCTCCGAGACCGCCAGCCGGGCGCGGGCACGCTGTTCGAGCAGGGCCTCGTTGGTGACGTCCCACAACCGCACGTAGATGAGTACCGCACCTGCCATGAACAGCGACCACAGCACGAGCACGATCCACAGGACCACGACGCCCACCACGGGTACGTCCAGTTCGAGGGCCTGAACGGTCAGCACCGCGGACAGGGCGAGGGAACCGGCGAGCAGCCACCATCCCCACGACCGGGGGCCGAGGAAGACGGTGACGCCGACCCAACCGCCCAGAAGCAGCATCCCGAAGATCGGGGTCAACGCCCCGAGCGCCACCGCGGCCGCCAGGGCCGACGCGCCCCAGTACGCCCACGGGGAGACCGGGCGCGGCTGACCGAGCCGAACCCGACCGAAGAGCATCCACAGCAGCAGGAACGAGGCCATCAGGGCGGCCGCCAGGTACACCAGGGCGAGGCCGCGGCGTTCGTCCGGGCCCAGCAGCAGGTCCGTGACGGCCGACATGACCAGCGGCAGGACCAGCACGCTCGAGGAGACCACGATGACGACCCGCACGAAGCGGAGTTTGCGGTCCTTGCGGCGTTCGGTCACGACCCCGGTGAGGTCGCGTCGGTCCCGTGCCACCCGTGCCCCCGTTCCCGTTGTGCCGCCGGAGTCACCCCTGCCGGGGATCCCACCGGAAGCAGCGTGCCACGACGAGCCCCAGCACGGCGATCCAACCCCCGAGGACGGCCAGGGACGGCAGGGCGGCGGTCCACAGGCCCAGGGTTCCGACCTCCTCGGCGCCGGCGAACCCGCCGAAGACGTCGTACCCGGTGTAGGCGGCCTGGACGAGCTCGCCGGCGGGCATCGACGGGAGCAGGCCCACGACGGTGCGGGCGGTCTCGGGCAGGAACTCCAGGGGCATGATGCCGCCGCTGGAGAACAGCAGGATCATCATCGGCACCATCGAGGCCATCTGCGCCATCTCGGCGTTGCGCACGAGCGGGGTGACGGCCAGTCCCAGCAACGAGAAGACGATGCTGCCGAGCAGGACCGAGGTGAAGAGCATGACCGGGTCGCGCGGGAGCGCGCCTTCGGGCATGGCCAGGATCAGGCCCGCGATGAACACGGTCAGCAGCAGGGAGAACACGAAGACGACCCCGATGACGCCGCCGAAGATCGCCAGCGGCGGTACCCCGCTGACCCGCAGCCGCTTGAGGACCAGGGACTCGCGCCGGGCGGTGAAGACGTTCGAGGCGTGGCCGACACCGAAGATGAGGCTGATGACGCCGATCATCCCGAACATCGTCATCTCGCCCAGGCCGAAACCGCCCACGACGGGGTCCGGGGGCAGCTGCATCGCTGTGAACAGGAAGAACAGCGGGAGTAGCGCGTAGATCCACGCGGTCTTGTACCGCGCGAAGAGGGTGATCTCGGTGCGTGTGAGCCGCAGGGTCTGCTTGACGGGGCTCACCCTGGGACGGGGCTGCGGTCGGGTCGGCGCCGCGGGTGCGCTGGTGGTGGACATGGTGGCTCCTGTGGATGCGGTGGGGCGGTGCTGGCGGCGGGCGCTCAGTCGCTGATGAGGTCGGCGGCGCCGTCGGCGACCTGGAGGAAGACGTCCTCCAGGGAGGCGCCGCGCACCTGGAGGTTGCGCAGGAGCGTTCCGTGCTCCTCGGCCCAGGCCAGGAGGGCCGAGACGGCGTGGTGGGCACGCTCGTCGACATGCCCGCCCCTGACGGTGTAAGTGGCGCGCAGCTGCCCGCCGCCGTTCTCGACCTCGAGCTCGGCACCGTCGAGCCGGGGCAGGTCGGAGGTGGGCACGTCGGCGGCCAGGGTGAACCCGACCCGGTCGCCCCACCCGGACAGGACGTCCTGAAGCGACCCCTCGACCCCGACGCGGCCACGGTGCATGATCGCGAGCCGGTCGGCCAGGCGCTCGGCCTCCTCGAGGTAGTGGGTGGTGAGCAGGATCGCTGTGCCCTCGTCCTTGAGCCGCTGGATGATGCGCCAGGTGTCGATGCGGCCCTCGGCGTCCATGCCGGTGGTGGGCTCGTCGAGGTAGATCACCTCGGGGCGGGTCAGCAGCGCGAGACCGAGGTCGAGGCGGCGCTTCTGGCCACCGGAGAGCTGGCGGACGTGGGTTCGGGTCTTCTCGGTGAGCCCGACCAGTTCCAGGGTCTCCCCGGCGGTGCGGGGCGTGGAGGCCATGTCGCGGGCGAGGGCGACGGTCTCCTGGACCGTGAGGTCCTCCATGAGGCCGCTGCCCTGCAGGACGGCGTTGACCCGCTCGCGCACACCGGCCGGGTTTCCGTAGGGGTCCTGCCCGAAGACCCGAACCGTGCCCGAGCTGGGCCGACGGAACCCTTCGAGGGTCTCGATGGTGGTGGTCTTACCTGCGCCGTTCGTACCGAGGAGGCCGAAGAGCTCACCGGGGCGGATCTCGAAGGAGACGCCCTTGACGGCCTCGAAGTCGCCGTACTTCTGGTGCAGGTCGCGCACGCTGACCGCCGGTTCGAGGGCGGTGGCCCGGGGGTCCTGGGTGTCCGGAACGGGGTTCGTCGTCGTCATGCCACCAAGCTTCGCCGAGCGCCCGCCGCGGCGGTAGGCACCGCTGTCACCGACCCGCCGTGGTTTTCACCTGGTGCTTCCCATGACAGATGTCATCACCGCCTGTCGGGTCACCCGCGCCTCGGTGCGGGGCGACCGGTCACGGCGGCGAACGCCGCGTCCACGGCGGACCGGGCGTCCTGGTCAGGGGTGCCGGGTGTCTGCGGGGCGACTCGCAGCCGGATCCCGTCGAGGAGGACGAGGACGAGCTCCACGGCCTGCTCGGGTTCCAGGCCGGGTGCGAGCTCTCCCCGTTCATCGGCGTGGGCGACGGCCTGGCGCAGGCCGGCACGCGCCTGTTCGTCGTACTCGGCCGGCACCCGTTCCCGGTCGTCGTCGACGTGCACGGCGGCGCCCGGCGTTCGACGTTCCACAGAACCCTCCCAGCGACGCGAATCGGAACAACAACCGGGGGAGGCTCCCGTCCACCGGGCGGACGGCGCCGGACCGAGCAGTCCCCGGACACGACGGAGGGGCCGGGCACCGACGGGAAATCGGTGCCCGGCCCCTCGCGCGGGTGCCTGTGGCCCACGCGGCCGTGCGGGCGGCCGGGCGAGCGCGCGTCAGGCCTCGGCGGTCTCCTTCGCGTCGCCGCCCTCGGCCGGGTCCTCACCCTTGACCGAGCGCAGCAGCAGCTGGGACACGTCCACGACCTCGAGGGACTCCGCGGCCTCGCCCGCGGACTTCTTCTCGTTGATCGCGTCGCCGAGCATCACCTGGCAGAACGGGCAGGCGGTGGAGACGGTGTCCGGGTTGGTCGTCAGCGCCTCGTCCACACGCTCGGTGTTGATGCGCTTGCCGATCCGCTCCTCCATCCACATGCGGGCGCCGCCGGCACCGCAGCAGAAGCCGCGCTCCTTGTGGCGGTGCATCTCCTGCGTCTTGACGCCGGGGACCTTCGCCATGATGTCGCGCGGGGGCGTGTACACCTTGTTGTGCCGGCCCAGGAAGCACGGGTCGTGGTAGGTGATGTTCTCCTCCACCGAGTCCACCGGGGTCAGCTTGCCCTCGTCCACGAGCTTGGCGAGGAGCTGGCTGTGGTGGATGACCTCGTAGGTACCGCCGAGGTCCGGGTACTCGTTCGCGAGCGTGTTGAAGCAGTGCGGGCAGC
Organism: Nocardiopsis salina YIM 90010; assembly: GCF_000341025.1. Taxonomy (GTDB): domain Bacteria; phylum Actinomycetota; class Actinomycetes; order Streptosporangiales; family Streptosporangiaceae; genus Nocardiopsis; species Nocardiopsis salina. The sequence goes on along the minus strand of NZ_ANBF01000076.1, from coordinate 19,185 downwards.
TGGCCACGATCTTCGTGACACCGGCCTCGTTGAGCGTCTCCACGTTCTGCTGCGCGAGCATCTGGAAGACGTACTCCATGCCGAGGCGGCGGGCCGGGTCACCGGTGCACGCCTCCATGCCGCCCATGACCGCGAACTTCACGCCCGCGATGTCGAGGAGTTCGGCGATGGCCTTGGTGGTCTTCTTCGCGCGGTCCTCGAGCGCGCCGGCACACCCGACCCAGAACAGGTACTCGGTGTCCTCGGGCATCTTCTCGTCGACGACCGTGACCTCGACCGGGTTCTCCTGCTCGGCCAGCTCCTGGATCCAGTCCATGCGCCGGTCCTCGGCCATCCCCCACGGGTTGGCCTTGTTCTCCAGGTTCTTCAGGAGCGTGTTGGCCTCGGACGGGAAGTTGGACTCGACCATGACCTGGTATCGGCGCATGTCGAGGATGTGGTCGATGTGCTCGATGTCGACCGGGCACTGCTCGACGCACGCACCGCAGTTGGTGCAGGCCCACAGCTCGTCGGGGTGGATGACGCCACCCTCCTCCTCGGTGCCGACGAGCGGCTTGCCCAGGAGCGAGAGGACGTCGACCCCGGCGTGGCTCTCGTCGGGTTGCTCGGAGAGGGTCTCCTCGGTCATGCCCTGGAGCATGTAGGGCGCCTTCTCGTAGGCGTGCTGCTGCAGATCGAGGATGACCTTCTTGGGCGAGAGCGGCTTCCCGGTGTTCCATGCGGGGCACTGGTCCTGGCAGCGACCGCACTCGGTGCAGCTGCTGAAGTCGAGCAGGCCCTTCCAGGTGAAGTCCTCGATCTTGCCGGCACCGAACGGGTCCTCGTCCGGGTCGGCCTCCTCGAAGTCGAGGGGCTTCTTGCCGGAGGCGTCCATCATCTGCTTGGCGCCGCCGTGGGCCGGGCTGCCGTCCTGGTTGCGCTTGAAGTAGATGTTGACCGGCGCGAGGAACCGGTGCCAGCCCACGCCCATGGTGAGCTTCATGGCCAGCACGACGAAGAACATGTAGCTGATGATCAGCTTGAAGGCCGCCACCAGCGCGATCCCGGGCTCGGCGACCGACATCTCTCCGGGCAGCGCGGCGCCGAAGGCGTGGGAGAGCGGGGTCGCCCAGACCGGGAAGGGGAAGGTCTCGGAGGCGGCCTTGAAGCCGCGGATCAGGAAGATCGAGACGAGGAGGCCGATGATGTAGGCCTCGACGTAGTAGGCGGTCCAGTGCTTGGAGTGCATGAACCGCGACTCGCGGCCGCGCCGTGCAGGACTGTTGATGATCCGGTAGGCGGTCAGGCCGAGGATCCCGACGAGGCTGAAGCCGGCGATGATCTCGATCGCCAGACCGTAGATCGTCCAGTCGTAGATGAGCGGCAGAGAGAAGTGCGGGTCGAAGACCTCGCCCTGCGCCTCGACCACAGTCAGGACGAGGAGCGGGAACGAGACCATGACGAACCAGTGCGCGACGCCCACCCACGGGCGCTTGAGCATCCGCGTGTGACCGATGGTCTCGATGAGCGTGGTCGTCAGCCGTTGGCCGAACGGGCCCTTGCGCTCCGGCTCCACCGGACGGCCGATGCTCACGGTGCGCACGATCTGGCGAACGGCCAGAGCGAACACGGCGAGCGCGACCACGGCGAAGACCGAGGTGATGATGCCCAATGTCAAGTACAAAGGCTGCATCGTCCGTGGCCTCCCATCCTGCTGTCGTCATCCGGTGCGCCACACACCGGAGGCCGGGGTACATGTTACTAGCGAGTAATAGCAGGGGCGTCAACGGATCCTCCGCCACGCGACTCTCCGCACGACACGGCCGCGGTAACCGAATCACACTCGCTTTTTGTCAACGCTAGTCAGGTTCCGCGCCACGGAATCACGCGGGCCCCACCGAAGCGCCCCCGTGACACTCCCCTCCCCCTCCCGCACGCGAACCCGCGCACGCCCCGCGACCTCGATGCGCATGCGCACGCCGACCCCGACAGCCCGGGAACCACGGGGATCCCGGACTCCACCCCGAGCCGACCCCGACACCGGGGTCAAGGTTGCTCCCGGGTTGTCCCCGGGGTTCGGCCACCCCACGCCGAACCTCTGCACGATTCGGGAACAATCGGGCCTGGTCGCCCGTTGTCAGACCACGGGAAGTGCATTGAGTCGGTTCGACTCAAGTGACTTGACAACCCTCACTCGACGAAGCAAACTTTCGTCCGAAGGACTCAACTTTCACGGAGGAACCAACCATGGCACGTGCGGTCGGAATCGACCTCGGTACGACGAACTCGTGTGTCGCGGTCCTGGAGGGCGGCGAGCCGACGGTCATCACCAACGCCGAGGGCTCGCGCACCACCCCGTCCGTCGTGGCCTTCGCCAAGAACGGCGAGGTGCTCGTGGGTGAGGTGGCCAAGCGCCAGGCCGTCACCAACGTCGACCGGACCATCCGCTCGGTGAAGCGCCACATCGGCACCGACTGGTCCGTCAAGATCGACGACAAGGACTTCAACCCGCAGCAGATCAGCGCCTTCGTGCTGCAGAAGCTAAAGCGCGACGCCGAGTCCTACCTGGGCGAAGAGGTCACCGACGCGGTCATCACCGTCCCCGCCTACTTCAGCGACGCCCAGCGCCAGGCCACCAAGGAGGCCGGCACGATCGCGGGCCTGAACGTCCTGCGCATCATCAACGAGCCGACCTCGGCCGCGCTCGCCTACCACCTCGAGAAGGAGGACGAAGCCACCATCCTGGTCTACGACCTCGGTGGCGGTACCTTCGACGTCTCCCTCCTCGAGGTCGGCGACGGCGTCGTCGAGGTCAAGGCGACCAACGGCGACAACCTCCTCGGTGGTGACGACTGGGACCAGGCGATCGTCGACTGGCTGGTCGAGCGCTTCAAGAACGCCCAGGGCGTCGACCTGTCCAAGGACAAGATGGCTCTGCAGCGTCTGCGCGAGGCCGCGGAGAAGACCAAGATCGAGCTCTCCAGCTCCAGCGAGTCGCAGATCAACCTGCCCTACATCACGGCCTCCGCCGAGGGCCCGCTGCACCTGGACGAGAAGCTCACGCGCGCCGAGTTCCAGCGCTTGACCTCCGACCTGGTCGACCGGACCAAGGCCCCGTTCCAGCAGGTCATCAAGGACGCCGGCATCCAGCTCAGCGACATCCAGCACGTCGTCATGGTGGGTGGCTCCACCCGCATGCCGGCCGTCGCCGACCTGGTCAAGGAGATGACCGGCAAGGAGCCCAACAAGGGCGTCAACCCCGACGAGGTCGTCGCCATCGGTGCGGCCCTGCAGGCCGGTGTCCTCAAGGGCGAGGTCAAGGACGTCCTCCTGCTGGACGTCACCCCGCTCTCCCTGGGCATCGAGACCAAGGGCGGTGTGTTCACCAAGCTCATCGAGCGCAACACCACCATCCCCACCAAGCGGTCCGAGATCTTCAGCACCGCCGAGGACAACCAGCCCTCCGTGCAGATCCAGGTCTTCCAGGGTGAGCGCGAGATCGCCCAGTACAACAAGAAGCTGGGCGTCTTCGACCTGACCGGCCTGCCCCCGGCGCCGCGCGGCGTCCCGCAGATCGAGGTCACCTTCGACATCGACGCCAACGGCATCGTGAGCGTCACCGCGAAGGACCTCGGCACCGGCAAGGAGCAGTCGGTCACCATCTCCGGCGGTTCGGCGATGTCCAAGGAGGACATCGACAAGATGGTCAGCGAGGCCGAGGAGTACGCGGAGGAGGACCGCAAGCGCCGCGAGGAGGCCGAGGTCCGCAACAACGCCGAGTCCCTCGTCCACCAGACCGAGAAGGTCATCTCCGAGAACGAGGACAAGGTCCCCGCGGACGTCCGTTCCGAGACCGAGTCCGCCATCGCCGAGCTGAAGACCGCTCTCGAGGGCACCGACACCGAGGCGATCCGCCAGGCCAGCGAGAAGGTCGCCATGGCCAGCCAGAAGATCGGCTCGGCCATCTACAGCCAGGGCGAGCAGGGCGGTGAGGCCGGTGGCGAGCAGGCCGCCGGCGCCCAGGACGCCTCCAGCGAGGACGCCGACGTCGTCGACGCCGAGATCGTCGACGATGACAACGGCAAGGGCAACCAGTCCTGATCCGGGATCGAGCCGACGAAGGGAGGGCAGATCTCAGATGGCGCAGTCCGACAACAGCAACTCCGGCACCGGCGACAACGGTGAGGAGGAGACCGAGGGGCCGGTGATCCGGGACCACCGGAGGATCGACCCGGAGACCGGGGAGGCCCGCGAACCCGAGGCCGGTGAGCAGGCCCCCGAGGACCAGCCGCCCGAGGAGGCCGAGGCCGGAGCCGACGAGGAGACCGTCGTCGAGGACGACGCCGAGGAGGCGCCCGAGATCCCGGACACCCCCGAGGACCTCGTCTCGGAGGCGATCAACGCCGACGAGCGGGTCATCGAGCTCACCAACGACATCAAGAGGGTCCAGGCGGAGTACGCCAACTACCGCAAGCGCGTCGAGCGCGACCGAGTGGCGGTCCGTGAGGCGGCCACCGCGAAGGTGGTCGAGGAGCTCCTGCCGATCCTGGACGACGTCGGCCGCGCCCGCGAGCACGACGAGCTCAACGGCGGCTTCAAGGCGGTCGGGGAGGCCCTCGAGGCCACCGCGGCCAAGCTGGGGCTGGAGCGGTACGCCGAGCAGGGCGATGAGTTCGACCCGAACGTGCACGAGGCGCTCACGCTGGTGCCGGTCCCCAACATCTCGGTCCAGACGGTCATCGAGGTGTTCCAGCCGGGGTACCGCATCGGGGAGAAGGTCCTGCGCCCGGCCCGTGTCGTCGTGGGTGACCCCCAGGACGGCGAGGACACCGAGGGCGAGTCGGCCGGGACCGCGGGACCGGAGGACGGCCAGTCCACCGGTTCCGGTGACGGCAAGGCCGACGACGACAAGTAGAGGTCCGGCCCGAGGGCCGGCCGGGTGCACCCGCAGGGCATCACCCGCCGGCCCCCCACCGGCCCCAGAAGGCCTCCGGCCGGGGCACCACCGCGTGTCCCGGCCAGAGGCCGACCCCGGCCGAGGAGCGGACGGGGCGACGTGGAAGCATCGGACGCAACCGGCAGCAGCGGGAGAAGGCTTTAGTCGATGAGCACCAAGGACTACCTGGAGAAGGACTACTACAAGGTCCTCGGAGTCTCAAAGACCGCCTCGAAGGACGAGATCAAGCAGTCCTACCGCAAGCTGGCCAGGGAGAACCACCCCGACGCCAACACCGACGACCCGCAGGCCGCCGAGCGGTTCAAGGAGATCTCCGAGGCCTACAACGTCCTGTCGGACGAGAAGCGCCGCAAGGAGTACGACGAGGCGCGTTCACTCTTCGGCAGCGGCGGTTACAGCCCCGGGGGCGGCAACACCGGTCCGGGCGGGTTCGACATGAGCGACCTGTTCGGCACTCCGGGCGGAACCACCCGCGGCGGAGGCGGTGGCGAGCGCCTCAGCGACCTGTTCGGGGGCCTGTTCGGCAACCGGACCCGCAGCGGCGGCGCCACCCGCAGCCGGCGGGGCTCCGACGTCGAGACCGAGACATCACTGAGTTTCCGCGAGGCAGCCGAAGGCGCGACGCGTTCCTTCCAACTGTCGAGCGATGCGGCGTGTGCGACCTGCAAGGGCACCGGTGCCAAGGCCGGCACCGCCCCCCGTATGTGCCCGAAGTGTTCGGGCACCGGTCACGCGAACCAGAACCTGGGGGGCTTCTCCCTCTCCGAGCCGTGCGACGAGTGCCGCGGCCGGGGCCTGGTCGTCGACGACCCCTGCCCCACCTGCAGCGGGAGCGGTCGCGGCAAGAGTACTCGCACGATTCAGACCCGGATCCCCGGAGGCGTGCACGACGGGCAGAAGATCCGGCTCAAGGGCAAGGGCGCCCCGGGTGAGAACGGCGGCCCGGCCGGTGACCTGTACGTCGTCGTTCATGTGAAGGAGCACGCGGTGTTCGGCCGCCACGGCGACAACGTCACCCTCACCGTCCCCGTGACCGTTCCCGAGGCCGCGCTCGGCGCGGACGTCCGGGTGCCCACCCTCGGCGGCTTCCCGGTGACCGTGAAGGTTCCGCCGGGCACGCAGAACGGGCGCAAGCTGCGGGTCCGCGGCAAGGGCGCCACGCGCAAGGACGGCACCCCCGGCGACATGATCGTCACGTTCGAGGTCAAGGTGCCGCAGACGCTCAACGGCGACGCGCGCGAGGCTCTGGAGAAGTTCCGCGCAGCGACCTCCGACTACGACCCGCGTGACGGGCTCGAAGCGCGAGCGAAGGGTGCGTGAACGACGTGAACGATTCCTTCGGTGCTGACGCACCGGTCTATGTGATCTCGGTGGCGGCCGAGCTGGCCGGTATGCACCCGCAGACTCTGCGGCAGTACGACCGACTGGGGATCGTCTCGCCCGGCCGTGCGTCCGGCCGGGGCCGTCGCTACTCCATGCGCGACGTGCAGATGCTGCGTGAGGTGGCACGTCTGTCGCAGGAGGAGGGCATCAACCTGGCGGGGATCAAGCGGATCCTGGAACTCGAGCACGAGGTGCAGGACCTGCGGGAGGAGCTCTTCCACCTCGCGAACGAACTGGAGGCGGCGCGCCGCGCGGTGTCCCGTAGGGGGCGCCCCGCAGGACACGAGCCGGGGACCTCGCGGGGGGAACTGGTGCGCCGCACACGCGTGACCATCTTCAACACGGCCGAGCAGCCCGGTGACGGCCCGGGCCGTGGCGAGGGGACGGACGGCCCGGGGAGGGGCCGCCCGGAGGACGACCGGGGCTGACACCACCTCCAGGGCCCGGCCCGAAGGGGCTCCGGCACGGGTGTCATGCGGCGTGGTCGACCGCGATCAATCACTCCGAGTGACTTTATTTGCGAAAGGAGTCACTGCGCATGAACTACAAGCTCACCCAGAAGAGCCAGGAGGCTCTGTCGGTGGCGATTCGGCGCGCGACCACCGACGGCAACCCGCAGACGGAACCTGTGCACCTGCTGGCCGCGCTGCTGGACCAGGCCGAGGGGATCACGCGCCCGCTGCTGAAGGAGGTCGGGGCCGACCCCGACCGGCTCAAGGACCGCACCGACGCCGCCGTGGCCGAACTGCCCAAGGCACAGGGTTCCACGGTCGGTTCCCCCAGCGCCTCACGGCAGCTGACCATCGTCATCAACACCGCCGCCCAGCGCGCCCAGCAGATGGAGGACGAGTACGTCTCCACCGAACACCTGCTGGTGGGGCTGGCCGCCGACGGCGGTGAGGCCTCCCGCCTGCTCAAGGAGACCGGGGCGACCCCCGACACACTCCTGGAGGCCTTCGAACAGGTCCGCGGCAAAGGCCGGGTGACCTCGGAGAACCCCGAGGACACCTACCAGTCGCTGGAGAAGTTCGGGGTGGATCTGACCGAGCGCGCCCGCGAGGGCAAGGTCGACCCGGTCATCGGACGCGACGGGGAGATCCGCCGCGTGGTGCAGGTGCTCAGCCGCCGCACGAAGAACAACCCGGTGCTCATCGGCGAACCCGGTGTCGGCAAGACCGCCGTCGTCGAGGGCCTGGCCCAGCGCATCGTCGCCGGCGACGTCCCGCAGTCCCTGCTCGGCAAGCGCCTGGTGAGCCTGGACCTGTCGGCGATGGTCGCGGGCGCCAAGTACCGCGGTGAGTTCGAGGAACGCCTCAAGGCCGTCCTGCAGGAGATCAAGGACTCCGAGGGCCAGGTCATCACCTTCATCGACGAACTGCACACCATGGTCGGCGCCGGCGGGGCCGAGGGCGCCATGGACGCGGGCAACATGCTCAAGCCGATGCTCGCCCGCGGTGAGCTGCGCATGGTCGGCGCGACCACCCTGAACGAGTACCGGGAGAAGATCGAGAAGGACGCGGCCCTGGAACGCCGTTTCCAGCAGGTCATGGTGGGCGAGCCCTCGGCCGCCGACACCATCGCGATCCTGCGCGGGCTCAAGGGGCGCTACGAGGCCCACCACAAGGTCCAGATCGCCGACTCCGCCCTCGTGGCCGCGGCAACCCTGTCGGACCGCTACATCACCGCCCGGTTCCTTCCGGACAAGGCCATCGACCTCATCGACGAGGCGGCGTCGCGCCTGCGTATGGAGATCGACTCCAGCCCCGTGGAGATCGACGAGCTCCGGCGTATCGTCGACCGCCTGAAGATGGAGGAGATGGCGCTCGACAAGGAGTCCGACCCGGCCAGCGTGCAGCGCCTGGAACGGCTGCGCGGTGAGCTCGCCGACAAGCAGGAACGCCTCAACGGGCTCGTGGCCAGGTGGGAGCAGGAGAAGGAGGGCCTGAACCGGGTCGGTGACCTCAAAGGGCGCCTGGACGACCTGCGCACCCGCGCCGAGCTGGCCGAACGCGAGGGCAATTTTGGTGAGGCCTCCCGCCTGATGTACGGGGAGATCCCCGAACTCGAGCAGCAGGTCGAGGAGGCCAGCCGCGCCGAGGAGGAGGCCACCGAACGCGACGGCGACACCATGGTCAAGGAGGAGGTCGGCGCGGACGAGGTCGCCGACGTCGTCTCGTCCTGGACCGGGATCCCCGTCGGGCGGCTCATGGAGGGCGAGACCTCCAAGCTGCTGCGCATGGAGGACGAGCTCGGGCAGCGCCTGATCGGCCAGCGCGCCGCCGTCACCGCGGTGTCCGACGCGGTGCGCCGTGCGCGGGCGGGGATCTCCGACCCCGACCGGCCGACCGGGTCGTTCCTGTTCCTGGGCCCGACCGGTGTGGGCAAGACCGAGCTGGCCAAGGCGCTGGCGGAGTTCCTGTTCGACGACGAGCGCGCGATCGTGCGCATCGACATGAGCGAGTACTCCGAGAAGCACTCGGTCTCGCGCCTGGTCGGCGCCCCTCCCGGTTACGTGGGGTACGAGGAGGGCGGCCAGCTGACCGAGGCCGTGCGTCGCCGCCCGTACACCGTGGTGCTGCTCGACGAGGTGGAGAAGGCGCACCTGGAGGTCTTCGACACCCTGCTGCAGGTGCTCGACGACGGGCGGCTGACCGATGGGCAGGGCCGCCACGTGGACTTCCGGAACACGATCCTGATCCTGACGTCGAACCTGGGGTCGCAGTTCCTGGTGGACCAGTCCCTGGAGGAGTCGGTGCGGCGCGACCGGGTCCTGGACGTGGTGCGGGCGACGTTCAAGCCCGAGTTCCTCAACCGGCTCGACGACGTGATCATGTTCGAGGCGCTCTCGACCGAGGACCTCACGAGCATCGTGGACCTGCAGATCGACAAGCTCGGCCGGCGCCTGGCCGACCGGCGCCTGTCCCTGGAGGTCACCGACGGTGCCCGCGAGTGGCTGGCGCTGACGGGTTACGACCCGAACTACGGCGCGCGGCCGCTGCGGCGCCTGGTGCAGTCCTCCATCGGCGACCCGCTCGCCAAGGAGCTGTTGTCGGGTGAGCTTGCCGAGGGCGACGGGATCGTCGTCGACGTNGGCCCCCCGCCGTGCGGCGGCCGAACCCGAGCTCACAACCTGACACCGCCCGTGACGAGGGCCGGGCGCAACATCGCGCCCGGCCCTTTCGTGTGTCCGGGCCGGTTCCGTTGTTCGGACCGGTAGCGCGTGACCGGGTTCCGGGTCAGACGAAGGAGATCCAGAGCAGCAGGAGCAGGAGGGGGATCAACACCACAGCCATGCCGGCCCAGATGCCGATCCAGGCGTACTTGGTGAACCGGTCCTTCTCGTAGGGGTTGTCCTGGCCCAGGGCCACCGCGGCGAAGATCGTGCCGAGGACCCCGCTGATGAGATTGCAGCAGATCAGGGTCGCGATAGCCACACCCAGGGCGAGACCGGGGTTGCTGGACCCCGGCGGCGCCCCGTCCGAGGGGTACTGGGGGCCGTGTGCGGGGTTCGGGTCGTACATCCGGGCTCTCCAGGGTCGGGGGACACTCCACAGGGTCCGATGGGACGTGCGTGCCGAAAGTTCACCGTAGGCGCTCGTGGAACGGGGGGCCGCTCACGCGTCGGGCACCGGAACACACCCGCGGGCGCGGCGCTCGTCACCACCCGGTGGCAGCGAGGAGGCGCTCTTCCAGGACGGGGACGAGGGTGCGCATGTACGCGGCGGTGACGTGGCCGTCGTCCCAGTGCACGAGCACGTTGCCGACGATCGGACGGCACACCCCCGGTTCGCAGAACTGGTCGGTGAGGTCGAGGGTGCTCACGTGTTCGGGCAGGTCGACCCCTTCCAGCGGCGAGGTGTCGGCCATGGAGTCCGCCGGTTCCGAGGTGCACTCGTCGGGTCCAGTGCCAGGCCCGGTGCCGGTGCCGGACTCGGACCCGGCCAGACACTCGGGCACGTCGAACCCGGGCCGCGGGGTGTCGCGCACGGCGACGACCTCGATGCCGAGCTCGCCCAGCTCCCGCCAGCGTTCCGGGTACCCGTCCACGACCTGCTCCTCCCCGTAACCGGCGGAGGTGTCGTGGCTGGTGGTGGTGCCGGTGGTGAAGACGGCGTCGGGGCGCAGCTCGGCGAGTTCGGCCATCACCCCGTCGTTCCACTCGGCGCACGCGGTGTAGGGGTCGCCCTTGTAGGTCTGCGGGGCGTCGGTGAACAGGCACGCGCCCTTGACGATGTTGAGCACGCGCCACCCGCGGTCCTCGGCGATCTCCTCCAGCGCGGGGAACCAGTGCGCGGCGTGCGACCCTCCGACCAGCGCGATCGTGCGTTCGGGGTCGTCGGCGCCGTACTCGCACACGATGACGTCGGTCCCGGCGGTGTCCTGGTTGCAGTCGTCGTCGTAGGTCACCGGGAGGTCGTCGGCGGCGTTCGCGGGGTCGGGGTGGACGGGGTCGGGGTACTCGCCGTGGTCGCTGCGGCCGTCGGCGAGGGCGAGCGCGCCGGGGTAGCGCTCGGTGTCGGCGACCTGTTCCTCCAGGTGGCGCTGTTCGGCGTCCATGCGCGCCGTCCACGTGCCGGCGGTGAGCAGGAGCGGGAGCACGCAGGCCAGCGCCAGGGCGGGCCCGCGCACCGTTCGGCCGCGCTTTCCGAAGTCGGCGATCCGGTCGGAGAGGGGTGTGGTCGCCGCCGCCAGCGCCACCGACAGGGCCAGGACCGCAGCGCCGCCGAGCGGGCTCGCCAGGGTGCGTTCGGTCGCGGCCAGGTAGAAGGCCAGCACCGGCCAGTGCCACAGGTACAGGGCGTAGGAGACGGACCCCAGGTAACGCATGGCACGCAGAGTCAGAATGCGGTCGGCACCCCACGGCGATCCGGTGGTGCCGGCGACCACGACCGCGACCGCCGCGAGCGTGGGCCACAGCGCCGCGTACCCGGGGAAGGCGGTGGACACCTGGAGCAGGACCCCGCAGAGCACCAGCGCCACGAGCCCGCCCCACCCCAGCAGCAGGCGCAGGGCACGCGGCGGGTTCAGCCACGGGAGTGCGAGTGCGAGCAGGCCGCCGAGCGCGAACTCCCAGAGCCGGGCGCCGGTGTCGAAGTAGGCCCAGGGCTGGTCGGCGCGCGTGATGTACACGGAGTAGGCGAGGGAGAGCGCGAACACGCCGGCGAGGGCGAGGGCGACCGTCCGGCGGATCCCGGGTTCGCGGTCGGTCGCCGCGGGCCCGCCCCGCGCACCCGAACGGCTCCGGGTCGCCCACCACACGGCCGCGCCGATCACCAGCGGCCACAAGAGGTAGAACTGCCCCTGGATCGACAGCGACCAGAAGTGCTGGAACGCGCTGGTCGACTCGTCACGTGCCAGGTAGTCGGCGGAGTCGAGGGCGAGCTGCCAGTTCAGGTGGTACAGCGCGGAGGCGACCGCCTGTCCGGAGGCGTCCTGCCACGCGGTCTCGGGGAGCAGGAGGCGCGCGCCGACGAGGGTGACGGCGATGACCAGGACCGCGGTCGGTACGAGGCGGACGGCCAACCGGCTGAGGAAGGCGCCGTACCGGATCCCCGGGCCCCCTCCGCGCTCGCACGCCCGCACCAGCGACCCGGTGATGAGGAACCCGGTGAGCAGGAGGAAGACGTCGACGCCGCCGGAGACCCGGCCGAACCAGATGTGGTAGCCGGCGACCAGCAGGACGGCGACGGCGCGGAGCCCGTCGATCTCGGGCCGGTGTCCGCCCCCGACCCGCGGCGGGGGCGCTGCCGAGCGTTGCCTGGGCGGGGAGAGGGCGATCATGCCCGCTCATGGTGGAGGTGCTCGGTGACGTCCGGGGATATGCAGGGCTACACCCGGCCCACCACCCGGCGAACCCGTCCCGTGCGCCTCAGTGTCGTCGCATCGGGCGCCTACAACCGCACGGCCTCGCGCGCGGGGTCCGAGACCAGCTTCGGGTCGCGGTCGCGCAACACCGCGACCAGCGGCGACGACGTCCCTGCCTCCTGCACGTCCTGCCCCTCGCCGGACATCAACCCGACGAGCTGGAAGAACAGCACGATCCCGTTCGGCGTGGTGATGTGGGCGATGTCGACGTCCGGCACGATCACGAGCGAGGTCATGTCCCCGTTCGCGGGCTCACCGCCCAGCGGGGACGGCGTCAGGATCCAGTGCCCCACGTCGAGGTCGGTCCCGGCGAGGAAGTTGTCGGCGACGGCGTGCAGCACGCGCAGGATCCACGCGGGAACCGCCGTCTCCTCCGGCCCGCGCGGGATCCGGCAGGAGAATTCGAACCCGGAGCCCGACACCCGCGGCTCCTCGCTCGTCTTCTCCCCCAGCTCGGTGAGGCCGAACGTCACCAGCAGCCAGTGCCCCTCCAGCGGGTACGCGAGCACCCCGTCGAGCCCGCCCCTGTCCTCGCCCTCGCCGTCGCTCTCGCGGGCGGGGAACTGGATGGTGAGGGGCTGCACGTCGGGGTACTTCTCCGCCCACTCCTCGTAGATCCGGGTGAGCCCCGGCAGCAGCTCCAGCATCGCGTCCACGCCCCTCCGCGTCGTCGTTCGTCCTGTTCGAGGATAGGAGCGTCGGGGAGGCGCCCGATCCGCGCGCGTGCCCGCGCGCCTGTCCGCCCACCGCCCCTCCCTCTTGTTTCGTGTGGGGCGCCAGTGGCGACAGCACACTCTAGAGGTCACGAACACCGCAATAGGAGGCTGTGTCATGAGAGGTCTGCGTCTGCCGTCGGGCGCCGAGTTGCCGGTGCTGGGGCAGGGAACGTGGGGCATGGGCGAGGACGACTCCAAGCGCGACTCGGAGGTCGCGGCGCTGCGGCACGGGCTGGACCTGGGCCTGGGGCTGATCGACACCGCGGAGATGTACGCCGACTCCGAGGTGGTCGTGGGCGAGGCGATCCAGGGCCGCCGGGACGAGGTGTTCCTGGTGAGCAAGGTCCTGCCGAGCAACTCCTCGTACAGCGGCACGGTCGAGGCGTGCGAACGCAGTCTGCGCCGCACGCGCACCGACCACCTCGACCTGTTCCTGCTGCACTGGCGGGGCGGGGTGCCGCTGCAGGAGACGGTCTCGGCGCTGATCGAGCTGCGCGACGCCGGCAAGATCCGAGACTTCGGGGTGAGCAACCTCGACACCGACGACATGAAGGAGCTCTGGGGTGTCGACGGTGCACGCGACTGTGCCGCGAACCAGATCCTGTTCAATCTGACCCGGCGCGGCCCGGAGTACGACCTGATCCCGTGGTGCCGGGAGCAGGGCGTTCCGGTGATGGCCTACTCCCCCATCGAGCAGGGCCGTCTGCTGAAGGACCCGGTGCTGGCGGAGGTCGCCGAACGACACGACGCCACGCCTGCCCAGGTCGCGATCGCGTGGGTGCTCGCGGGTGAGGGCCTGTGCGCGATCCCGAAGGCGAGCCGCCCCGAGCACGTGGAACTGAACCGCGGGGCGCTCGGCATCACGCTCACCGAGCAGGACCTTGCGACGTTGGACGAACGATTCCCGGCACCGGACCGCCCGACCCCGCTGGAAGTCATCTGATGCTCTGATCCCGCAGTTCATTCGCCGGGGCCCGGTGGCGACGTCGCCACCGGGCCCCGGCCTCGTGGACGACGTCCCTCTCCGACGCGACCCCGGGCCCGCCCCGAACGGGGTCCTGCCTTCCACGACAGACCTTTGCTACCGCCCCGCGACCACTCTTGTCCGGGCTTGCCCGCAATTGTAGCTTTCCTCCAGTTTCGTCCTCTCGGGTGAAAGTTCCTGTCCCGAGATCCCCGCTCGGTTTCGTAGGAGAGGCAGTACCCCCATGTCCGGATCCACCCCCGGCCCGCTGCGGCGCGTGACCGCCGTGCTGGCCGCGGCCGCCCTGGCCGCCACCCTCCCCCAGTCCGCGCACGCAACCAACACGTCCGCCGATGGCCCGCCCGACGCCCCGACCACGACCGCCCCCTCCGACCGCGCCACCGAGGACCGCCTGGCCGCGGAGGCCTCCCTCGAGAACGCAGAGATCCCGCCAGGCCCCCTGACCTTCGGCGCCGAGGCCCTGTCCGCCGTCGAGGACGCTGCCGCGGAAGCCGCCGGGTCGGCCTCGTGCAGCGTCTCCGCCGAGGAAGCCACCGCCCTGTCCGTGGCCCCGATCTGGCCGGAGATCGTCACCGGCGAGATGGCCACGCCCTCCCCCATGACGCTGTCCCGCTTCGACAACCAGGAGGGCCTGTACGACCCCGCCGGCCGCGACGGTCTGTTCTTCAGCCCGGGCGTGGGCCTGTGGCAGATGGACTCGGCCGGGTTCGGCAGCGACAACACCGCGGGTGAGGCCATCGACAGCGAATGGGTGTCGGGCGTGGCCGTGCCCTACATCGTCGACGAGTACTGCGACGCCCTCAACGGCGGCTCCGACGCGCCCGCGGCCCGGGCGAGCTCCTGGAGCGACTGGAACGCCTGCTCCGACGGCGACTGCGACGACGCCTACTGGCGCGCGATCAACGGCGGCATCACCGCCGACCCCGACGTGGACCGCTATGGCGGCGCCCAGCCGCGCACTTGCGAGTTCGAGGGCGGAACCCACGACTGCCTGTTCGTGGACGTCGCCGACGTGCAGGGCGCGGACTGGTGGACAGCGCCGGACGCGGGCCGCTCGCCGCTCCCGCACCCGTTCTACGTGCTGCGCGACGACTCCGGCGACAGCACCCAGGAGGTACGGGTCTTCCTGGGCGAGGACTCCGGCCACGGCACGGACGTCACGGTGACCCGCCCGTTCGGCGGTGACGCGCGCGATTTCCTGACCTGGACCGACGATCTGGGCCTATGCGACACGACCGAGGGCCGCGGCGCCTGCTGACCCTGCTCACCTCCCCCGGGGATCTTGCTACCAGAGCCCACTTCGGCGCTGAACCCGGCTCCAGTAGCAAGATCCCCGCAGCTGTATCCCGCCCTGAGCTGCACGTTCGCCGAACGACCCTGTCGCGTGGGACAGAGTCCCGTACCCCTACTGGCGTTCTGCGCTACTCGGCAGTAACATTGACTTGTTACTAGTCGGTAGATCCGCGTGTACAGACACCGCGGCCAGGGACACAGCGGAGCTGTCCATGACGCATTACAAGAGCAACCTGCGGGACATCGAGTTCAACCTCTTCGAGGTGTTCCGCCGCCAGGACGTGCTGGGCCAGGGCCCCTTCGAGGACCTCGACGAGGAGACCGCCCGTACCATCCTCGACGAGGTCAACCGCCTCGCGACCGGCGTGCTCGCCGAGTCCTTCGAGGACGGCGACCGCAACCCCCCGGTCTTCGACCCCAAGACCAAGACGGTCCAGATGCCCGAGAGCATCAAGAAGTCCTACCAGGCCTACATGGACGCCGGCTGGTACAACCTCGACCTCCCCACGGAGCTCGACGGGCTCGGCGCCCCCCGCTCGCTGGTCTGGTCGGCCGCCGAGCTGATCCTCGGCTCGAACCCCTCCATCCACATGTACTCGGCCGGTCCGGGCTTCGCGAGCATCCTCCACGCCGAGGGCAACGAGAAGCAGAAGGAGTTCGCCAAGCTCGCCATCGAGCGCGGCTGGGGCGCCACCATGGTGCTGACCGAGCCGGACGCGGGCTCCGACGTCGGCGCGGGCCGCACGAAGGCCACCGACCAGGGTGACGGCACCTGGCACATCGATGGTGTCAAGCGCTTCATCACCTCGGCCGAGCAGGACATGACCGAGAACATCTTCCACCTGGTGCTCGCGCGCCCCGAGGGTGCCGGCCCCGGCACCAAGGGTCTGTCGCTGTACCTGGTGCCGAAGTTCCTGGTGAACGAGGACGGTTCCCTCGGCGAGCGCAACGGCGCCTACGTCACCAACGTCGAGCACAAGATGGGCCTGAAGGCCTCCACCACGTGTGAGCTGACCTTCGGCGAGGACCACCCCGCCGTGGGTTACCTGGTCGGTGACAAGCACGACGGCATCCGCCAGATGTTCCTGGTCATCGAGTACGCCCGCATGATGGTCGGCACGAAGGCCATCGCTACGCTCTCGACCGGTTACCTCAACGCGCTCGAGTACGCCAAGGAGCGCAAGCAGGGCAACGACCTCGCCGGTTCCAAGAAGGACCCGAAGGTCGCCATCACCCGCCACCCCGACGTGCGCCGCAGCCTCATGACACAGAAGTCCTACGTCGAGGCCATGCGCGCCCTGGTGCTCTACACCGCCGTCCAGCAGGACGAGATCCAGATCGGTGAGGCCGCGGGTGAGGACGTCTCCGCCAAGGAGGCGATGAACGACCTCCTCCTGCCGATCGTCAAGGGCGTGGGCTCGGAGCGTTCCTACGACCTGCTCTCCGAGTCCCTGCAGACCCTGGGCGGCTCCGGGTTCCTGCAGGAGTACCCGATCGAGCAGTACATCCGCGACGCCAAGATCGACACCCTGTACGAGGGCACGACCGCGATCCAGGCGCAGGACTTCTTCTTCCGCAAGATCGTCAAGAACGGCGGCGCGGCCATCGGCCAGCTCGCCGGCGAGATCAAGGAGTTCGCGAACTCCGAGGCCGGCAACGGCCAGTTGAAGGAGGAGCGCAAGCAGCTCCTGGAGGGCATCGAGCACGTCGAGAAGATCGTCGAGCTCATGGTCGGCCACACGATGGGCGCCGCCGAGGACCAGCGCGAGCTGTACAAGGTGGGCCAGAACGCGACCCGCCTGCTCATGGCCTTCGGTGACGTGGTGCTGTCCTGGCTGCTGCTGCGCCAGGCAGAGGTGGCCCTCAACAGCATCGACGGCGCCGAGGGGGCGGACAAGGACTTCTACACCGGCAAGATCGCCGCCGCGCGTTTCTTCACCGAGCAGTTCCTGCCGCGCATCGCCGCCGAGCGCCAGATCGCCGAGGGCGTCACCAACGACCTCATGGACGTGCCCGAGGCCGCGTTCTGAGAGTTCTGAGAGGCTGTGGAGCGCCCTCGCGGCGCACACTCTCCGCCTGGGGCGGGGTGGTCCGGTGGACCGCCCCGCCCTTCGTCGTGTCCGAGGGCGGGTGTCTGGCGGTGTCTGGCGCCCGGCCGGTCCGGCCCGGACGCCGGGGGCCGGTCCTGCCTCGGGTGGACGGCCGGCCCGTTCGGCACGGCGCGGATCAGGTGGCCCGGGTGGTTCCTGACCAGGCCGGGAACTGATATGTTCGTACACGTGTTCGCTTCGAGGCTGGGGAAGGCCTCGATACGCACACACGGGGCGCCTCCACTCTCGGCGGGAGTGGGGGCGCCCTTCGTTCTGTCCGGGCCCCCTCTGACGCCCGGGGCCCGACCTCCCCCGGCGCCGTTTCCTCTTCAGGCGATGCGCAACCGTTCCACGGGTTGGCCGGTGACCTCGGCGATCAGCTCGAAATCCTTGTCCGGACCCTGACCCAGGTGGAGCACGGTCAAGCCGGCCACTTCAGCTACGGCAGCCATGAGGAGGTCAGGGACGCTCGGAGACCGGTGGTGCCCCCTGTCGGCCAAGGTCGCCAGGACCTCCAAAGCACGGCTCTCGCTCACCGGGGTCTGGTTCTCGACCGGCATGACCGACAGAGGAGGGCGTTCGAGGAACGACCGGAGTTGGTACCCCGATCTCGCGGAGGCCCCGAGCTGCAACAGCGTGGTCGTGGACACCCGAACGAGCCCGCGTTCGATGCGCGCGGCCCATGCCCCGGCGTCCGGGCTGGAAGCCAGGCGTACGAACGCGGACTTGTCGATCAGCCAGGCCATTCCCACGCCCGCTTCATCACTTCGGGCTCCTCCAGGTCGGCGAAGGCTTCGGAGAAGGCTTCGAGGTCGGCCACCGTGACGGTCGCCCCTGCGGTGCGCGCGGTGTTCTCGAGGACGCGGCGCAGGAACTCGGAGCGGGACAGGCCCCGGCTGGAGGCGGCGACGGCGAGCACGCAGAGGGCGTGGTCGGAGACGTCGCGGATCAGGACATCGGTCATGGTGTTCGTCCCTCTTCAGAGCTTGAGCCGGCCGAGTTCGAGGATGGCGAGGAGGCGTCGGGAGAGTTCCCATTCCTGGCCGATCGGGAGCACGGGTTCGATCCTCGGGCCGGGGGCCTCGCCGGGGGCCTCGGCCTCCCAGACCATGCACCAGCGTGCGTCGGCCGCCACACCACGGAGCACCACAGCTTGAGTGGCGTGGTCGAGTTTCGCGGTGATCAGGAGGCGCGGAACGTCGAGCTCGAAGCGCATGCCCCGGGTCTTGAGGCAGACGATGAGGTCACGTGCGGCTTCCTTGCGGGTGAGGGCACGGACGTGTTCCGCGTCCTCCGAGTTGGGTCGGGCTTCCACGGAACCGCGCTGGTGTTCCCGCTGGCTGATTCCGGCTGTGTGCGTCGTCGGTATCTCCATGAGCCGAATATGACGCCACAGAGATCTCCGGGGCCATAGACACAGTTCAAGTGGAGAACAGCGAAAGGGAATCGCAGAACCTGTGGTCGGGTCGGCGCTCCCGTGGTTTCCTATGGCCATGGCCAAGAAGGTTCCCGCTGCGGAGAATCAGACATTGCGGCAGTTCGGCACCGAGTTGGCTCGGCTGCGCAGTTTGTCGGAGACCTCGCAGAGAACCGTGGCCGGGCATACCCAGATATCACCCCAGCTCGCGGGGGCCATCGAGCGCGGGGAACGTTATCCGAGCCTGGAGTTCTCGCAGAAGGCGGATGAACTGCTCAACGGGGGCGGACTGCTCGCATCGCTCTGGCGCAAGATGCAGAACGATGCGTACCCGCACTTCATCGGGGAGCTCGTCGACGTGGAGCCGCTTGCATCCTTGGTCCGGACATATCAGCCCCAGCTGGTCCCCGGCCTGTTGCAGACGGAATCGTACGTCCAGGCGACCCTCACCGCCAGGGCTGTTTCAAAGTCGGGGTTGTGAGACATCAGCACTGATCACG
>NZ_ANBF01000075.1 GCF_000341025.1 Nocardiopsis salina YIM 90010 | reverse complement strand
CCCGACGACGAACACCACCCACCCCAACCACAAGCCGCCACCCACAGACCGCCAACCACAGGCCCCACCCCAACCGCGGCACAGGACCCCCCGACCCACCCCCTCGCCAGATCGGACTCGGAGCGAGGTACGGGAAGGCCCCGGGCCAGGACTACGGCCACGACGAACCAGCCCCCGAGACACTTCCACAGCACCCACAGGGCCCCAGCCCCAGGTGGTCCGCCTCCTACCCTGGGGGCATGGACCTGCCGCAGAACGCGTACCCCGAACTCGCCGAGCCGGGGCGCGAGCGTGCGCGATATTGGCGGTTTCCCGGCCTGCCCGGGACCGAACTGCTGACCGCGCGTTTCGTCACGACCGCGTTCACCCGGCACAGCCACGAGACCTACACCATCGGGGTCATCACCGACGGCGTGGAGGAGTGGTCGCACGCGCGCGGGCGTTCGCGGGTGGGTCCGGGTGGCCTGGCCGTGGTGGAACCGGGCGAGGTGCACACCGGTCATGCAGGGGTGCCCCAAGGGTGGGCCTACCGGGTCTTCTACCCGTCGGTCGACGTGGTCTCGGGGATCGCCCGTGAACTGGGTTTGCGGGGCACACCGGCGTTCACGGAATCGGGGATCCACGCGCCGGAGGTCGCCGGTCTGCTGGCCAGGGCGCACCTGGAGGCAGAGGCCGGGGACACCCTGGCTGCCTCGTCGCTGACCCGGCAGGGCATCGCGCTGCTGCTGAGCAAGCACGGGCGCGAGCGCACGCGCGAGAATCGGGCGCACCGTGCGCGGCCGGAGGCGGAGAGGGCCCGGCAGGAGTTGGTCTCGCGTCTGGTGGATCCACCCTCCCTGGAGGAACTGGCGGCGGGAGCGGGGATGTCGCCGTTCGCGCTGACGCGGGCGTTCCGGTCCGTGTACGGGCTGCCGCCGCACGCCTACCTGAACCAGACGCGCGTGGGCCGCGCGCGGGAGCTGCTGCGTGCGGGACGGCGGCCGGGCGAGGTGGCCGCGGAGGTGGGTTTCGCCGACCAGTCGCACCTGACACGGCACTTCCGCCGGCACCTGGGAGTTCCGCCGGCCGCCTACCGCCGCGACGTGGCCGGTCATTGACCATCCTGTCCGGGACACCGTGCAGAGGCGTGCAAGAACGTTCAAGACCGGCGTCGGGACGGAGACCTAGCTTCGGTTCCCATGACAGTCTTCTCCGTTCTGAGGACACCGGCCGTACGCGACAGCGTCGGGATCGGTGTGGCGGTGGGGGCGGCCGGGCTCGCGTTCGGCACCACCGCCGTGACCGCGGGCCTCTCCCCCGCTCAGGCCGTGTTCACGAGCCTGTTCGTCTTCACCGGGGCGTCCCAGTTCGCCCTGGTCGGGGTGGTCGCCGGGGGCGGCAGCCTCGTGGCGGGCGTCCTGGGTGCCCTGCTGCTGGGGGCGCGCAACACCCTGTACGGGCTGCGCCTGGCCGACGTGCTGGGGTGGCACGGGGCGCGCCGGGCGGTGGCCGCGCACGGGGTCATCGACGAGACCACGGCGGTGACCCTGGCCCAACCGGACCGCGTCTCGGCGCGCCAGGCCTTCACCACGAGTTACACGGTGCTGGGAACGTTCTGGGTGGCGACGACCCTGGTTGGGGCGGCCGCCACCGATCGGGTGCACGACATCGACGCGCTGGGACTGGACGTGGTCGGCCCGGCGGTGTTCCTGGGCCTGTTGTGGCCGCGTCTGCTGGAGGGCGGTGCACGCGCCTGGCTGGTGGCGGGGCTGGGCGCGGGTGCGGCGCTGGCGGCGACCCCGTTCCTGCCTCCGGGCGTTCCGGTGCTGCTGGCGGCCTGTGCGGCGTGTGTGGCACTGATCGGCCCCGCTGACTCCGGATCTCGGGTCCCGGTCGGGACG
>NZ_ANBF01000074.1 GCF_000341025.1 Nocardiopsis salina YIM 90010 | reverse complement strand
GGCCCCCCGCCGATGACACTGTGGATCGCTCTGGTCGCCACGGCGGCCGGCTGTTACCTGCTCAAGTTCGCGGGGTTGGCGGCGCCCCGGTCGGTGTTGGACAACCCGTGGGTACAGCGGTTCGCGGTGGCTGTACCGCTGGCGCTGCTGGCCGCGCTGGTCGCGGTGGAGGCACTCGGCGACGGGCAGTCCCTGGTGTGGGACGGGGCGCGGATGGCGGGACTGGGCGCGGCGGGGTGCGCGCTGGGGCTGCGGGCCCCGTTCCTGGTTGTGGTCGTGGCGGCGGCCGCGACGACGGCGGGGCTGCGGGCCCTGGGGCTCGGCTGACCCACGGCTGTCCACAAGCGGCCCGCGGTGTTCTTGACCACCCCCGGCGGTGGTGCCAGAGTCGGCCGCACGAGCCCGGTCTCCCACCGGTGCGCGCCCGCCCCTCCACAAGAGGGCGCGGGCCCACGAGTGGACCTTGCGACGATGGAAGGACCCGCCCATGGCCACCACCCCCTCCCCCACGACCACCGCCGCGCAGGCGGTCGTGGAGGTCCTGGCCGGCGCCGGAATCCGGCGCTGTTACACCGTTCCCGGCGAGAGTTTCCTGGAGTTGGCCGACGCCATCGACCGGCACGAGCACATGGACCTGGTCTCGACCCGGCACGAAAACGGCGCGGGATTCATGGCCGAGGCCGAGGGCAAGCTGACCAGGGTCCCTGCCGTGGCCGCGGCCACGCGAGGTCCCGGCGCCTCCAATCTCGCGGTGGGGGTACACACCGCACACCAGGACTCCACACCGATGATCGTGTTCCTGGGACAGGCCGAGACCGACCGCCTGGGGCGCGAGGCCTTCCAGGAGGTCGACCTGACGGCGTTCTACGCGCCCATCACCAAGTGGTCGACGACCGTGCACCGGGCCGACCGGTTGGCCGATGTGACGGCGGAGGCGGTGCGGGTGGCCACGAGCGGGCGGCCCGGACCGGTGGCGGTCGCGGTCCCGGGCGACCTGTTCGGGGAACGTGTGCCCGTGCCCCCGCAGCGTTCCGGGTACGAACCGCCGCGCCCGCCTCTGCCGGAACACGACCGGGACCGGTTGGCGACCTGGCTGACCCGGGCGGTACGTCCCGTGATCGTGGCGGGCGGTGGTGCGCGCAGGGCGCGTGAGCAGCTGGTACGGGTGGCCGAGCACTTCAGTACGGGTGTGTACTCCTCGTGGCGGCGTCAGGACGTCTTCCCCAACGACCACCCGCTCTACCTGGGCCACCTGGGCCTGGGCAGCGCCCCATCGACGCTGGAGGCCCTGCGCGAGTCCGATGCGGTGCTGGTGGTGGGCTCGCGGTTGAGCGAGACGACCACACAGGGATACCGGCTCCCGGTCCCGGGCACGCGGGTCGCACAGATCGACGCCGACCCGCGCCAGGTGGGGTCCGGGGCCGATCTGTGGTTGGGCGCGGTCGCCGATGCGGGTGAGGCGCTGTCCTCGTTGGCGGCCTCGCGGCTGCCCTCGTCGTTCCGGGACTGGAGCGCAGCGCGGCGAGTGTGGGTGGAGAGCACCCGGCCGCCGCGTTCTGTGGAACAGCACACGGGACCGGGGTTGCACCCGTGGAGTGTGGTCGAGGGGATGCGCGAGGCGCTGCCGGACGAGTCCCTGCTGACCAACGACGCGGGCAACTTCGCTGCGTTCCTGCACCGGGGTTGGTGGTACCGCGCCCCCGATACGCAGCTGGCCCCCACGAGCGGGGCGATGGGGTACGCGGTTCCGGCGGCTGTGGCGGCGAAGCTGGCCAGGCCCGAGCGCACGGTGGTGGCGGTGGTCGGTGACGGCGGGGTGACCATGACCGGCCAGGAACTGGAGACCGCGGTGCGGATGGGTGCCCCGATCACGGTGGTGGTGTTCCAGAACGGCCTGTACGGCACGATCGCGATGCACCAGGCCCGCGAGCTCGGGCGGATGGCGGGCACGAGCCTCAGCGGCCCGTTGGACCTGGCCGGGTTCGCGCGCTCGTTGGGTGCGCGCGGTGCGACGGTGGACAGCCGCGAGGGGCTGGTCAAGGCGTTGTCGGAGGCGGTGCAGGCGGAGGAGCCGACCCTGGTGGACGTGCGTACCGACCCAGATGTCATCAGCCCGTCGGCCACGCTGTCGGATCTTCTGCCGAGCTAGCTCTTCTCCACTGGTCCAGGGACCCGGGCGCACACGCCCGGGTGAGCAGAAGCGTCGGAACCAGCTCCGACCTGCACGAGCGCATGAAAGGGCCCCGGACGGACGACTCGCCCGGGGCCCGGGGCCCGGAGCGGCGCGGCGAGCGCGGCCTGCTTCTCGGAAGGTCGTGCCCTCCCGCGGCGTCAGTCCTCGCGGAGCTGGTCGATGGCCTGCGCGAGGTCGTCCGGGTAGGGGCTGGAGAACTCCACCGGGCGGCCTTCGGTGGGGTGGTCGAAGCCGAGCCGCACGGCGTGCAGCCACTGTCGCCGCACACCGAGGCGCTCGGCGAGCGTGGGGTCGGCCCCGTAGAGCATGTCGCCCACGCACGGGTGGCGCAGCGCGGCCATGTGCACGCGGATCTGGTGCGTGCGCCCGGTCTCGAGCTTGATCTCGAGCAGGCTCGCGGCCCGGAACGCCTCCTCGGTGTCGTAGTGCGTCACCGATTCCCGCCCGCCGCTGACCACGGCCCAACGCCCGTCCCCCGCGGGGTGGCGCCCGATCGGGGCGTCCACGGTTCCGCGCAGCGGGTCCGGGTGGCCTTGAACCAGCGTGTGGTACCGCTTGTCGACCGTACGCTCCTTGAAGGCGCGCTTGAGGACGCTGTAGGCGAGCTCGCTCTTGGCCACGACCATCAGGCCGGTGGTGTTGGCGTCCAGCCGGTGCACGATGCCCTGGCGCTCGGCCGCGCCGCTGGTGGCCAGCTGCACACCGGAGGCCAGCAGTCCCTCCAGGACACTGGGCCCGGTCCAGCCGACCGTGGGATGGGCGACCACGCCGATGGGTTTGTCCACCACGATGATGTCGGCGTCCTCGTGCACGATCGTCATGCCCGGGACCGCCTCGGCCCGCGGGACCGGCGCGCTGGGCGGCGGCGGGAGGGTGATCTGGAGCCAGGCCCCGGCTTGGACACGGTCGGACTTGCCTGCCTCGGAACCATCGACGAACACGTCGCCTGCGGTGATGATCTCGGCCGCCCGTGTGCGCGAGAGCCCGAACATGCGGGCGATCGCAGCGTCGAGCCGGTCGCCCTCCAGGCCGTCGGGCACGGGCAGGCTGCGGGTGTCGCTCACTGGGCCCTCCCCTCACCGGGTCCGTCGCCGGGTTCGCCGCGCTCGGCGTCGTCCTCGGCCCCGTCCCCGGTTTCGTCGTCGTTGCGGTGCTCGACCTGCTCGGGGTGGGCAGCAGCGTCGGACCCGCCGTCCTCGCCCTCCTCCGAGGCGAGGGTCCCGTCCAGGTTGATGCCCTTGAAAGTCAGCACCACCACCAGGAACGCACCGACCACCACGCAGGAGTCCGCGACGTTGAACACGGGCCAGTTCGGCACACTGATGAAGTCGACGACGGCGCCCTCGAAGGGACCCGGCGGGCGGAAGAACCGGTCGACGAGGTTGCCGGCGGCACCGCCCATCATCAGACCGAGTGTCACGCCCCACCACAGGCTGCGAACACGCCACCCGATGTAGGCGATGCCCAGGACGACGACGGTGGAGATGACGGTGAACACCCACGTGTAACCGGTGCCCAACGAAAAAGCGGCCCCGGTGTTGAACACCAGGGTGAACTGGAGGAAGCTGCCGATCACGTCGACGAACTCGCCTCGGGTGAGGGCGGACAGCGCCCATTCCTTGGTGAGGAAGTCGACGACGACCGCTGTGAGGGCCACCCCAGTGAGCAGGCCGTACCTGCGGGGTCTCACCGAAGCCTCTTCGTTGGTGGTCATGTTGTTGTCCCCGGAGGGCTCTACCTCAGTCAGCGACGCTCCTCGCGCTGTTTGCAGGTGACGCACAGGGTGGCGCGGGGAAACGCCTGAAGGCGGGCCTTCCCGATCGCCTGGCCGCACGACTCGCAGACCCCGTAGGTTCCCGCGTCCATTCGTTCGATCGCCTTCTCGCTCTGCGCGAGCAGGTCACGAGTATTGTAGGCCAACGCCAGGTCGTGCTCGCGCTGGAAGGCCTTGGCACCGGTGTCCGCGGTGTCGTCCCCTGCGCCCTCGACGGGGTCGGTGAGGCGTTCGGTGAGTTCGCTCTCGTTCTGAGCCAGCTCCTCGCGCTGGGAGGCGATCTCGGCCTCCAACTGCTGACGCACCTCGGCGAGCTCCTCGCTCGTCCAGGGGTCCTCGCCGGGTCGCACCGGAAGGTCTGCGGCTTCGGTGGCCTTCATGGTGGGTTCCTTCCCCGTCGGTTCGCAGGCCGTCCCCGCCCCGCCCCACGGCGGGTCCCCCGGGGAGTCGGCCCGACTGGTGCGGCGAAGCCTAGGCAAAGAACGGACACGAGGCAACGATCCGGTCAGACCGGAGCGGCGCCGGCGGCCCCGTGCCACGGTCGTTCCGGACCGGCTCACTCCACCGTCGCGAACCCTCCGTAGTCGTCGGCGAGCAGACCCAGGTGGGTCTCGTCGAAGACCGCCGGGCCGCCGTGCGGACCGGTATGCACCTCGATGACCCAGTCCACGTCCTCGGCATCGTCCTCGCCCGCGAGCATCTCCCGGTGCACGGTGCAGGGTTCGTACCCCTGCTCATGGAGCTGCTCGGCCAGCTCCTCGGCGTCCTCGCGTTCGGTCAGCGTCACCATGACGGCGCCTCGGCCCACGGCCATGTCGTCTTCCTCCCCTGGAAACAGCGGGCCTCGCGTTGCCCCGCTGCGATATCCTGATGTACGAACGGTGTCGATGGGGAGAGTAACGCTGGCACCGACCGGTTGGAGCACGGCCCCCGCGGTCGGCCCACCCAGCGACCCGGGGACGGTGGGAGCCCGGGGGTACGACCAGCGCGAAGATCACCCCGGAGCCGCCGGAGGAACAGGGCGCGCGGCGCCCCCAGTAGAACCGGCACCGGCGTAACGAAGAGGGAACCGCGGCCCTGCTGCGGCTCCAAGGAGGGTGGTACCGCGGGGTCCGCCTCGTCCCTCCGTCAGGCACTTCCTGATGGAGAGAGGTTACGACGGTGACCGAGCACCCCCGGCCCGACGATCCCCGCGCGCTCCCGCAGTTGCCCGCGCAGATCGACCTTCCTGCGACCGAGCGCGAGATCCTCGACCGGTGGTCGAAGGAGAACATCTTCGAGCGCTCGCTCGAGCAGACCCGCGGCAAGCCGTCCTGGGTCTTCTACGAGGGTCCGCCCACCGCGAACGGTGTGCCCGGTGTACACCACGTCGAGGCGCGCGCGTTCAAGGACGTCTTCCCCCGGTTCCGCACGATGCGCGGCTACCACGTCGACCGCAAGGCCGGCTGGGACTGCCACGGCCTGCCCGTCGAGGTCGCCGTGGAGAAGGAACTCGGCCTGAGCGGCAAGAAGGACATCGAAGAGTTCGGCATCGCCGAGTTCAACGCCCGCTGCCGCGAGTCGGTCATGCGCAACGTCGGCGCGTTCACCGCCATGACCGAACGCATGGGGTACTGGGTCAACACCGACGAGGCCTACCGCACCATGGACGCCCAGTACGTGGAGTCGGTCTGGTGGGCGCTCAAGCAGATCTGGGAGAAGGAGCTGCTGGTGCGGGACTACCGCATCAGCCCCTACTGCCCGCGCTGCGGAACCACGCTCTCCGACCACGAGCTGGCCCAGGGCTACGAGACGGTGACCGACCCGTCGGTGTACGTGCGGTTCCCGGTGACCTCGGGCCCGCTCGCCGCCCCCGAGCACCCGACGTCTCTGCTGGTGTGGACCACGACCCCCTGGACCCTGGTCTCCAACACCGCCGTGGCCGTGCACCCGGACGTGGAGTACGTGGTCGCCACCGACGGCAACGAGCGCCTGGTCGTGGCCCGCCCGCTGTTCGAGAAGGTGCTCGGCGAGGGCTGGGAGCTCACCGGGGAGCGCTTCGAGGGCGACGAGATGGAGCGCTGGACCTACCAGCGCCCGTTCGACCTGGTGCCCTTCGACGAGCCCGCACACTTCGTCGTGCTCGCCGACTACGTCACCGTCGAGGACGGCACCGGTCTGGTGCACCAGTCGCCCGCCTTCGGTGGCGACGACATGGTCGTGTGCCGCTCCTACGGTCTGCCCGTTGTCAACCCGGTACAGCCCGACGGCACGTTCGAGGCCGACCTCGACCTGATCGGCGGCGAATTCTTCAAGACCGCTGACAAGACGCTGGTGCGCGACATGAAGCAGCGCGGGCTGCTCTTCCGCCACCAGCAGTACGAGCACTCCTACCCGCACTGCTGGCGCTGCCACACGCCGCTGCTCTACTACGCGGTCCCCTCCTGGTACATCCGCACCACCGCCGTCAAGGACCAGCTCCTGGAGCAGAACCAGGCCACGAACTGGGTTCCGGAGAACGTCAAGGAGGGCCGCTTCGGCGAGTGGCTGCGCGGCAACGTGGACTGGGCGCTCTCGCGCAACCGGTACTGGGGCACGCCGCTGCCGATCTGGGAATTCCCGGACGGCCGCCAGATCTGCGTGGGTTCGCTGGAGGAGCTGAGCCGGCTCAGCGGCCAGGACCTGTCGAACCTGGACCCGCACCGGCCCTACGTCGACGACGTGGTCATCCCGGACCCGGACGCCGACCCGTCGCTGCCCGAGGAGGAGCGGGTCGCCCGACGGGTTCCCGAGGTCATCGACGCCTGGTTCGATTCCGGCTCCATGCCGTTCGCGCAGTGGGGCGCCCCGCACCGGGAGAAGGAGACCTTCGAGGCCAACTTCCCCGCGCAGTACATCTCCGAGGCCATCGACCAGACCCGCGGGTGGTTCTACTCCCTGCTGGCCGTGAGCACGCTCGTGTTCGGCCGGAACTCGTTCGAGAACGTGGTCGTGCTCGGCCACATCCTCGCCGAGGACGGCCGCAAGATGAGCAAGCACCTGGGCAACGTCCTGGAGCCGATCCCGGTGATGGACCGCCACGGCGCGGACGCGCTGCGCTGGTTCATGCTGGCGAGCGGTTCACCCTGGACGGCCCGCCGTGTGGGGCACACGGTGCTGGAGGAGGTCGTCCGCAAGGTCCTGCTGACCTACTACAACACGGTCTCCTTCTTCACCCTGTACGCGAACGCCGGTGAGGGCTGGGACCACAGGAAGCTGGCCGACGCGCCGGCCCCGCAGGACCGCCCGCTGCTCGACCGGTGGCTGCTGTCGGAGCTCAACGAGGTCGTCCGCGACGTCACCGAGGCGATGGACAACTTCGACACCACGGGTGCGGGTCGGCGACTGACCGCGTTCGTCGACGACGTCTCGAACTGGTACGTGCGCCGCTCTCGCCGTCGGTTCTGGGGCGGCCCGTCGACCCCCGAGGGTGCGTCGGCCTTCGCGACTCTGTTCGAGGCTCTGGAGACCGTCACGCTGCTGATGGCCCCGATCGTGCCGTTCCTGACCGAGCACGTGTGGTCGGCACTGCGCCGTCCGGGCGCGGCCGACTCGGTGCACCTGGCGTCGTGGCCGGAGTACCGCGAGGACCTGATCGCCCCGGAGCTGGCCCGGAACATGGCGCTGACGCGCCGCCTGGTGGAGCTCGGCCGGTCGGCGCGCGTCGACCAGGCCGTGCGCACCCGTCAGCCCCTGGGCCGTGCGCTGGTGGGTGCCGACGGTTTCGCGGAGCTGCCCGAGCAGCTGCGCGCCCAGGTCGCCGAGGAGCTGAACGTCCAGTCGCTGGAGTCGCTGGCCGCGGTCGGTGGCGACCTGGTCGACTACACGGTCAAGCCGAACTTCCGTGCGCTGGGCAAGCGGTTCGCCAAGCGCACGCCGCTGGTGGCCAAGGGCATCCAGGCCGCCGACCCGGCCGCCCTGGTCGAGCAGGTGCGCAGCACGGGCTGGGCCCAGGTGGAAGTCGATGGCGAACACGTGGAGGTCAGCGCCGACGAGGTGCTGGTGACCGAGCAGCCCCGCGAGGGCTGGGCGGTGGCCTCGGAGTCGGGCGCGACGGTCGCCCTGGACCTGGAGCTCACACCCGAGCTGCGCCGCGCAGGTCTGGCCCGGGAGATGGTGCGGATGCTCCAGGAGGCGCGCAAGCGCAGCGGTCTGGAGGTCTCCGACCGGATCCACGTGCGCTGGTCGGCCTCGGACGAGGCCGCACGTGCTTTGGAGGAGCACAGTGAGACCATCGCCGGAGAGGTCCTCGCGGACGCCTTCGCCGCCGGTGAGGTCGACGGTGAGCCGTTCACCACGAGCTCGGAGGAGTTCGGGGTGAGCTTCGCCTTCCGCAAGGCCTGACGTTCAGAGGGGGCGGGTCCCTTCGGGGCCCGCCCCTGTTTCATGTCACCTGTCGGGGTTGGCCCGGGCACTCTGAATGCCCGACAGCACGTTGACGTGTGCCCGCGGGATCAGCGCGAGGAGCCGGGTTCCTCGGCGCCGACGGCGTCCGTCTCGCGCTCGACGGCCTCGTGGTCGCTGTCCACGATGACCGCGTAGGCGACGGCATGCTCGCCCGCGGAGTCGGTCTCTTCCCCGTCGGAACCGTCGTCCGACCGATCTTCCACCGAACCGGTGTCCTCGTCCGTGTCCTGTTCGTCGACGGCGACCTCGTCCGCAGAGGACTCGTCGGCGTCGGAGGGCTCGGAACCGGCATCGTCGTCCGCAGGGTCGGCGTTCTCCGCCTCCTCGGACACATCCGCGCAGTCCTCGTCCACTGGGTCCCGGGCCTCGTCACGCTCGGGTCCGGATTCGGTACCGGCGTCCTCGGAGGCCTCGTCCACCACGTCCTCGGAAGACATGCTCTCCACGGGCTCCTCCGGCTCGTCGGACTCGGGGGCAGTCACTTCCGCATCGCCCTGGACCTCGCCCCCGTCGTCCGAGACGCCAGCCGAGTCGTCGGCGGGCTCGACCGCGACAGCGTCGTCGGCAGAGTCGACGCCGGATCCTGTGTCGACCGTCATGGGGGCGTCGTCCGTGGTGGCCTCGGACTCGCTGTCGGTCACGGCTTCTTCGTCGACCGTGCCCCCGGTGGAGATGTCCTCGTCGACCCCGGAACCGCGCGTTTCGGCCGGCTCGGGCTCGACCGAGCCCTCCTCTGCGGCCTCGTCGTGGGCGGAGAGTTCCTCGCCGTCACCGGCGGGGACGATCGCCTCGTTCTCGGTTTCGCCGACCTCGGCGGGTTCGTCGTCGGCCTCGTCCTGGACCGGTTCGTCCTCAGCGGCGTGCGCCGTCGCGGGAGCCTCGTCGGGCTCGACCTGCTCGGGCGCGGGGACGTCGTCCTCGTCGGTCCCGGACTCGGGCTCGGGTCCGGTGTCCTCGGCGGGATCGGAAATCTGGGGGGCGGGGTCGCGCTCCTCCTGCTCCTCGTCCGCTGAGCGGACGCTGGCGGAGAAGGGGACGTTCT
>NZ_ANBF01000073.1:36431-63061 GCF_000341025.1 Nocardiopsis salina YIM 90010 | reverse complement strand
GGCAGGGGCGGGGGTCGTCTCCTCGGCTGGGGTTCCGGCCGGGGCGGGCACGTGGTCCGTGCCGTGCTCGGGGGCCTCTTCCTCGGGGACAGCGCCCGGCACGGAGGCATCCCGCACCGGCTCGTCGGCCGGTGCGGGCACGCGCCTGGTGTCCTCCGGTCCGGTGGTGGCGGGCCCGGAACCCACAGCAGTGGCCCCCGTCGCGAGGGCACCTGCCTCTGTCACGGGGACGGACGACTTCCCCAACCCGTCCGTCCCGGAGATGTCGGCTTCCGGTCTGGTCGTGCCGTACCTCTGCTGCACGAGAGCGCCGATCAGGAGGAGGACGCTCGTGGCACCGAGGCCCAGTGAGATGTACACCAGGACGGTCTCGGCGAACACCAGGGCGGACAGCATGACGACGATCGCCGCCAGGACCGCCACGGTCGCAAGGATGCTGAGGATCACGGGTCGACCAAGGCCTTTACACGTGTCGTACCGGAGTCTTCACTTGTTCGGAGCCGAACTGACCGCTGTCGTCACGGCCGTCGGTGGTGGTGTCAGCGCCGCTCGTGCGGGGCCTCACCGGGGTGGTAACCGCCGGGCTGGGCCGGCTCGGGCTGACCGAACGGGTTGGCGCCGGGGTTGGGCTGCTGCTGCATGCCCGGGTTGGCGCCGGACTGCGGGCCCATGGTCTGGAAACCACCCGTGGTGTTCGGGTTGATGTCGGCCGACTTGGCCTTCTCTTCCTCGTTCTTGAGCTCGTTGAGCTGCCGCTCGAAGTAGTCCTTCAGACGGCTGCGGTACTCGCGCTCGAAGTCCTTGAGCACGTTGACCTTGTGCTCGAGCTCCTCACGCTGCTGAACGAGGCTGCCCATGACCTGGCGATGGCGCTCCTGGGCGTCACGGTCCAGGTTCTCGGAGCGGGCGCGGGCCTCACCGATGATCTGGTCGGCCTGGTGGCGGGCCTTGCCGAGGATGTCCTCGGACTCGTGACGGGCACGGCCGAGCGTCTCGTCGGCCTCGCGGCGCGCGTCGGAGATCGCCTGGTCGGCTGTCTGCTGGGCCAGGGCCAGGATGCGGGAGGCGGTGTCCATGTTCTCCTCGCCGCCCATGGCGAGGTTGGCACCGGTCATTCCGGCCGGCATCTGGGGAACGGGGGCCTGGGAAGCCTGCTGCTGGGGCTCGGCGGCCTGGGCCTGGGCCTGGGCCTGGGGCTGCGGGGCGGCGGGTTCGGGCTGCGGGGGTTGCTCGGGGGCGGCCTGCTGCTGCTCCTGCGGCTGCTGGAAGTCCTGCATGCCGGCGTTGGGCACCTGGCCCCGCAGGCACTCGGCCAGCTTACCGCGCAGCTCCTCGTTCTCCTGGATGAGGCGGTCGAGCTCGGACTCGACCTCGTCGAGGAAGGCGTCGACCTCCTCCTCGTCGTAGCCCGGTCGAAGCCGGGTGGTACTGAACTGCTTGTTCCGCACATCGGCGGGTGTCAGCGGCATGTTCGTCTCCTTGGCGCGCTTGGAGTCTGTCCGTAGGGACGCTACCTGATCGTGACCTTACGGCAATCCAGATCATGACCAAGACCACATAACGGAACCCGAGGCTGCTGATTCGTCCTCGGGTCAGGTCCCTAAGCGACTTGCAGTGCCCCGATGAAGCTCATGAGGATCCACACGATGATGAAGAGGACCAGGACACTCAGGTCGAGTGCAATGCCCCCCAACCGCACCGGCTTGATGAACCTACGGAGGAACTTCAGGGGTGGGTCGGTGATCGTGTAGACGACCTCGGCGAGCACGAGCACGAACCCGGTGGGGCGCCACGTCCTGGAGAAGGACTGGACCATCTCCAGGACCACTCTCGCGATCAGCACGAACACGAACAGCTGGAGCGCGATGAGCAGCACGGACAGGACGTAACTCACGGTCGTTCCTCGACCCAATCTCTGGACAAATGTGATGGTCTAGCTCTGATTGAAGAACCCTCGCTCAGCGATCCGCGCCTTGTCTTCGGCGGTCACCTCGACGTTGGCCGGGGACAGCAGGAACACCTTGTTGGTCACGCGTTCGATACTGCCATGCAGACCGAAGATCAGACCAGCCGCGAAGTCGACGAGACGCTTGGCGTCGCTGTCGACCATCTCGGTCAGGTTCATGATCACCGGAGTGCCTTCCCGGAAGTGTTCTCCGATCGTACGCGCCTCGTTGTACGTGCGCGGATGGAGCGTTGTGATTCGAGCGAGGTCTGCCATCGAGGCGGTCGTGGTCGTTCCACCGCGTCGGTCACCCGTTCCCAGGTAGTCGCCGGTGTCGGTCACGTCCTCGCCTCGTGTTCCCTCTTCTCGCGGAACGACTGCGTCACGGTCACGCTGCTCGTCCACGACCTCGTCGAAATCGTCGAACTCATCATATTCGTCCGCATAGCGGTGATCGTAACGGTCGTCCTCCACGAGGCCGAGGTAGACCGCCATCTTGCGCATTGCGCCGGCCATCCCATGTCCTCCGTCGTCCCCGCGGTCTTCACCGCACCCGACATCCTCTGTACTGCCCGCCAACCCCTGCTGGGTGGGCCGTTCGCTCATCAGGGCGAACTCCTCAGACGGGCTCCAAGGTCCATGTGGGGACATTACCCCACGATCGGTTACCGAGCTCCGAGCAACGCCGTACCGATGCGTAGGTGTGTTGCTCCTCGCTCAACCGCGGACTCGAGGTCACCACTCATACCCGCAGAGATCACCGTGGCCCGAGGGTAACGATCGCGTACCCGGCAGGCCACCTCGTAAAGGCGTGCGAAGGCGGCCGAGGGGTCACCCCCGAGCGGTGCGACCGCCATGACACCGCCGATCGAGAGTGCGTCCTGCTCCTCGACACGGTCGGCCAGCTCGAGCGTGTCGGAGGGGTCCACACCGCCGCGGGGGCCGATGACGCCGGCGCGGGAGTCCTCGTCGAGGTTGACCTGGACCAGGCAGGTGAGCTCGCGCCCGGCCTCCGCCGCGCTCTTGCCCAGCGCACGGGCGAGCTTGGCGCGGTCCACCGAGTGCACGTAGTCGGCGTATCCGGCCACGGAACGTGCCTTGTTGCTCTGGAGCTGGCCCACGAAGTGCCACGTCAGGTCGAGGTCGGCGGTGGCCTCGGCCTTGGGTGCAGCCTCCTGGTCGCGGTTCTCCCCCACGTCGGCCACTCCGAGAGAGGCGAGAATGCGCACATCACTGGCGGGATGGGTCTTGGTCACCGCGATCAGGGACACCTCGTCCGGGCTGCGTCCGGCAGCGGTGCAGGCGGCCTCGATCCTGGACCGTGCGGCCAGGAGGTTGGCACGGACCTGCTCGACGCGCTCGGGATCGGTCTGTGTCACGGCGTCGGTACCTCTTCTCGGGTCGTTGTGTGGCGCCGCAGTCCGCCATCAGGGGCGGGGCAGCGCGAGCTCCCGGCCCAGGAGCACCGGGGCCGGGTGACGGTCGGCTCAGCCGCGCCAGATGAAGGAGGCGAAGCGCCCGGTGGGTGCTCCCCTGCGATGGGAGAACAACTCGGGGCTCTCGAGTGTGCAGCGCCCGTCGGCCTCCAGGTGGCCGATACCGGCCCCGCGGAGCTGTGAGGTCACGGCGGCGAGCATGTCCACCCCCGTGGTGCCCTGCGGGGTCGTGGAGGCGGCCTCGGGCGCGAGACGGGCGGTCTCGGCCTGCATCTCCGGCGGGACCTCGTAACAGGAACCGCAGATCGTGGGGCCGAGGAAGGCATTGATGCGGTCCCTCCGGGCGCCCTGGCGCACCATCTCCTCGACCAGGCGCACCGCGACCCCTCCGGCGGTTCCCAGGCGCCCGGAGTGGGCCGCGCCGAGCACACCCGCCTCCCCGTCGGCGGCCAGCACCGGGAGGCAATCAGCGGCCAGAGAGGCGAGGACCAGGTCGGGGCGGGTGGTCACGACGGCATCGCAGGTCCCGACCCCGCCTGGGGCATCGGCGAGCAGCACGTCGCAGCTGTGCACCTGGTTCATCCACACGACACGGTCGGCGTCGAAGCCGAGCCCGGCAGCAGCGGTGCTGCGGTTGGCCAGGACGGCCCCCCGCTCGTCCCCGGAGCCCAGGCCCATGTTGAGCGAGTCGTACGGTGCGGCGCTCACACCGCCGGCGCGCTCGGTGACGGCGGCCCGGACTCCGTGGCCGAGATCGACGACGTTTCCCATCGGTGTGCCTGCTGTCCTTCCCTGACCGGGGAACGGGGCACCCCGGGACGGTGAACGGCCCCGCCACATCGGGCGGGGCCGGTTGACACGTCGATGGTATCCGGGCGTCGGAGAGCTACTTCAGGAACTCCGGCACGTCCAGGTCGTCGGGGTCGTCGAAGATGACCCGACGGCGGGGCGTGGAGGACTCCCTGCGTTCGGCGGAGCTGTCGGAGACCGCTTGGATGTGTCCGGGCTGCTCCTCGCGCCGGTCGGAGGACTCCTCGACGGATTCCTCCACGGGCTCGGGCTCCCTCTCCTCACGCGGGGCGGGCCCACCGTGGGAGAGCGGGGCCTCGTGGGGCTCCCGGGCCGAAGGCTCGGGCTCGGCTGCCGGTTCGGGCTCCGGGCTCCGGGTCCACGGCGGGACAGGTGTCCCGTCCTGGGGCTCGGGTTCCGGCTCCGGGTCGGGGTCGACCGGGGTCCGCTGAACCGGACGGCTCGGCTCTGTCCTGACCGGCTCGGCGGGCCGGGGCTTGGCGGTCCGCTCCGACTGGACGGGCTGCGCGGGCCGGCTCGGCCGCTCCTGTGCAGGATCGGGCCCGGATGCCGGGGCGGACTCGCGCCGCTCGGTGCGGGCCGTCCCGGAGATCCAGGGCGTGCTGCTGGCCGACGTCCCGCTCGCGCCCGCGGTGGGACGGTTCGCCGTGGCGGACGGCTCCCCCCGACCGGACGTGATGCCCGCCTTGGGGGCGTCGGCCTCAGGAGGGTCCACCGGCTTGTGCTCCCGCACGACCGGACCGGTGACCTCGGGTTCGTCGAAGCCGGCCGCAATCACCGTCACCCGGACCTCGTCGCCCAGCGCGTCGTCGATGACTGCACCGAAGATGATGTTGGCCTCGGGCGCCGCAGAGTTGGCGACCAGCTGTGCGGCTTCGTTGATCTCGAAGAGGCCCAGGTCGGACCCGCCCTGGATGGAGAGCAGGACCCCGTGCGCCCCGTCGATACTGGCTTCAAGCAAGGGTGAGGAGATCGCCATTTCCGCGGCCGCGACCGCGCGATCGTCCCCGCGTGCCGATCCGATCCCCATGAGTGCGGATCCTGCTCCGGACATCACCGACTTGACGTCGGCGAAGTCGAGGTTGATCAGCCCCGGCGTCGTGATGAGGTCGGTGATGCCCTGGACACCGGAGAGCAGGACCTGGTCGGCCGCCTTGAAGGCGTCCAGCACACTGACCTGGCGGTCGGAGATCGACAGGAGCCGGTCGTTCGGGATGACGATCAGGGTGTCGACCTCCTCCCTGAGCATCGCGATGCCGGACTCGGCCTGGGTGGCCCGTCGCTTACCCTCGAAACCGAAGGGCCGGGTGACCACGCCGATGGTCAGAGCTCCGAGGGAACGGGCGATGTTGGCCACGACCGGGGCGCCCCCGGTCCCGGTACCACCGCCCTCCCCGGCGGTCACGAAGACCATGTCGGCGCCCTTGAGGACTTCTTCGATCTCCTCGCGGTGGTCCTCGGCCGCCTTTCGACCCACGTCGGGGTTGGCTCCGGCGCCGAGGCCGCGGGTGAGTTCACGGCCGACGTCGAGTTTGACGTCGGCATCGCTCATCAACAGCGCCTGGGCATCAGTATTGATCGCGATGAACTCGACGCCCTTGAGCCCCTCTTCGATCATTCGGTTGACGGCGTTGACACCGCCGCCGCCGATGCCGACGACTTTGATGACCGCGAGGTAGTTCTGCGGTGCTGCCACGACGAGGGGCCTTTCCGCTCGCAATGTGCCTGTCCGGCACCGTGTCCGACGGGTGTGTACCGCCGGGTGTTCGGGCCGGTCCGGCATCCGGTTCTACAGTGTGCGTTCGGGTTCCCGGGACCGTGGGCGAGTGCCCGCGGAAGACTCCGGGTCCCCGGGGCCTTCGGATCCGGTCCGGCACCACCGTTCGGTGATGTGGTCCACCCTGTGATGGAACGGAACGTTTCCCAAGTACCCCGACAAGCGTGTCTTGCTGCTCAGTTGACCGTGATTGTGCTCCCGACAGTAAGCGGGCCGCCGACCACGGGCAACCGATCACGGCATCAGCCTAACGGCGCATAACACGAGGAAGCCAAGCGCCGACCCGGCGCGTCGCGTCCCGAATGTCCAACACCACGAATGGGGTGGACGGCGCCCCGAGCGAACACGGGCGACCGTTCCCCCGTGTCCCGCTTTTCCCGGAGCGTCCGTTTTCTTGGGCTCGGAGTGGTTCGGCCTTCACTTGACGATGGCGAGCTCGGGGTTGGAGACGTCGTAGACCTGCCCGTCCTGTGGAGGGTGCTCGCCCATGAGGACGCGGAGCACGTCGCTCTTGTCCTCGGTGTCGGAGGCGTCTCCCCATTCCACGGTGGAGCCGTCGGCGAGCTGGACGGTGATCTCCCCGCCCTCGGAGGCGTCGATGAGCTGCATCTGCGCAAGGAGGGAATCGGGGGCGGCCTCGACGATGTCGGCGGCGGCGCGCACCCCGGCATTGCCCTCGACCTCGCCGGTCACGCGTACGAGCGGCTGGGCCCCGGGGCGGGTGTCGGAGTCCTCGATGCGGATCCCGTCACCGTCGACGAGCCGGTACCCCTCCCCCACGCGTACGGCGAGCACCGGCCGGCGCTCGGCCACCTCCACGCTCAGGGTGGCGGGCCAGCTGCGGGTGACGTCGACCTGCTCGACGAGTTCGAGGTCGGCGACGCGTCCCTCGGCGGCACCCAGGTCGACACGGATCAGCGGGGTTCCGGTGTCCACTCCCACGGCCTGGACGGCCTCCTGTTCGGGAACGCGTTCCAGTCCCTCGACGGAGACATCGCGCACCACGAGCAGGCGTGATCCGAGCAGCACCCAGGTGACCACGCAGACGAGACCGACCACGAGCAGGGCGACNCCCGCCGGCGGCCGCGTCCTTCGGCTCGGTGCCGGAACCCGCCCGGCCGGCCCCTGTCCTGGTGGAACCCTCGGCCGCGGCGGCCTTCTTGCGCTTGTCCGCCTTCTTCTGCTTACGGGCCTCGGCCTTGCTCGGCCTGCTCCCGGCGGAGGTGCCCTTACCGGCCTCAGCCGTCCTGCCGGGCTCGGTCTCCTTCGGCTCGGTGCCCACTCTCCACACTCCCGTCGTCCACGCACGCCTGGCCCGACCACCCCACCACGCGAGCGACCGGAGGGGTGTGCTGACGAGGCCGGGCGCGCCCCGACCACGACGGCGGGGGCGTGCCCGGGACGAGGGTCAGGCCGGGGTGGCTTCCCCCGGCTCGGTGCTCTCGGCCAGGGCCTCGACGATGTGCGGGCCCAGCTCGGTGATGTCGCCGGCGCCCATGGTCAGCACGATGTCGCCGGGGCGCGCGAGCTCGGCGGCCTTGCGGACCACGGCCTCGCGGCCGGGCACGTACCACACACCCTCCCGGTCGATGCGGGAGGTGATGAGCTCGCCGGTGACCTCGGGGTCGTGGTCCTCGCGAGCGGCGTAGACCTCCATGACCACGACCTCGTCGGCCAGGTCCAGGGCGGCGGCGAACTCGTCGGCGAAGAACCGGGTGCGGCTGTACAGGTGCGGCTGGAACACCGCGACGACCCGGCCGCCGGCCAATTCGGGTGACTGCTCGCCGAAGGACTCCAGAGCCGCACGGGTGGCGTGCAGGTCGGCCTCGATCTCGGTGGGGTGGTGGGCGTAGCTGTCGTAAACACCGACCCCGGCGCCCTCGCCCTTGAGCTCGAAGCGGCGGGACGCGCCGGCGAAGTCCGCGATGCCCTCGACCNNGGCCCCCGCCACGGCCGCCGCGGCATTGAGCACGTTGTGGCGGCCCGGAACGGCGAGTTGTCCCACGATGGGGTCGTTCTCGGCGGTGTGCAGGGTGAACTCGGTGGTGAACCCGCGGGCCCGGATGTCGGAGACCCGGTAGTCGGCCTCGGGGGCCTCCCCGTAGGTCAGCACCCGCTTGCCGCGTTCGCGGCCCAGTTCGGCGACGCTGCGTGCCCCCGGGTCGTCGATGCCCACGATCAGGGTGCGCTCGACCCGGTCGACGAACGAGGCGAAGTTGGCATGGATCTCGTCCAGACCGCTGTAGTTGTCGAGGTGGTCGGCCTCGACGTTGGTGACCACGGCGATCTTCGGCGAGAGCATGAGGAAGGAGCCGTCGCTCTCGTCGGCCTCCACCGCGATGGGGCCGCCGATCCCGGCGTCCGCGCCGAGGCCGGTGGTGACGAGCTTGCCGCCGATGACGTATCCGGGCTCGGCGCCCAGGTGCTGCAGGACCACGGTGACCATCGAGGTGGTGGTGGTCTTTCCGTGGGTGCCCGAGACCGCGATGCCCTCGCGGCCCAGGAGCAGCGCCCCGAGGGCAGCGGCGCGCGGCAGGATGCGCAGGCCGCGGCGCTGGGCCTCGACGAGCTCGGGGTTGTCCTCGCGGATGGCCGAGGAGATCACGAGGGTGTCGGCCGGCCCCAGGTTCTCGGCAGCGTGGCCCACGTGGACGTCGGCGCCCATCTGCTCGAGCTCACGCAGGGTGTCGCTGTCGCGTGCGTCGCTGCCGGAGACCTCGGCGCCCGACTGCAGCAGGACACGGGCGATGCCGGACATACCGGCCCCGCCCAGACCGATGAAGTGGGTGCGGCCGAGCTTGTCGACAGGGACCGGGTCGGTCGGCCGGACCAGGCTCATCGTGCGTCCTTCCCGTCGTCCTGGAACTCCTCGTCGAAGTCGTCCTCGGAGACGTGCATCTCGGGTGTGGGCTTGTCACCGCGGGCGATGGCCATCACCTCGCGGGCCAGCTCCATGTCGGCGTCGCGGCGGCCCATCCGGGCGGCGGCCTCGGACATGGAGACGATCCGGTCGGTGTCGGTGAGCATGGGTATGAGTTCGCCGGTGATCCAGTCCGTGGACAGGTCGGCGTTGTCGATCATGACACCGCCGCCGGCCTGGACGATGGGCTCGGCGTTGAGGCGCTGCTCACCGTTGCCGATCGCCAGCGGCACGAACGCGCCGGGCAGGCCCACGGCGGTGAGCTCGGCACAGGTCATCGCACCGGAGCGGCACATGGCGACGTCGGCGGCGGCGTAGGCCATGTCCATGCGGTCGACGTAGGGCACGGCGACGTAGGGAACGCCGTCCTGGGTGAGGTCCTGGGGTTCGTCGGCGTTCTTGGGGCCGACCACGTGCAGGACCTGGACCCCGGCGCGGGCGAAGGCCGGGACCGCGGAGAAGGCGGTCTCGTTGATGCGTTGGGCGCCCTGGGACCCGCCGAAGATGAGCAGGGTGGGCAGGTCGGGGCGCAGGCCGAAGTAGGCGCGGGCCTTGTCGCCCATGGCCAGGCGGTCGAGGGAGGAGATCTGCCCGCGCAACGGGATCCCGACGAAACGGCCGTTGCGG
Organism: Nocardiopsis salina YIM 90010; assembly: GCF_000341025.1. GTDB lineage: Bacteria > Actinomycetota > Actinomycetes > Streptosporangiales > Streptosporangiaceae > Nocardiopsis > Nocardiopsis salina. The sequence continues at coordinate 53,546 of NZ_ANBF01000073.1, read as the reverse complement.
ATCTGCGTGTGGGGATGTCCGGTGTAGACGTGCGGGGTCAGGCGCGCACCGAGCCGGTTGGCGAGCCCGGGCAACGGGTTGGCCTCGTGCACGACCATGGGGATGCGCCGGCGGCGGGCGGCCAGGTACCCGGGGGTGGCCACGTAGCCGCCGAAGCCCACGATGACGTCGGCCTGGATGCGGTCGAGCTGTTCACCGGCGGCGCTGAGTGCTCCGGCGAGCTTGCCCGGAACGGTCAGGAGCCTGGGGGTGAGTTTGCGGGGCAGGGGGACCGCGGGGATCAGACCGAGCTCGTAGCCGCGCATGGGCACGAGGCGGTTCTCCAGTCCCCGCTCGGTCCCCAGGCACAGGATCTCCGTGTTGGGGTCGATGCGCCGCAGCGCGTCCGCAAGGGAGAGTGCGGGCTCGATATGCCCGGCCGTGCCGCCTCCGGCGAGGGCTACCCTCATCGTCGCCTATTCCTCCTTGGCCGGTCACCCGCCGGGACCGGTCCGCTGCTGTGCTTGACCGTTGTCTTGGTTCCACGCGTGCCCGGCCTGCGCGGGGCGCGAGTGGTGCGCCCGGACGACGTCGCCGCGGCCCGTTCGTCCGTGGGGGCGGACGTCTTGTCCAGACCCAGCCAGCTTAGAGCCCTTTGGACCCGACTCGGTCCGCGGGCGGCCAGCGCCCTGGCCGCCTGGGGTTCGGATCGGGCGAGCCCGAGCAGGATCCCGAGCGCGATCATGGTCGGGATCAGCGAGGATCCACCGTAGGAGACCAGCGGGAGCGGGATACCCGTGACCGGGACGAGACCGATGACGGCGGCGATGTTGATCATGGACTGCCCGATGATCCACGTCACGATGCCCGCGGCGGCCAGGCGGGCGAAGGGGTCCTTGACACGCATGGCCACCCGGAGCCCGGCGTAACCCAGTACACCGAAGACGCCCAGGACCACGACGGTTCCGAGCAGCCCGAACTCCTCGCCGATGATCGCGAAGATGAAGTCGGACTCGGCGAAGGGCAGGAAGCCCCACTTCTCGCGGCTGGCCCCGATGCCCACACCGAGCAGACCGCCGGTTCCGAGAGCGTACAGGCCGTGCAGGGACTGGTATCCGTCACCGCCGGGGTCGGCCTCGGGGTCGAGGAATGCGGTCACACGCTCGATCCGGAAGGGTTCGATGGCGATGACGATCGCGGCCAGCGCCATGACCAGCCCGAACATGGCCACGAAGAGCTTGCCCGGCGCACCGGCCACCCACAGGAGCGCGAGGAAGATGAGCAGCAGCACGAGGCTGGTGGACAGGTCGGAGCCGAGCAGCACGAGCATGGTCAGCAGACCGCACCCGGGCAGCAGCGGGATGAGCAGGTGCCGCCATTCGGTGAGCTCGCGCAGTTCGTCCTTTCGCGCGAGGATGTTGGCGCCCCACAGGGCGAAGGCGAGCTTGGCCGGCTCGGAGGGCTGGATACGGAACTCGCCGACCTCCAACCAACGCATGGCGCCGTTGACCTCGGTGCCGTGGAAGACGGTGAGCAGCAACAGCGCCACCGACACGATCATCGCCGGGTAACCGATGAGCCGGAAGATCCACACGGGGGCCTGGGCCGCCAGCAGCATCAGCGGGAGCCCGACCGCCGCCGAGGCGAGCTGGCGCTGGAACATGGAGAAGGCCGACCCGGTCTCGGTGATGGAGTCGACCATCGTCGAGGACAGCACCATGACCAGGCCCAGCCCGATGAGCAGCAGGCTCGAGGCCAGGATCAGGTAGTAGGAGGTCAGGGGCCGGTTGAGCGAACGGGTCCACTCATGCCACAGCGGGCGTTCCCGCCCGCTGTCCTTGCCCTGCTTCTTCTTTTTCGGTGCCCCGGTCCGCCCCGGGGCCGCCGCCGTCGTTGCCATCCCGCACCCTCCGCACGATTCGCGCCTCAATAGTGGCGTACCGGCGGGTCGGGAACCGTGGACATTTCCCGCGTGTTGGCCATCTTCGGCGGCGGTGGGAGTGGTAGTGCGCACACCACCGGGGTCCGCACACCGGACGGTGACCGGAGGTGCCCGAGTAATCACTCAGAGCAGTCGCTCGACCGCCTCCGTGAAGAGGTCACCGCGCTCGTGGTAGTTGACGAACATGTCCATGGATGCGGCGGCCGGTGCGAGCAGGACGGTGTCGCCCTCACCGGCCAGCGCAGCGGCCTGGGCGACCACGGCATCCATGACACCGTGCTCGGCCGGGGCGCCCTCGGCGGGACCGGCGATCTCCACCACGGGCAGGTCGGGCAGGCGCGCGGCCAGGGCCTCGCGGATCTGTGCACGGTCGGCACCGACGAGCACTGCGGCGCGAAGGCGTTCGGCGGCCTCGTCGATCAGGCCGTCCACCTCGGCGCCCTTCAGCAGTCCGCCGGCGACCCACACCACGGAGTCGAAGGCACGCAGGGAGGCCAGGGCGGCGTGCGGGTTGGTGGCCTTGGAGTCGTCGACGTAGTCCACACCGGCGACGGAGGCGACGTGGGAGATGCGGTGCGGCTCGGGTTCGAAGGCCTGCAGGCCGGCACGCACGGACCCCGGCGCCGCCCCGATGGAGCGGGCCAGGGCGGCCGCGGCCAGGGCGTTGGCGACGTTGTGCGGGGCGGCCGGGCGAACGTCGCCCAGGGAGGCCAGCTCCTCGGCACCGCGCACGGGATCGGGCACGAACGCCCGGTCCACGAGCAGGTCCTCGACGACGCCGAGCTCACCGGGGCGCGGGGTGTCCAGGCGCAGTCCGATCGCGGGGGTGTGGGGGTCTCCCTCCTCGTCGGCCAGGCCCACCGACCACTCGTCGGCGGTGTTGACCACACGGGTGGTCCCGCGCGCGAAGACACGGCCCTTGGCCCGGGCGTAGGGGTCGAGTCCACCGTGCCAGTCGAGGTGGTCGGGGGCGACGTTGAGCACGGCGGCGGCGTAGGGGCGCACGGTGTTGGACCAGTGAAGTTGGAAGCTGGAGAGCTCCACCGCGAGCACGTCGTGCACGTGGCCCTGTTCGTCGGGCAGGACCGCGTCGATGATCGGGGTTCCGACGTTTCCCACGGCCAGGGCGTCGCGCCCGTCGGCACGCAGCATCGACTCGAGCATGCGCACAGTCGTGGTCTTGCCGTTGGTGCCGGTCACCGCCAGCCACACCTGGTGGTTCGGGCGCAGGCGCCAGGCCAGTTCGACGTCACCGATGACCTCCACACCGGCCTCCACGGCCCGCAGGAGCAGAGGCGAGTCGGGGCGCCATCCAGGGGAGGTGACGACCAGGTCGCAGTCCTCGGGCAACGGGGTGGAGCCGAGCACGACCTCGGCGCCCTCCGCGGTGAGCTGCGCGGCCAGGGCGCGGGCGGTGTCGTCGTCGCGGCCGTCGACCACGGTGACGTGCGCACCGCGGGAGAGCAGGGCACGGGCCACCGGGGGGCCGGACACGCCCAGACCGGCCACGCACACCCGGCGCCCGTCCAGATCGGCACCGACGTGGTTGTTCGGGGTCTCGGAAGTCTCGTTCGCCATGCCCTTACCTCGGCATCCATTCCAGGTAGAACAGCCCGATGGCCGTGGCCACGAACAGCCCCTGGATGATCCAGAAACGGATCACGATCGTCGTCTCGGCCCAGCCCCTGAGCTCGAAGTGGTGCTGCAGGGGCGCCATGCGGAGGATGCGTTTCCCGGTGAAGCGGAACGACGTGATCTGCACCATCACCGACAGGGTGATGATGACGAACAGGCCGCCGATGAGCAGCAGCAGGAGCTGGGTGCGGGTGGTGATGGCCAGACCCACGATGAGGCCGCCCAACGCCAGCGAACCGGTGTCCCCCATGAAGATCTTGGCGGGCGGGGCATTGAACCACAGGAACGCGATGCAGGCGCCCAGTACGGCGGCGGCCACCACGGCCAGGTCGAGGGGGTCGCGGACCTGGTAGCAGTTGGCGGTCAGCGCTTCGACGCAGGACTGGCGCAGCTGCCAGTTCCCGATGATGATGTAGGCGACCAGCGACAGGATGACCGCGCCGGTGGCCAGACCGTCCAGACCGTCGGTGAGGTTCACGGCGTTGGAGAAGCCCACGATGAGGAACAGCGCCCACAGCACGAACAGGCCGATCATCAGGGGCGGCCCGAAGTCGCGCAGGAAGGACAGCTGGGGGGCGGCGGGGGTGTAGCCGTAGCCGTTGGGGAACTGGGTGACGCCGTAGGCGAAGCCGACGCCGACGACGGCCTGCCCGACCATCTTGGCGCCGCTGCGCAGTCCGAGGCTGCGGCGCTTGTAGATCTTGATGAAGTCGTCGAGGAAGCCGACACAGCCCATCCCGACGAACAGGAACATCACGAGCAGGCCGGAGACCGTGGGGCCCGCCCCCGTTCCCGTCAGGAGCATCACCGCATGGGCCCCGAAGTAACCGACGACGGCGCCCAGGATGATGACGACGCCGCCCATGGTGGGCGTGCCCTGTTTGGTCTTGTGCCCCTCGGGGCCGTCGTCGCGGACCTCCTGACCGAACTTGAACCTGTACAGGAGATTGATCAGCGACGGCATGAGCGCCATGGAGACGATCAGCGACAGCGCCGCCGCCAGGGAGATGCCGATCACTGGGCATCCTCCTCGGTGATGAGGTCGACAACCTTTTCGAGCGCTGCCACGCGCGATCCCTTCACGATGATGACGTCTCCTGCACGCATCCGTTCGCGCAGCGCGGCGGCGGCCGCTTCGGCGTCGGGAACCCGGATGCTCTCACCCTGCCAGTGCCCGTCGGCTGCGGCGCGCTCGGCCCCGGCGGCGATGCCCCGGGCCTGTTCGCCGACCACGACCAGGTGCGCCACCCCGGTTTCGGCGGCCAGGGCCCCGATGCGTTCGTGCGCCCGGTCGCCGTCCTCGCCCAGTTCGGCCATGTGGGCGAGCACGGCGATGGAGCGGCGGCCCTCGGCCAGGGCTCCCAGTGTGGTCAGCGCCGCCCGCATGGACTCGGGGTTGGCGTTGTAGGCGTCGTTGACGAAGGTCTTGCCCCCGTGCTCGGCGACCTCCATGCGCCAGCGGCTGACGGGGGTGGCCTCCCCGAGTGCGCGCGCGATCTCGTCGATGTCCATCCCGAGCTCGGCGGCGGCCGCTGCGGTGGCCAGTGCGTTGTGGACCTGGTGGGCGCCCACGAGCGAGAGGTTCACCCGTGCACTGCGCCCGCCCAGGCCGAGGGTGAAGGCCGGGGCTCCGGTCCGGCCCAGGACGACGTCGGTGGCTCGCACGTCGGCGTCCTCACCGGTGCCGTAGAGGACCACGCGCGCGGACGTGCGGGAGGCCATGGCGCGCACGCGGGGGTCGTCGGCGTTGAGCACCGCGACCCCGCCCCTGCCGGGGGTGTCGCTGCCCGGCGGCAGGGACTCGACGAGTTCACCCTTGGCCTCGGCGATGGCGTCGCGGTCGCCGAACTCACCCATGTGGGCGCTGCCGACGTTGAGGACGACGCCGATGCGGGGCGGGGCGACCTTGCACAGATGGGCGATGTGGCCGATGCCACGGGCCGCGACCTCGAGCACCAGGTTCCGGGTTCCCCCGTCGGCCCGCAGGACGGTGAGCGGGTGGCCGATCTCGTTGTTGAACGATCCGGCCGGCGCGATGGTCGGCCCGGTGCGGTCCACGACCTGCGCGATGAGGTCCTTGGTGGTGGTCTTGCCGGAGGATCCGGTGACCCCGACGACCTGGGCCGCTTCGGCTCCCCGCTCGGGGTCGCCGAGCTGCCGCGCCACGTAGGAGGCGAGGCGGGCCAGGGCTGCGACGACCTCGTCGTCGCCGCCGTCCACCAGCAGATGGGGCTCGTCGACCGGTCGCGAGGCCAGTACCGCGGCGGCTCCGGCCCCGACCGCTGTCGCAGCGAAGTCGTGGCCGTCCACGCGCTCACCGCCCAGGGCCACGAACAGGGCGCCCGGGGCGACCTGTCGGGAGTCGATGACGACGGGACCGTCGACGACGGTGTCGGGGCGCGCTGATCCGCCGAGAGCGGTCTGGGTGATCTCAGCGATCCGATCGAGCGTGAGCGCGATCAAATCCACTCCTCATGTCAGGCCCGGTCCACGACGCCGCGAGGGCGGATGGCCACCCGGCCGGAGTTTCAGGTCAGGGGATGGGCACCGCGGATGCCGTGTGCGACGCGCCGGGCCTCACCACGACGGCGGCCCGTGCCGCGTGCGTGGGCGCCCCAGTGGGCGGCACGTGTCGGGCTGCGATTGCCGGACCTACCTTAGAACATGTTGGGGTGTTCGAGGTCCTCACGGGGCCCGTGTGAAGCAATGTGCTCCACTTCGTGACCGCATTCGGGGGGCCGGGGCGCGATCCGTGCGCCACAGTACGGGGTACGGGCCGGGCCCGCACCCCGAGCGGGGGTTGCTCCAGCGCGTGTGTGTCGCGCGGATCAGGGTGTGCGGTGGATGTCGCGCAGGGCGTCGCCGAGGCGCTCGCGGGCACTGACCCGCAGGCGGTCCTCGATGGCGCCGCGCAGCACCTCGCGGTCGTCGAAGGGCAGGACCTCGCCCTTGACGTACTGGCCGGTCTCGTGGCCCTTTCCTGCCACGACCACGGTGTCGCCGGGTTCGGCACGGGCCACGGCCAGGCCGATGGCGGCGGCGCGGTCGAACTCCACGCTGACGCGGGCGCGCTGGTCCTCGGGGACCTTCGTCACGCCCTCGAGCATCGCGGTGGCGATGGAGACCGGGTCCTCGGTGCGGGGGTTGTCGTTGGTGACCACGAGCTCGTCGGCCAGGCGGGCCGCGGCCTCGCCCATGAGCGGGCGTTTGGCCCGGTCGCGGTCGCCACCGCAGCCCACGACCATGTGCACGCGTCCCTCGGTGGTCTCACTCAGCGCCGTCAGGACCGCCTCGATCGCACCCGGTTTGTGGGAGTAGTCGACGATGGCGGTGAAATCCTGCAGGTGGGCGGTGTTGCCCTCGGCCACGACCGGTTCCATGCGCCCGGGCACCCCCGGTGCGGCGGCCACACCCTCGATGGCGGTCTCCAGCGGGACGCCGGCCTCGACGAGCCCGACGATCGCCGCCATGGCGTTGGAGATGTTGAAAGGGCCGGGCAGGGCGACCGACGCCTTGGCCTCCATCCCGCCCGGTCCGACGATCCGGAAGGTACTGCCGGTGTTGCCCATGTGGACGTCGACGGCGCGCCAGTCGGCGGGCATCGCGGCGCAGGGGTCGGCGTCGGTGAAGCCTTCCACCCCGAAGGTGGTGACCGGGACGCGGCCGTCCCCGGCGACCATGTCGACCAGGGCGCGGCCGAAGCGGTCGTCGGCGTTGACCACGGCGATGTCGCAGTACTCGGGGGTGAAGAGGCGGGCCTTGGTCTCGAAGTAGTCGCGCAGATCGGGGTGGAAGTCCAGATGGTCCTGCGACAGGTTCGTGAAGACCGCGACATCGTAACGGGTTCCACCGACCCGGCCCAGGGCGAGGGCGTGGCTGGAGACCTCCATGGCAGCGGAGGTGACCCCGCGCTCGCGCATGAGGGCGAACAGGCCGTGCAGGTCGGTGGCCTCGGGAGTGGTGAGGGAGGACTGGACGCGCTCGTCGCCGACCTTCATCTCCACGGTTCCGACCAGGCCGGTGCTCATGCCGGCGGCACGCAGCCCGGAATCGACCAGGTAGGTGACCGTGGTCTTGCCGCTGGTACCGGTGGTTCCGACCAGGAGGAGGTCGCCGGCGGGGTCGCCGAACACCCAGGAGGCGGCGCGGCCGAGCGCGGCACGGGCGTCGGGCACCACCAGGACGGGGAGCCCGGTGGCGGCGGCTCTGTCCGCCCCGGCCTGATCGGTCATGATCGCCGCGGCGCCCGCGCGGGCGACCTGGTCGGCGAAGTCGGCGCCGTGGGCGCGCGTTCCGGGCAGGGCGGCGTACAGATCGCCGGGGCCCGCCCGGCGGGAGTCATGGGTGATACCGCGTACGTGCACTTCCCTGCTGGGCGCCTCCTCGGGGGTGTCGGGGCGCAGGTCCGGGCGCAGGAACGTGGTGTCCGGCCCGAGCAGCGTCGCGAGGGCGGACAGCGGACGGAGTTGAGTGTGTTCAGGTCGCATTACCGGTGGCACGTGTGGAGGGTAACGGGTGTCGAGGACCGCTCGGTAATTTCCACGCTGGCGGCGAAGGCACTCACGCGAGCGGTAGCGGGGTCCAGGTTACCGGGGGTCCGAGCCCCGCCCCGGGTTCCGGGGGAGTACCGTCCGGGTGGATCCGGTGCGTGGGTCGGACTGCCGGGACAGTAGGGCCGTTCCGGGACGCAGGGGCCCAGCGTGGGGGCGGAAGGGGTGATCGGTGTGGGCACGACGGGCACGTCCGGGCGTCCTCTGGTCCTGGACGGCGGTCTGGCGACCCGCTTGGAGTCGCACGGCTGTGACCTCGGTGACGCGCTCTGGTCGGCGAGGCTGTTGGTGGAGGACCCCGGGGTGGTCCGGCGCGCACACCGGGACTTCTTCGAGGCGGGTGCGGACGTGGCGATCGCCGCCGGGTACCAGGCGAGCGTTCCGGCGTTGACGGACCGCGGGCTGACTCGGGGGGAGGCGTTGCGGGTGGTGGCGCGCTCGGTGGAGCTGGCCCGTGCCGAACGCGACGCTCACGGGTCGGGTCTGGTCGCAGCGGGTGTGGGCCCCTACGGGGCGTTCCTGGCGGACGGCTCGGAGTACACCGGTTCCTACGACCTGGACGAGGACGGCCTGTACCGGTGGCACCGGGAACGCTGGCAAGTGCTGGCCGACTCGGGCGCGGACCTGATGGCGTGCGAGACGGTCCCCTCCCTGCCCGAGGTGCGGGCGCTGCGCCGATTGCTGGACGAGACGCCGGGCGTGCGGGCGTGGGTGAGCCTGACGTGCCGTGACGATTCCCGCATCAGTGACGGCACCCCGCTCCGGGAGGTGGCGGCCGAGCTGGCGCCCGCGTTCGCCGGGGGATCCCTCGTGGCGGTGGGCGTGAACTGTGTGGCCCCGAGCCGGGTGCCCGCCCTCGTGCGCGCGGTCGCCGAGGAGGGCATGGACGCGGTGGCCTACCCCAATTCCGGTGAGGTGTGGGACGCGGGGTCTCGCCGGTGGACGGGCACGAGCGAGCCCGCCGAGTTCGGAGCGGCCGCGGTGGAGTGGTGGCGCGCCGGGGCGGTACTCGTGGGCGGGTGCTGTCGCACCGGGCCCGAGCACATCGCGGAGATCCGCGCCCACCTGGACCGTGCCGCCCCCTGAACCCTCGTCATGGCGCCCGTCCCCGGCGCGGCCCGCAGGGGAGCGACCGGCTACGGTGCGGGTGCATTCCCCGGTCGGAACCCGGACACCTGGTGCACGCGACCGGCACCGGACGCCGCTGCAGGCACCACGCGGGAGCGGGGCCGGGCAAGGGCGCGGCACCCTCGCCCGACGGGCTCAGCTCTCGTCCTCCTGCAAGCGGATGTTGGGCGGCTCCTCCTCCGTCGGCGGCACACGTTCGGACTTGAGCGCGAAGCTCATGATGTCGTTGAAGACCGGCCCGGCCGCCTCGCCGCCGTAGTAGGCGCTCTGCGGGTTGTGCAGCACGACCTGCACGACGATCTCGGGGTCGTCGGCCGGGGCGAACCCGGCGAAGGTCGCCGTGTACCCGCCGTCGTCGTAGGTTCCGGTCTCCGGATCGATCCGGTTCGCGGTACCGGTCTTACCCGCCACGCGGTACCCGTCGATGCGGGCCTGGGGCGCGGTGCCCTCGTCCGTCGTGACCGCCTCCAGCATCAGGGACAACTGCTCGGCCGTGTCCTCGCTGACCACCCGGCTGCTCTCGCGTTCCTCCGCGGCGGTGAACTCCCCGTCGGGGTCGACCGTCCCGGCGACGACCGTGGGGTCGACGCGCTCGCCGCCGTTGGCGATGGTCGCGTAGACCGAGGCCATCTGTGCGGCGTTGACCGACAGACCGTGGCCGATGGAGACCGACGGCAGCTGGGTTCCCCACCAGTCGTCGGGGTCGGTCAGCACACCGGTCTCCTCCCCCGGAAGGTCCAGCCCGGTCGGTTGGCCCAGCCCGAAGGCGTCCATGTAGGTGTGCAGGTTCTGCGCCCCGACCTCGTCGGCCACCTTGATGGTGCCCACGTTGCTCGACTGCGCCATGATCCCGTTGACCGTGAGCCGCTGGGTGCCGTCGTTCTCGGCGTTGCGGAAGGTCTGGTCGTAGTACTGCAGCGAGTACGGAACGGTGAAGACGCTCTCCGGCGTCGTCGCTCCTTCCTCCAGCGCCGAACCGACGGTGATGACCTTGTTGGTACTGCCGGGTTCGAACGTCTCGGAGACCGCCCCGTTCGACCAGTCCTCCGCGGTGGTCTCCCCCACGTCGTCCTGGGAGTAGGTCGGGTAGTCGGCCATCGCCAACACCTCGCCGTCGGGTCGGCTGACGATGGCGCTGCCACCCTCCGCGTCCAGTGCATCGACCTGCTCGGCCAAGGTCTGGGCGGTGTGCCACTGGATGTCGCGGTCCAGGGTCAGGCGCACGTCCTGGCCGGGCTCGGGCTCGCGCACCAGGCCGCCTGCCATGGGGATCTGCGTCCCGTCGTTGGCGACCTCGACCTGGCGCTTGCCCGCCTCGCCGGCGAGGGTCTCGTCCAGGTACCCCTCGAGCCCCTCCAGGCCGTGGCCCTCCGCACCGACGAACCCGACCAGGTCGGCCGCGCCCGTCTCGTCGGGGTAGACGCGCTCGTAGTCGACCTCGGCGCCCACGCCGGACAGCCCGAGGTCCCGGAACTCGTACCAGTCGTCGGGACGCACTCCGTCGGTGACGACCTGGTACCGGCTGGGTGCGGCGTCGACCTTTGCCGCGACCTCCTCGGCCTCCAGGTCGAAGCGCTCGGTCAGTTCCGAGACGACCTCGTCGCGTTCGTCCTCCTCGATCTCCTCCGGGTCGACGAAGACCGTGCGCACCTCGACCGACAGCGCGAACGGGTTGCCGTCCGCATCGGTGATCTGCCCGCGCAGGGTGGGCACGTCGATGGTCTGCAGGCGTAGCTCGGAGGCGGCCGCGGCGTACTCCTCGGCCTCGAACCCCTGGATCTGGGTCAGGCGGCCCGCGAAGAGCAGCATGATGACCACGATGAGCACGCCCGTGATCTTGAGACGCTTCTTCGGATCGCCCCGCCGGAACGTGCGACGCAGCAGCGGCGGCGGGGGCGGCGGGGCCGAGGCCCGCGCGGACCGGCCCCTGCGCACGTCGCGCGCGCCCGGTCGGGCGGCACCGGGGCGTCCGGTACCGCCCGACCGGGTCCCACCTTCGGGGCGGCGGGGTTCACGCTGGGGACGCTTGCTGGGACGCGAGCCCGAACGGCTCGTCGCTCCCGGCCTGCGGGGGTCACGGGGGCGCCGGTCGCGGGACGAGCTCACTCGGCGCCTCCCTGCCCGCCGATGACCTCACCGTTGTCCGGATCGAGGAAGAGCGGGGCCTCTCCCTGCTCCATGCCCATGTCCTCGGCCTCCTCGGCGATCCTGTCCGTGTTCTCCAGGTGCGCGACCTCGTCCTGGAGCTGCTGTTCCTGGTAGGAGAGCTCCCGGTTCTGCGACTGCAGGCTCGTGATGGCGTATGCCTCCTGGGCCACGACACTGCGCAGTACCAACAGACCCATCAGCGTCGCACCCAACAGGCACAGCACGAGCAGGACGAAGGGGATGCGCGGAGCCCGTGACCGGTGCGCGGCGCTCCCCCCGGACGACGGTTTCGGCGCCGGCCGCGCGGGCTTTCCCTTACTCGGCGCTGCGCTGCCCCGGCCCTCGCGCGCGGGGCCGCGGCGCGTGGTCGTCGTGCTCATCTGCTCTCCCTGCTACCGCGAAGGCCCGCGCACACGTTCGGCGGCGCGGAGCCGGGCCGAGCGGGCGCGCGGGTTCTGTTCGTTCTCTTCGTCCGTCGGTAGTTCCGCCCCACGGGTCAGGAGGCGGAGTTCCGGCTGCCGGTCCGGGAGGGGTACGGGCAGGTCGGCGGGGGTGGTGTCCTTGGCCAGGTCGGCGAGTGCGCGCTTGGTCCTGCGGTCCTCCAGCGAGTGGTAGGACAGCACGGCGATGCGGCCGCCCACAGCAAGCCGTGAGAGCGCGGCCGGCAGGGCGTCCTCGAGGATGGACAGCTCGGCGTTGACCTCGATGCGCAGCCCTTGGAAGGTGCGCTTGGCAGGGTGGCCGCCGGTGCGCCGGGTCGCTGCGGGGATCGCCTCGCGGACCAGTTCGGCGAGCTCGGTGGTGGAGTCCAGGGGCCCCTTCGAGCGGCGGCGCTCGATGGCGCGTGCGACACGGGAAGCGAAGCGCTCCTCGCCGTGCACACGCAGTACCCGGGTGAGCTCGGCGACCGGGTAGGTGTTGACCACGTCGGCGGCGGTGAGCTCCTGAGTGCGGTCCATGCGCATGTCGAGGGGCGCGTCGTGTGCGTAGGCGAAACCGCGGTCGGTCTCGTCGAGCTGCGGCGAGGACACCCCCAGGTCGAGCAGGACCGCCTGAGCGCGGCCCACCCCGGCCTCGTCCAGCGCGCCGGGGATGTCGGAGTAGACCGTGTGCACGAAGCGGGTGCGGTCGGCGTAGGGCTCCAGGCGCCGGGCACTGCGTTCGAGCGCGCTCGTGTCGCGGTCCACCCCGACCAGGCGCATCTCGGGACAGGCCTTGAGCAGGGCCTCGGAGTGCCCGCCCAGGCCGAGGGTGCCGTCGACGAGGACAGCGCCCGGTTCGGTGAGGGCGGGGGCAAGCAGTTCGACGATGCGGTCGAGCATGACCGGAACGTGGAGGGGGTCGAGCCCTTCCCGGGCCGCACGGACGCGGTCGGCCAGGTCGGCGCTCCGGGTCCTGCCGTCTGTACTGGTGTGCTCCGCGTCGTCCCCGTCGGGACGATCGTCGCTTCGGGTCTCCCCCATGCGGTGGTCTTCCTCCACGCTCCGTGCCGTCCTCCCCGTCGTCGGCTCCCCGCCGGGCGGGGACACCGGTGTGTTCGCGTGGCCCGACCGAACCCGGCCGGGCCCACCGAGCACGGCCGCCATTGTCCACCTTCCGGTGGCTGTGGCGCTCACGACCTGGCACCGGGGAAGTCGCGCCAGCTCGTGTGTGCCGTGCTCGGCGAGGCCCGGCCGGCCTCGGCTCGCAAGGGAGTCGACGTGGGGCCGTGCGTTCGGCGGACTTTCCCGCCGACTCACAGCACCCCGGGCAGCACCTCCTCCGACAGACGGGCGAAGGCCGGTTCCTGCTCGGCCTCGTAGTCGGCCCAGGCCTGGGAGGACCAGATCTCCAGGCGTGTGTTGGCCCCGATGACCACGCAGTCGCGCTCCAACCCCGCGTAGTCGCGGAGTTGGGGCGGGATGGTGACCCGGCCCTGCTTGTCGCACGACTCGTCCGAGGCACTGGCGAAGAGGATCCTGCTGTAGTCCCGCACGGCCTTGTCGGTGACCGGCGCCGTGCGCAGCGCTTGGGTCAGGCGGGCGAACTCCACGACGGGGAAGACGTAGAGGCAGTGTTCCTGGCCCTTCGTGATCACCAACCCCCCGGACAGTTCGTCGCGGTACTTCGCCGGAAGGAACAGGCGCCCCTTCGGGTCGAGGCGAGGCGTATGGGTTCCGAGGAACATCACGCTCACCTCCTCGCCCCTGGTGGTGTGGGAGAACCTCCTCCCCCACGTCGCTCCACCTTACTCCACTCCACCCCACGGTCAACAGTTCCTGTCGCGCGGGAACGCCGTGAGTTTCGGGGTTTTCGCAGTTCATAGGGGTGGAGCGCGGTGGAGGGTGTGCGCGATCGTGCGGATGCACACGCACAGGGCGGACACCGGGGCACGGGAGGCGCACGGGGGCGGTCCGGCCGCGTTCGGTGGGCTTCGTCCCGCTCGGGCCGCAACGGCGGCCAATTCCGGCAATCGAGGTTTGCAATCGCCCGGATTCGGCCTAGCCTCGGTTCGCAAGCACCGGCCGCCCGCCAGGCGGGGCCACAGGGATCGGGGGGATCTCGTGTCACTCGGCACACAGCACGACGGCCAGGGGGGTGGCGTCCGCGCCGAGGTCGGCGGCGTCGTCACCGCTGCCGGACGTATCCGCAGCGCCATCGAGACGGTCATCGAGGGCAAGCCCGATGTCCTGCGCCTCACACTGACGGTGCTGCTCGCGGAAGGCCATCTGCTCATCGAGGACGTCCCGGGTGTGGGCAAGACGATGCTCGCCAAGGCCCTGGGACGAGCAGTGGACTGCTCGGTGCAGCGGGTGCAGTTCACCCCGGACCTGTTGCCCAGCGACATCACCGGCGTGAGCGTCTATCACCAGGACCGCCACGAGTTCGAATTCAACCCGGGCCCGGTCTTCGCCAATATCGTGCTCGGCGACGAGATCAACCGCGCCTCGCCCAAGACCCAGTCAGCGCTCCTGGAGTGCATGGAGGAACGGCAGGTCAGCGTGGACGGGCAGACCCGGGCGCTGGAGCGGCCGTTCATGGTCGTGGCCACCCAGAACCCGGGGGAGATGGAGGGCACCTACGCCCTGCCCGAGGCGCAGCGGGACCGGTTCATGGCGCGTGTCTCGGTGGGATACCCGGCTCCGCAGGACGAGCTGGACATGATCGACTCCCACAGCGCCGACTCACCCCTGGACTCGCTCGCACCGGTGGCCGACGCCGCCCAACTCCGCGAGCTCGCCGACGGGGTCCGCCAGGTGCACGTGGCACCCGGGATGCGCCGCTACGTCGTCGACCTGGTCAACGCCACCCGCACCGCTCCCGAGCTCCACCTGGGTGCCTCGCCCCGCGCAACCCTGCACCTGGTGCGCGCCGCCCGTGCCCACGCGGCCCTCGACGGACGCCACTACGTGGTCCCCGACGACGTGCAGGCCCTGGCCGTCCCGGTGCTGGCCCACCGGCTGCTGCCCGGCCCGGAGGCGCGGATGGAACGCCTGAGCCCGGAACAGATCGTGTCCCGGATCGTGGCCCGCCTTCCGGTCCCCGGTCCCCAGTAACCCCGGGGGCGCCGGCGCCGGCGCCCCTCCCCGATCCCCGAGAGAGGGTCCATGCGCCCGCGACGAACCCTCACCGCACGAGGCGTCTGCATGCTGGTCTTCGGCCTGGCCGCCCTCGTGGCGGGCCTGGTGGTCGGGCAGTTCGAGCTCGTGGGGGTCGGTGTCTTCCTGCTCTCCGTACCCCCGTTGTCCGCCCTGACCGTGCTCGGCGCCGGTTCCCGGGTGGTGCAGAGCCGCCTTGTTCGGCCGCCGCACGTTCAGGCGGGGCAGAGCGCGCGTGTGCTGCTGCGGGTGGGAAACTCCTCCTCCGTGTGGCCGGTGCCGTCGGTGTCCCTGGCCGACGCGGTGCCGGTGCGGTTGGGTGAGGAGCCCCGTTTCGACGTGGGGCACCTGAGTGCGCGGGCGGTGCGTGACGTGGGGTACCTGGTGCAGCCGCAGGTGCGCGGGCGATACCCGATCGGGCCGCTGCGGGTGGTCATCGGCGATCCGCTGGGATGCGTGCGCGTCTCCCGCGATGTCGACGCTCCCGCGTCACTGCTGGTCACCCCGCGGGCGCTGCCGCTGTCCCCGGTGGAGGTGCGGGGCGGTCCGCAGGGCGAGCACACCCCACTGCGTTCATCGGCGGGGATCGGCGAACAGGACCCGGTTCCGCGCGAGTACCAGCACGGCGACGAGCTACGGCGGGTGCACTGGAGGTCGACCGCCAAGCACGGCGAGCTCATGGTGCGCCGCGACGAGCAGCACCAGCGCGAACACAGCGTCCTGCTGGTGGACACCCGCACGGGCGCGCACCGGGGCGAGCAGGCGGAGTCCTCGTTGGAGACAGCCGTGACCACCGCGGCGTCGGTGGCGGTGCGTTGCCTCCAGGACGGCCACGACCTGGACCTGTACGGGGCCGACGGCCCCCTGCCGGTCTCAGGGGCCTCGGGGATTCTCGACGGGCTGGCCGTGGCCGAGGCCTCCGACGCCCCCCACCTGATGCCGGCGATCTCCGCGCTGGGTTCGGGGCGCGGCCCCTCCCCCGGCCTGGTCACGGCAGTGCTGGGCGCGATCAGCCCCGAGGAGGCGGACGCGCTCGCCCGCACCGGACACGAGGCGCGCAAGGTGGCGGTGCTGTGCACCGGGGCGGCCTGGTCCTCGGGCGAAGCACTGCACGGCGCTGAACGCGTGCTCACCGCGAGCGGCTGGCACGTGCTGTTGCTGTCCCACCCCGACCGACTCCCCCAGCTGTGGCGCGCGGCCGGTGAGGGGCTCCTCACCGCCGCAGCGCCGCGTGTGTTCACGGAGGGCCCGCTGTGAGAGCACTGATGCCGTCGGCCACGTTGTTGTGCATGGTCACGGCCCTGCCCCTGTTGGCGCCGCTGTTGAGCGGCGACGGGTGGTGGGTGCCCGCGCTGGTGCTGATGGCGGCGGCCTCCGCGGTCTCCGCGCTGTACCGGCTGAGCGGATGGAACGCCGCACCGGTGCCGTTCCTGCAGGCGTTGCTGGTGTTCCTGCTGGTGACACCGTTGTTCGCCCCGCACACCGCGCTGTTGGGGGTGATCCCGAACGGGCAGTCGGTGAGCTATCTGGTGCAGCTCTTCTCCCAGGGCACGGCCACCATCAACGAGAGCTCCGTACCGGTCTCGGCCAACGCCGGGCTCACGCTCGTCGTCGCCCTGACGTTCGCGGTCTTCGGGATGGTGGCGGACTTCCTCGCGGTGACGGCGCGGTGCGCAGGCATGGTCGGCGGTCTGCTGCTGACACTCATGGCCGTGCCCCTGGTCGTGGATCCGGCCGGTCTGGAACTGTGGCAGGCGCTGTGGTGCGCGTCCGGTTACGTGGCGCTGCTGGCGGTGGACACCTGGATCCGCCGTCGTGCGTGGGGGGACCCGGTGCCCTCCCCCGCGCCCGGCGAACGGGTGCTGGCGGGTGTGCGCCGGGCCGGTACCGCCGCGCTGGCCGGGACGGCGGCGGTGCTCATGGCGGTGACGCTCCCGCTCGCCGTGCCCTCACTGCGCACGGACGCGTTCTACGACCTGGCCGACGGGAGCCATCCCGGGTTCGGTGAGGACGTGGTGACCACGACACACCCGCTGGTGTCGATGCGGCGGGAGCTCGCATCGGACTCAGACAGCACCGTGCTGACCTACCGGACTGACACCGAGGACCCCGACTACCTGCGTACCTACGTGCTGGACCGATTCGACGGCGAGAA
>NZ_ANBF01000073.1:0-36425 GCF_000341025.1 Nocardiopsis salina YIM 90010 | reverse complement strand
GCGAGGCCCTCCCCCTGCCGGCGGGGTGGTCCTCGGAGACTGCTGGGCCGGCCACGACCACGCAGGTGTCGATGAGCTCGTCGGCGCCCCGGCCGGACTTCTTGCCCCTGCCCTACTGGGCGCGGTCGGTGGACGTGGGCGGCCAGTGGCACCTGGACCCGGACACCCACACGTTCTTCACGACCGGGAACCCGCCCACGGGGCTGAGTTTCACCGTGGAGAGCAACGTGGACGAGCCCACCGCGGAGGAGCTCGCCGATGCCGGGCGACCGCGCTCGTTGGCCTCGGACCACCTGGACGTCCCCCAGGACGTGGACCCGCAGGTACAGGAGCTGACCGACCGGGTGACGGAGGACGCCGGCTCACCGTACGAGGCGGCGGTGGCGCTGCAGGGGCACTTCGACGACTTCACGTACTCGCTGCAGCCCCCGCAGGTGCCGGAGGGCAACGATCCGCTGGCGCACTTCCTGTTCGAGGACCGGATCGGTTACTGCGAGCAGTTCGCGGGGGCCATGGCACTCATGGCGCGCCAGGCCGACATCCCCGCACGGGTGGCGGTCGGATACACCCAGGGCGAGCGCACCGACGGCGACCGGTGGGTGGTCTCGTCCGCGGACGCCCACGCGTGGCCGGAACTGTACTTCGAGGGCGCGGGCTGGGTGCGGTTCGAGCCCACGCCCGCCGACGGGAACGGCCAGGGGTCGGCCTCGGTGCCCGAGCATGCCGATCCTTCCGGAACCGGTGAGCGGGACGAGGAGTCCCCGTCGCCCTCGCCCGATGAGTCGCCGTCCCCGACCGACGGGCCCGACGCGGAGGAGACGCAGGAACCGGACGAGGAGAGCGCGGCGCCCGAGTCGGAGGAGGACCCCGGTTCCGGGGCGGTCGGCGGTGGACAGGGTTCCGAGGGAGGCCCGGACCTGTCGTGGCTGCCCTACGCGGGCGGTGTGCTGGCGGCGTCGGCCCTGCTGGCGCTGCCCGCCCTGGCGCGGGCATGGGTACGCACCGCACGCCGTTCGGCACTGCCCGGTGCCCCTGCTCAGGCCGCGCACGCGGCCTGGCGCGAGGTGCGCGACACCCACGTGGATCTCGGGCTGGCGTGGGACCTGTCGGAGAGCCCGCGTGCGACGGCCGGTCGGTCGGAGTTGCCCGAGGAGGCCCGGTGGGCTCTGTGGCGCCTGGCGCTGGCCGAGGAAGCGGCGCGCTACGCGCCCGACCCCGTGGCTGGCGGGCAGATGCGGGAGGACCTGCGGACGGTGCGCTCGGCCCTGGCGGCCTCAGTGGGCCGCGGCGCCCGGACACGGGCCGCGTTGCTGCCGCGTTCGCTCGCGCCGTGGCGGCGTCCCCGGCCGGCGCCGCTGCCGGCGACCTGAGAGACCGGGCGCTGCGGGCGCGGGTCTGTACGGGGCGGAGCGGGACCTGAGGCACTGGACGGGTGCGCGTTTGGCGTGGTTGCGGTTCAGGCGCTTCCGCTGCTCCCCGGACACCCGTCGGCGCTCGCGTACGAGTCGGCGGAGCGGCGCCCGGGCTTCCCCTGCCAGACACCTGCGGGGCACCGTGGGCACGGTTCTGCACGAGCCGAGCGTCCTGGCGGATGCCCCGAGGACTGCGGGGGCGTTGTCGGTGCACGCGACCCCCTGGTCTCTGACGGGCGGGCCCCGGTGGGGCCGGGCACAAGTGTGCCCCGTCCGGGGACGAGAACGCGGGTTCTCGAACGCGGACGGGGCACTGCAGCGCTCTGGGCGTGGAGGCGGGACCGTGCCGAAGGCCGTGCCGGTTCGGGACGAGAGCTGCTCGAGCTACTCGTCACCCTCATGACGACGGCGCCACCGCTCCTCGAAGCGGTTCATCATCCCGGGACGGCCGCCACCGCCGCCCTTGCGCTTCTGCTTCTCCTCGGGTTCCTCGGCCACCATCGCGGCCTCGCCGCCCCCTCCGGCTGCCCTGCGCCAGGCGCTGGCCCCGTACAGGAAGGAGGCCAGCATGAGGACGAACCCCAGGACACTGACACCGACCTGCAGGACGATCTCCCCCAGGAGCAGACCGGTCAGCAGCAGGACGACCCCGACGACGAACCCGAGGCCGGCCTTGACGATCCGGCGCTTGTAATGGACCGCGGGGTTCGTGTGTCGAACTGAGTTCGCGAACTTCGGATCCTCGGCATACAGCGCCCGCTCGATCTGGTCGAGCATGCGCTGCTCGTGTTCAGAGAGCGGCACGGCGCCTCCCTACGACAGTCCCCGCTCGGGGGGACGGGTACTGATGAACAGTCTCTAGATCAGTGATATGCCCAGAATACGATGTGATAGCGCATGGTGGAAAGAAAAGCTGCGTGTGTACCTGACCCACCACGATCACGGTACCCGCGCCCTGTTTCGCAAACACCGGCTGCCATGCCTCTCTTCTACCTGCCTTACCGGTCCCACCCTGAGAACGCTTCGGAAGGCCCGGAAGTTGCCGCATCATACGTCGTTTTCGTCACGCTTGGCCAACACGGCCGACTGTATCGCTCCGGGCCCGAACCGGTCCGCCACTCGGTCCATCACCCGTTCGACGTCCCGCCAGCCCGTTTCCTCCTCCCCGAGGGCCAACTGGCGGTGGGCCCCCTCGGCGGCCTCCACCCCTTCGACCCTCACTCCGATCAAACGCAGACGGGTCCGTTCCATTCCCGCAGCGTCGTAGAGCTCGCGGGCAACGGTGTTGATCTCCCGTGCCACGTCGGTGCTCTCCTGCAGGGTCCGTGAGCGGTTGATGGTGGTGAAATCCGCGCGGCGCAGTTTCACGCTCACCGTGCGCCCCACGAGGCCCGCAGCTCTCATCCGGCGGGCCACTTTCTCCGAGAGCCTCAGGAACTCGCGATGGATCTCCTCGGTGTCGGAGACGTCGTTGTCGAAGGTCTCCTCGGCCCCCACGCTCTTGTCGGGCGTCTCGGGTGTCACAGGGCTCGGGTCCTCGCCGCGGGCGAGCTCGGCCAGGCGGGCGCCGGCCTTGTCGCCCAGTTCCAGGCGCAGCAGATCGGGTTCGACGCGTCCCAGGTCGCCGACGGTGCGCAACCCCAGCCGGGTGAGGGCCTGCTCGGTCTTCTCCCCCACCCCGGGCAGGGCGCCCACGGGCAAGGGGTCGAGGAAACCGTGCACGTGCTCGGTGGGCACCAGCAGCAATCCGTCGGGCTTGCAGTGGGTGGAACCGAGCTTGGCGGTGAACCGGTTCGCGGCCACACCCACCGAGCAGGTCAGCCGCTGTTCCCTGCGAACCCGCTCGCGGATCGCCGCGGCGATGCGCACCGGCCCGCCCAGGCGCCGCTGTGCCCCGGAGACGTCCAGGAAGGCCTCGTCCAGCGACAGGGGCTGCACCAGTGGCGTGACGGACCTCAGGATGTCCATCACCGCCTCGGAGGCCTCCTTGTAGGCGCTGCCGTCGGGCGAGAAGACCAATGCCTCCGGGCACAGGCGCATCGCGCGCACCATCGGCATCGCCGAGTGCACGCCGCTCTGCCGGGCCAGATAGTCGGCGGAGGAGACGACCCCGCGCGGGCCGGTCCCGCCGACGATGACGGGGACTCCCCGCGCTTCGGGGTTGCGGAGGCGTTCGACGCTCGCGAAGAACGCGTCCATGTCGATGTGCAGGATGTGGCAGTCGGCGTCCGGACCTGAACCGTCCGGGGGGAAGTCCGCGCCCAGCGGCACGATGCCCTCTGCGGAGACCCTGCCCCGCAGTGCGGTACCGCGCTCCAGTTGACGTCGGCTCATGACCTCAGATTACGCTCGTCGGCGCGGTTGTCCCACCCGGGGCGGGGCCGCCCGCGCACCACCGTCTCCCCGTGTGCGGCTGCTCCCGGGTCAGTCCCGGGAGGCGATGACGTGCAGCTGAGTGGCGATCCCCACGAGTTCGGGATGCTGGGCCACCGTGCGTTCCAACTCGACCAGGTGCTGGCCGGTGTGGGCGTCGCTCTCCCAGGCCTGACCGGGGAGGACGTCGGCGAAGACCCGCACACCGCGCACGCTCGTGGGGTGCAGCCCGGAGTCGGTGAGCAGCTGCTGGAGCTGACCGCGCGTGAAACGGCGCGGCATCGGGTCGCTCTCGCCCCACCGCCCGTCGGCGTCGGCGAGCAGGTGGTGGGCCTCGGCGACATGGCCCGTCAGAACCCGGTGCAGGGCCCCCGCGACAGCGTTGGTGGCCAGGACACTGACGGCACCGCCCGGACGTGTGATGCCGACGACGTCGTGCAGCGCAGCCGCTGGCTCGTCCACGTACTCCAGGACGTTGTGCACCAGAACCAGGTCGGCGCTGCCCTCCTCGAAGAGCGAGGCCAGGTCTCGGGTCTCCCCCTGGACACCGCGCACGGCCACACCGCTCTCGGCCGCGCGGCGCTCCAGCGCGGCCAAGGAGTCGGGGTTGGGCTCGACGACCGTGACCCGGTGGCCGAGTTCGGCCAGGGGGACGGCCGCGCCACCGGTGCCACCACCGGCGTCGACGACCTCCAGGGGGCCGTCGCCCAGGTGGGACAACAACTCCTGCAGGGCTTCCCACACCACTGCGGTCCGGGCCGCATTGGCCGCCCGGGCCGGACCGGTCGTCCCGCCCGCGGTCGTGCCGGCCTTGTCCGTCACCTGGTTCCCCTCACTGGTTGGGCTCGTCCACCGTCCGCTGCGGGCGGCTCAGAGCGCGAGCGTCGACTTGTTCTCCATGAGCCGCGACAGGAGCCCGCTGATGAAGCTGGGCGAGTCGTCGGTGGAGAGTTCCTTGGCCACACCGACCGCCTCGGCGATGGCCACCCCGTCGGGGATGCCGTCGTCCCACAGCAGCTCGTAGGCGCCCATCCGCAGGATGTTGCGGTCCACGACCGGCATGCGCTCCAGGGTCCAGCCGATGGCGTAGGTGTCGAGCAGCTCGTCGATGCGCGCACGCCGCTCGTCGATGGACCGGGCCAGACTCTGGGTGAACTCGTTGATGGGCGGCTCGGGCTGGGCCCGGCGGCGTGCGATGACGTCGTCGACCGAGATACCGCGTACCTCGGACTCGTAGAGGACCTCGACCGCGCGCCGCCGTGCCTTGCGCCGTGCTCCGCTCATCAGTTGACTCGCCCGAGGTAGTCGCCGTTGCGGGTATCGACCTTGACGGACTCACCGGTGGTGATGAACAGCGGGACCTGGATGGTGGCGCCGGTCGCGACGGTCGCGGGCTTGGTACCACCGGTGGAACGGTCGCCCTGCACACCCGGGTCGGTCTCGATGATCTCGAGCTCCACGGCCGGGGGCAGCTCGATGTAGAGCGGGTTGCCCTCGTAGGTGGCGACGGTGACCTTGGTGTTCTCCAGGAGGAAGTTCTTGTCGTCGCCGACGACCGTGTCCGGGACCGGGATCTGGTCGTAGGTGGAGGTGTCCATGAAGATGAAGGCCTCGCCGTCGTTGTAGAGGTACTCCATCTCGCTGCGGTCGACGTTGGCGAACTCGACCTTGGCGCCGGCGTTGAAGGTCTTGTCGACGATCTTGCCGGTCATGACGTTCTTCAGCTTGGTGCGGACGAACGCGCCGCCCTTGCCCGGCTTGACGTGCTGGAACTCCAGGACGTTCCAGAGAACGCCGTGGTCGAGCTTCAGGGTCGTGCCGTTCTTGATGTCGTTCGTCGAGGCCACTTCGGTCGTCTCTCCAAGGGGTGTGACACGTAGGGACCGGACGGTTGCCCGGTCGGTGGTCGGCGGGGCGGGCGCGGCGGTGTTCTCCGTGCGCAACTCGCCCAGCTCCAGTCTAGGGCCTGTTCGGCGGGCACTGTCCGTTGCCCGAACAACCGCTGCGCCGAAGGCGTCCGTCGAGGGTCGGTGGCGGGCGACGGGTGGGCGCGGGTCAGCTGTCGGAGGCGACGGCACTGTAGGCCTCACCGAGCAGCTCGGGTGAGGGGCCGCTGAGGATCACCGGTTCGGCGAGGCCGTCCAGCACCACGAACCGCAGTGTGTTGCCGCGGGTCTTCTTGTCCACGCTCATGGTCGCCAGAAGGTCGGACCAGGCGCCGCGATCGTAGGACACGGGCAGCCCGACCGAGGACAACAGGGTGCGGTGGCGGCGGACGAGGCCCTCGTCGATGCGTCCGTCCAGGCGGGCCAGTTCGGCGACGAAGACCATGCCCACGGACACGGCGTATCCGTGCCGGAAGGTGTAGTTCTCGGCGCGTTCGATCGCGTGTCCGAGCGTGTGCCCGTAGTTGAGGATCTCGCGTCGCCCGCTCTCGCGCAGGTCGCCGGAGACCACGTCGGCCTTGACCCGGATCGCACGTTCGATGAGCTCGCGGGTGTGCGGACCGTCGGGCGAGCAGGCGCCCTCGGGGTCGGCCTCGACGAGGTCGCAGATGGCGGGGTCGTCGATGAACCCGGCCTTGATGATCTCGGCCAGGCCACCGATGTAGTCGGCGCGGGGCAGGGTGCGCAGGGTCTCCAGGTCGCAGAGCACACCCGCGGGCGGGTGGAACGCACCCACGAGGTTCTTGCCCTCGGGGGTGTTGATGCCGGTCTTGCCCCCGACGGCGGCGTCGACCATGCCGAGCAGTGTGGTGGGCACCAGGATCGAACGGACCCCGCGCAGCCAGGAGGCGGCGACGAAACCGGCCAGGTCGGTGACGGCTCCCCCGCCCAGCCCCACGACGGCGTCGCCTCGGGTGAAGTTCTGCCCGCCCAGGCGCGACCACAGGTCCGCGGCCACGTCGACGGTCTTGGCGGCCTCGCCGTCGGGCACGGGCATCGGGAAGACCCGGTGTCCGGCCTCGGTCAGAGCGGCGGCCACACGGTCGGCGAGGTCGGCCAGGCCCTCGGGGTGGATGAGCGCGACCTTCTCGGCCGTGCCCACCAGGCCGGGTAGTTCGGACAGGACCCCGGTCCCGACCACGACGTCGTAGCGTTCTCCGGTCTTGCCGACTCCGATGCGGGTGGCGGTCACTGCTCGGCCTTTCCGGCGTTGTCGAGAGTGGGCACGATCTCGTCGACGATCTCCTCGGGGTGGTAGCCGGTCGTGGCCACCGTGACCGTCGCCAGGCCCTCGTAGACGGGCAGGCGCTCGTCGAGGAGCTTGCGGAGCTTGGTGCGGGGATTGCCGGAGAGCAGGGGGCGGGCCACGTCCATGCCCACGCGCTTGGCCGCCTCGCCGAACTCCACCTGCAGGTAGACCACGTGGTGGTCGGCCAGGTCCGCACGGGTGTCCTCGTCCAGGACCGAGCCGCCGCCGACGGCGATCACGCCTTCCCAGGAGCGCAGGGCCTCGGCGACGATCTCGCGCTCCAGCGCGCGGAAGTGGGGTTCGCCCTCCTCGACGAAGATGTCGCCGACGGGTTTGCCGGCGCGCTTCTCGATCTCGGTGTCGGTGCACAGCAGGTCCGCGCCGATGCGGCGGGCCAGGGCCTCGCCGACGGTGGACTTGCCCGAGCCCGGGGAGCCGATGAGCACCGCGATCGCTCTTGCCACGCTTCTGCCTCACTGAGATGGGTCGGGGCCGGTCCCGCGGGAGCGGCCGTGCGGTCAGCCGACGGGGACGGACGCGACTTGGGGGCGCGTCCGTGGGGCCCCATCCTATGCCCACACGGGCAGGTGGCCCGGCCCGTGCGGGCAAGCGTCCGGACCGCGTCAGTGGGCGAGCACGTCGACGGTGCGCCCGTCCGGGTCGGTGAGCAGGTGTGGGCCCGGGGCGGCTCCCCACGAGAGCGGGTGCCGGTTCGGTCGAGACGGCTCCCCGTCGGAGGCGGGGTCAGGGCCGGTCGTCGTCGAGAATGCCGCGGACCACGTCGCTCTTGGCGTCGGCGTAGTCCTGTACGTATCGCCACCGGCGGTCGGCGAGCTCGCGTTTGGCACGGGCGTACCGGTCGCGTTCTGCGTCGTCGGCCCGCAGACGGTCGCGGAAGGCGAGCATCGCGTCGGTCTCCGGACAGCCCTCGGAGAAGACGTGCAGGTTGACGTCGGTGTCCGGCCCTTCGAGGAGCCGGTGGTCGTACCAGTCGGGTTCGCGGATGCGCAGCACGTATCCGGCTTCCTTCAGCGCGGGCACGTAGGCGGCCTCGTCGGCGGAGTCGGACACGGTCAGGACGATGTCGATCACGGGTTTGGCGGGCAGTCCGGGGACCGAGGTGGAGCCGACGTGGTGGACGGCGAGCGCGGACGTGCCCAGGGCCGTTCGGATACGTTCGGCCTCGCGTAGGTAGAGGTCGGGCCAGGCGGGGTCGTACTCGGCGAGGGCGACGGTGTCGTCGTGGCGTTCGAGGTCGCCGACGGTCGCCTCGCGCAGGCGTTCGTTGTTGTCGCCGTGGTCGGGCCGCCCGCCCATGGTTCCTCCCCCGTCCGACCTGGTGTCGGTCATGGTGTCCGTGCGCGGCGGCCCAGCATACCCGGGGCGGCCCGCGTCAGTGGGCGAGCACGTCGACGGTGCGCCCGTCCGGGTCGGTGAGCAGGTGTCGGCCCGGGGCGAGGGGCGGGTCGGTCTCGGCGGCCTCGACGTCGAGACCGAGGCGGGCCCGGCCAGTGGGGCGTCCTGCGGCCGGATACAGCTCGACCACCGTCTTCCCCAGCTCGGCGGCGTAGTGCTCCGGGCCGGTTCCGTGCTGCTCCGGAACCAGGGGCACGCCCAGGGCCGCGTAGAAGGCGCGGCACTCCTCCAGGTGTTCGGTGTAGAGGACCACGAGGGAGACGCGGGCGCGGGGCACGGTGACTCCGGGGGTGCGGGGTTCCGGATCGGTGGGGCGGCCCGCCCGGGAACGCGGGGTTCCGGGCGGGCCGGGGGCGTCAGCGGATCTCGAGCGAGTCCAAGTACGAGCGGGCGTTGCGTGCGGTCTCGTCCAGGGAGTCGCCGCCGAACTTCTCGACGACGGCCTCGGCCAGGACCAGCGCGACCATCGCCTCGGCGACCACACCGGAGGCGGGCACCGCGGTGACGTCGCTGCGCTGGTGGTGGGCCTGAGCGGGCTCGCCGGTCTCGGTGTCGACGGTGTCGAGGGCGCGCGGGACAGTCGCGATGGGCTTCATCGCGGCGCGCACGCGCAGGGCGTCGCCGGTGGACATGCCGCCCTCGACGCCCCCGGCGCGGTTGGTGCGGCGTCGGACGCCGTCCGGTCCGGGTTCGATCTCGTCGTGCGCCTGCGAGCCGCGGCGGGCCGCGGTGCGGAACCCGTCACCGACCTCGACGCCCTTGATGGCCTGGATGCCCATGAGCGCCCCGGCCAGACGCGAGTCAAGGCGGCGGTCCCAGTGCACGTGGCTGCCCAGGCCGGGCGGCAGGCCGTAGACGAGCACCTCGACCACACCGCCGAGGGTGTCCCCGGCCTTCTTGGTGTCGTCGATCTCCTCGACCATGCGGGCGCTGGTGTCGGCGTCGAAGCAGCGCACCGGGTCCTCGTCGATGGCCGCGAGGTCTCCGGGGTGCGGCTCGGGGGCGTCCTCGGGCACGGCGACCGGGCCCATGGACACGACGTGGCTGAGCAGTTCCACGCCCAGGGCCTGCTTGAGGAAACTGCGTGCGACCTCGCCGACGGCCACGCGTGCTGCGGTCTCGCGGGCGCTGGCGCGTTCCAGGATCGGCCGGGACTCCTCGTGCCCGTACTTCTGCATCCCGACGAGGTCGGCGTGCCCGGGACGGGGGCGGGTCAGGGGCGCGTTGCGCGCCATCCCGTCCAGCTCCTCCTGGGGCACGGGATCGGGAGACATCACCTTCTCCCACTTGGGCCACTCGGTGTTGCCCACCTCGATCGCGACCGGTCCGCCCTGCGTGCGGCCGTGCCGGATGCCTCCGATGACGGAGACCTGGTCTTTCTCGAACTTCATCCGGGCACCCCGGCCGTACCCGGCGCGGCGGCGGAGCAGCGCGGCGGCGATGTCGTCAGAGGTGACGGACACACCGGCCGGAAGGCCCTCCAGAATCGCGACGAGTGCCGGCCCGTGGGACTCCCCCGCGGTCAGCCAACGCAACATGGCAATGATCCTCCCACGGATCGGGCGCCGGAGTGGAACGCGGCCCCTGCTCAGGGCAGGAGGGGTGCGCCGGCCAGGACGGTGAGGAAGGTGCTGCCGAGCATGAAGGGCCCTAGGGGGAAGGGCTGTCTTCGGGTGAGGCGGCGCAGGGCGAGCAGGGCCATCCCGACGGCGGAGAAGGCGGCGAAGGCCCAGAAAGCCGCGGCCAGAGCACCCACGGCGCCGGCGGACCAGCCCGTGTACAGGCCGGTGATGCCGGCCAGTTTGACGTCACCGAACCCGAGCCCGGAGGGCTGGACGCGCCAGAGCAGCCAGTACAGGACCGTGATG
This sequence comes from Nocardiopsis salina YIM 90010, assembly GCF_000341025.1. Classification (GTDB taxonomy): domain Bacteria; phylum Actinomycetota; class Actinomycetes; order Streptosporangiales; family Streptosporangiaceae; genus Nocardiopsis; species Nocardiopsis salina. Next base: position 26,161 of record NZ_ANBF01000073.1, on the reverse strand, counting down.
AGGACCATGCTCACGAGGGCCTCGGCCCCGCGTTGCAACTCGGCCTCGGAGGGTTGCACGCCGGCCCCCGCGGGCCAGAGCACGGCGGCGGCGAGCAAAAGGGCGGCCACCGGGTACGCGGCTCCCACGACGGGGTCGGGCAGGCGCATGACGCGCAGGTCGACCACGGACAGCGGGACGCCGAACGCGACCAGCCAGAGCACGGGCGGCAGATCTGCGAGCGCCCACTGCTGGTGGACGGCCGCGCCGGCGGCCAGTGCGAAGAGCAGCCCCGTGGCGGCCGGGACCGCGGGGTGGGACGTGACGGTGCCACTGCAGATCGGGCAGGCCCCGCTCCACCACGCCCCGGGCCCGGCGAGGGCGGGCAGGAACGAGGGGAAGGGCAGGTCGGTGCGGCATCGCGGGCACCGTGGTGGAGGCGGGCCCTCGTCCTCGGGCGGCAGGGTCCCGGGGCGTTCCGGGCGGGGGCCGTCGCTCGTTCCCGCGGACCGGGGCGCCGCGGGGGCGGGGCGGGCAGGCGTGGGGCGGCCGGGCCCGAACAGGGGCACGAGGCGCCCGCAGACACGGCCGGTGAGGACCCCGAGCGCACCGAACACGACGGCGACCGCGACCGTCGTGGCGTCCGGGACGGGGGCGAGCTCGGAGGGGAGAAGCATGTTCGGAAGCTACCCCGTGGAACGCTCGGCGAACAGGACCTCATCGCGGGTTGTGGACGACCGTGGCGCCCGCACCCACGCGGCCCGGGGAAACACCGTGCACGTCGGGCGGTGTGGGACGCCTGCCGGCGTGTGTGTGCAGGCACGCGACGCGCGGGCCGGGGTTCAGGCGTCGGTTGCGGACGGGCCCTCGCGGCGTGCACGCACCACGGCACTGAGCTCGATGCCCCCGGGCAGGGCTGGGCCGAGCTCGTCGCGAAGGCGTTGGGCCAATTGCTGCAGAGCGGCGTCGTCGCGTTCCTCGAGCTCGAGGCGGATCCCGATCTCCGCGTTGTCACTGGAGTGGATCCGCACGCGCTCGACACCGAACTCGGTGTGTGTGACGCGGTAGATCAGCGCCAGCACCTGCGGGTCGTCCTGGGGTTCGGGTACCACGCCGTGTTCGGCGAGCTCCGTCAGGAACCGCCCCTGGACGGTGTAGGGCACCGGGCCGGCCACGTCCAGCACGAGCGCGTCCGCGTTCTCGTCGAGCACTGCCCGGCACGCGTCCTGCGTGGTGAACGGAACGGGGCGCGCGTCCGGGCGCCAGCGCCGCACTGCGTCGACGGAGGTGAAGGCGAGCAGCCCGCGGCGCCCGTCCCGGCCGGTCATGACCGGGACGGCGACCTCGGAATTCTTGTCCTTGGTGAGCCCGCCCGCGCCCTGCGCGGTCTCGGTCGCGTCGGCAACCACGGGCACGAGGACGCGGGAGGCCCCGAGCGCGGTCAGGACCTGCCGGTCACCGACCGTTCCCTCGGAGTGCTCGCGCAGGCGCGCTTCGACCTCGGGGTCGGCGCTGCCGTCGTCGTCGCGGAAGTTCTGGGCGCCCAGGATGGATGGTCTGCTCACGGGGCCCGACTCTACCGTCGACGACCGCCCCGGGTGGGGCGGTACAGCAAACCGGTCGGCGGGTGCCGGTGCACAGGCGGGCACGGGGATCGAACGGGTGCGGGCCCAGGCTCAGGCCGTGGAGGACACGTCCCCGCCGAGAGCGTGAAGAATGCCGCGCAACTGTGTGACCTGCTCAGGGGTGAGCCGGTCGAAGAGCAGGTCGCGGACGCGGTCGGCGTGCCCGGGGGCAGCACGGGCCAGGGCCATGAGCCCGGGTTCGGTGAGCACGGCCCAGAACCCGCGCCGGTCGTCGTCGCAGTGTTCCCGGTAGACGTAGCCGTCGCGTTCGAGACGGGCGATCTGGTGGGACAGACGGCTCTTGGACACGATGACGCTGTCGGCCAGGTGGCGCATACGCATGCGCATGTACGGAGCCTCGGACAGGTGCACGAGGATCCCGTACTCGATGAGGCTCAGGTCGCTGCGGTCGCGCAGGTCGTGTTCGAGCTCGTCGTAGATCCAGGCGTTGGTCCGCAGAAACGCACGCCAGACCTGCTGTTCACCGGCGTCGAGCCATCCGTTGCCCATGCCTCCGATACTACGGCGACGGTGACCCCCCGGTGCTGGATCCGTGCAGATCGGTCGGCGCAGGGCACTCGAAGCATGGCGCTGAGCCGCAACCGCACCGCAATGAACCCCGTGCGTGTCGAGCACCACAGATCTTCCCTTCTGAGGAAGATACTTCTAAGGTACCTTGTTACTGAGCAGCAAATGGGCCGGACCCACGGCCCCGAGAGATCCACAGGGAGCAGAAGCATGGCGGCACAGGAATTGAAGCCCGGCACCTGGAACATCGACGCAGCGCACTCGATCGTCGCGTTCTCGGTCCGGCACATGATGGTCAGCAAGGTGCGCGGGCGATTCGAGAAGTTCGATGCGACCCTGACCGTGCCCGAGGACCCGGCGCACGCCTCGGTCGACGCGACCATCGACGCCGGCTCGATCAACACCGACAACGGTGATCGGGACAGTCACATCCGCTCGGCCGACTTCTTCGACGTCGACACCGACCCCCAGTTCACTTTCCGCTCCACCGGGGTCGAGGCCAAGGGTGAGGACTTCGTCCTCAGGGGCGACCTGACCATCAAGGGAAACACCCGCCCCGTCGAGCTGAACCTCGAGTTCAACGGCTCCACGGTCGACCCCTGGGGCCTGGACCGCGCGGGCTTCGCGGCCTCGACCCAGATCAGCCGCAAGGAGTTCGGGGTCGACATCGAGATGCCGATGGACGGTGGCGGCGTGGTCGTCGGCGACCGCATCAGCATCGAGATCGACGCCGAATTCACCCGCCAGGCCGACTGAGCACGGCGCATCACCCGCAGCCGCTGCGCACCGGGCTCGGATATCGTCGACGGGGGAGGGCACACACGCCCTCACCCGTTCTTTGCGTCCGCGTTCCAGTCTCCCAGGCCAGGAGGAACCGTGTCCCCGAACCCCTTCTCCCCCGACGTCGTCGACGCCGTCACCGCCCACATGAACGACGACCACCCGGAGGACACGCTCCTCATCTGCCGCGGCCTGGGCGGCGAGCCCGACGCCACCTCCGCACGGATGACCGGCCTCGACGGGCAGGGCGGCGACTACACCGTCACCATCGGATCCACCGAGCGGCAGGTACGTGTTCCCTGGTCGGAGCCGCTGACCGAACGCCCGCAGATCCGCGCCGAGGTCGTCGACCTGTACCGGCGCGCCTGCCGCGAGCTCGGCCTCACCCCGCGCGGCGAACACTGATCCCCACCGGGACCGCCGCCACGGGAACCGGGCGCCGCCCGCCGGAGTCCTACCGCACACGGGAGAAGGACCCCGGACCCGGCCCGGCCGGGCCCGTGAGGGCAGCGTCCGCGGGCGCCGCCCGCGGAGACCGACGGCGGCACGGGACGGCCTAATGTGGGCGTCACCCCCTTCTTCCCCGGACCCGACACGACCACGAAGCGAAGGGTGGACCGACCCTCCATGGGCACGCCCGACCCCGACGAGAACGCACCGACCCGGCGCTTCGGACCGAGCCCTCCCACGACCCGGATCCCGGCGCGCACCGCTGCCACACGCTGGGTCACACGTGTGTTCCGGCCCGGTACCAGGGGCGGCGGGGGCGAGGAGGCCACCACGGTCGTGCCTCCGGGCGGCACCGAGAACCCTCCGGGCGGGAACGAGGACGCGACCACCGTCGTGCCCCCGGGCGGCGGGGACGACCGCACCGACGTGATCGCACCCGGTTCCGACCGCACCAGTGTCCTACCGGGTGCCGGCACGGGGGCCGGCCATGCGCCCCGCACAGCACAGGCGCCCGCGCGGCGCCCGTCGGGGGGCGGACCCGGCGGCGGGCCCGAGCACCGGTGGTGGCAGAAGCTGCTGGGCCCGTTCCTCACGTGGTTCGCCCACCTGGTCTCGCGCGTGGTCGTGGGACCCGCGAGCGACCTCGACTACGCCGTGCCCGCCGAACTGCGCAAGCGGTACCAGATCCTCGACCGGATCGGTTCCGGCGGCGAGGCCGTCGTCTACCTGGCCGAACCGGTCGACGAACCGGGGCGGCGGCTCGCGCTCAAGGTCTACCGGCCCGGCCACGACATCAACCGGGAGCTGCTGGACCGGCTGCGCGCCCGCGGGACCTCCTCGCCCCACACCCCGGCGATCCAGGGGTACGGCAGCGCCACCAGCTCCTGGGGCGAGGACCTGGCCTGGGAGGCACAGGAGTACTTCGACCGGGGTTCCCTGCGCGAGGTCATCGACCGGGCTCCCCTGCAGGAGGAACAGGCCCGGGCGGTAGTGGCAGCCGTGGCCGAGTGCCTGCACCACTGGCAGTACGAGCTCCAGCACAACCACACCGACGTCAAGCCCGAGAATCTGCTCGTACGGTCGATGGACCCGCCGGTGCTGGCCCTGACCGACTTCGGCGGGGCCGTGCGCGCGACCATGAGCCGTGTGTACGGCGGAGTGGCCGTCACCGAGGACTACGCTGCACCCGAGGTCGTCGAGGGCCGCCGGGAGGCTCCGGCCGCCTGGTGGTCCCTGGGGGTCATGGCGCACGAACTGGTCGCCGGACGGCGGCCGGAACGGGGCGGGAACTGGCTGACCGCGCGCAACACCGAGGTCGACATCTCCGCGATCACCGACGAGCGGTGGCGGCTGGTGGCACGCGGGCTGCTCACACCCGCCCCGGCCGCGCGGTGGGGGCACGACGAGGTAGCCGCATGGCTGTCCGGGGAGCGCCCGAACATCCGGACGGTGCGGCGCCAGAGACCGATCTCCTTCGCCGGGACCAACCACGAGGACCCGCCGAGCCTGGCCTTCGACCTGCTCGACCGCTCCGAGACCGGGGCGATGTGGCTGCGCACCCACTGGGAAGAACTTCGCGCGTGGCTGGACCGCGAGGTCAACGACTACACCTTCGACCGGGCGTACCTGACCGGGCTGAGTACCTACCCCGAGAGCGCGCACGTGGCCATCAGCGCCCTGGCCGCACGGTACGTCCCCGGGATGCCGCCGCGGTTCCGGGGGCACGAGATCAGCGCGGACGGGCTACTGACACTGGCCTCGGGGGACGCGAGCCGACACGCTGTGGTGCGTGAGGCGGTCGAGTCCGGGGCGGTGGGCCTGGGGTCGCAGCACTGGTGCCCGCACCCGGAGTGCCGTTCCGGTGGTTCGGGCAGGTGCGCGCTGCTGGAGCAGGTGCAGCACCAGGTTCCGCTCGTCATGCGGCGGGTGCGGGAGACCGTGGACCACGCCGTCGGCGGGGGCACGGACGCTCCGCAGCGGCCGGAGCAGCACGAGTTCGACACGGCCTGGGCACGCGCGGTGGAGCTGGTGCTCGACCCGGAGGTTGCGTCCGGGCACCGTTCGCTGTTGCGGCGGCAGTCCTGGCACCCCTCACAGCGCAGCACCGCGCCGCACGCACCGTGGTGGGCCGAGCAGCGGCGCCTGGCGTTGCGGGATTCAGGGGACCCCGTCCCCACTCGGGCCGCGGTGGTCGCATCGCTGTTGCTGATGCCCGAGGCGGTGCGTGTGGGCGCGCAGATACAGGAACGCGAACGGGCCGACGGCCGCGCACGCCGCCAGGACCGGTGGGCGGCGCTGGCCGGGTCGGCGCGCGAACGCTGGGCCGGTGCCAAGAACGGGCTGTCGGAGGCGCGTCAGAGGCGGGCCGAGGCTGCGACGGCGCCCGAGCGGAACGACGGCACGACCGTGGATCCGACGCAGGAGCCGACGAGCGGTAAGGAACGCCGCCGGCTGGCGCGGGAGGAGCGGCGCCGGAAGAAGGCCGGGCGGCAGGTCGAGCGCACCATGCACCAGATCGAACGGGCGCAGTCGGCAGGGCGGTGCCGCAAGTTCGCGACCCCCGCCGCGGTGCTGGGGCTGGTGGACGGCCTGGGGCGGGCCCTGCGCCCCGGCAACGGTTTCTTCCCCGACAGCGAGCCGATCGTCAACGCGTACACGGGGCTGCTGGATCTGAGCAACAGTGCGCTGGTCTCGTGGCTCGCGCAGATCAGCGGGGCGGTCACCGGGGTGCTGCCCGGTGGCGCCGGTGCGGCGTGGTGGCTGCCGGTGGCGCTGTCGCTTGCGCTGCTGTGGATGGTGCGGGTCGCCGGGCGGTACACGGCCAAGGCGCGGAGCCGGTTGGCGGCGTACCGGATGGCGGCCGTGGGCTCGGCGCTCATGCTGGTCGTGCTGCTGTCGTCGGGGCTGGTGGCGCTGGGTTCCGGTGTGCTGATCCCCCTGGACGGGCTCCTGGGCTGAGCCTCCGGGCCGGGCCAGGTGCTCTGACCGCGTTCCGGGCCGTCCCGGTCTGGGCTATGATCGCCCGGTTCGGCGGGGCGCCGGACGAACCGACCCCTGGGAGGCAGCCACGTGCCCGAGGTCCTCGAGCTCCGACACGGCGATCACCGCGCGACGGTCCGCACGACCGGGGCGGCCCTGGGCTCGCTCACGCGGGAGGGCCGGGACCTGGTGTGGCCCTACGAGCGGCGCCCGGAGGCGTACCAGGGACAGGTCCTGGCGCCCTGGCCCAACCGCGTCGGCGGTGCGCGGTACCGATTCGAGGGGAACGAGTACCGGTTGGCGGTCACCGAGCCCGGGACCGGGGCGGCCCTCCACGGACTGGTGCACGACGTGGCATGGGAGCCCCTCGCGGTCGTCGGGCACGAGGTCCGGCTGGGGACGGACCTGCGGGGCGGCGGGGGTTATCCGTTCCCGCTGCGCCTGGAGATCGGCTACCGGCTGGACGAGGGCGGGCTGACCGTCACCACCGAGGCCGTCAACACTGGCACGGACACCGCACCGTTCGGGTTGGGGTTCCACCCGTACCTGACCCTGGGTACACCGCTGCGGGACCTGGCGGCGCGGGACGCGGCACACCTGTTGGTCCCGGCCCGCACGTACCAGCCGGCCGACGACCGACTGCTCCCGGTCGGGGACCCCGTTCCGGTCGAGGGCGGTGTGTTCGACCTGCGCCCGCCGGGGCGTGCGCTGGGCGGAACCGTGCTCGACACGGCCTTCACCGAGCTGGAACGGGACGGGGACGGGCGTGCGTGGGTGTGGCTGTCCGGGCCCGACCACAGCGTGGGCCTGTGGTGCGACCGCAGTTTCGGGTGGCTGCAGCTGTTCAGCGCCGACACCTTGGAGGGCGGTGACCGGCGCGCCCACCTGGCCGTGGAGCCCATGACCTGCCCGCCCGACGCGTTCAACAGCAGCACCGGGCTGATCCGGCTGGCGCCGGGCGAGCGCACGCGGCACACGTTCGGGATCACCTCGGCCGGGTTCGGGACCCGGGCCTGACCGCGGGCCCGGGGCCTGGGTGCGCAGGTCAGACCGGGCGGGCGACCACCGCGAACGACGAGTCGTGCTCCTGGGGCGGCCGTCCGGTGAGGTCGGGCGGGGATCTTGCTACCAGAGCAGGGTTCAGCGCTGATATTGGCTCTGGTAGCAAGATCCTCGGCCTGTGTGCCCGCCGCCCGCGTCACCAACCTCACCGAACAACACATCTAGGTCTGTTCGAGGAGGCCGGTGAGGCGCTCGAGGTCCTCGGGGGTGTCGATGTCGTCGGGCCGGGAGACGTCCTGGCACTCCACCGGCGTGACCAGGTGCGAGTAGGTGCGCAGGAACGGCCGTGCGCCCACGTCCTCGACGGCGAGCGCGTAGACGGTCGACCAGTGCTCGCGCCCCAGCATCACGGGGTTGCGCTGGTTGCCGCGGTAGGTGGCCACGGCGGCGCGGGCGCCCTCCCCGCGGGTGTCCAGCAGTCGCCGGACCGCGTCGGGGGTGATGAGCGGCTGGTCGGCGAGGGCGATGAGGACGGCGTCGACGGTCGGCGGCAGGGCGTCGAGCCCGGCGCGCACCGACGAACCCATCCCGGAACTCCAGCCGGGGTTGCGCACGGTGGTCACACCGTCGATCTCGGTCTCGGTGGCGCCCAGCACCACCAGGACGGGGTCGCACCCGCCCTCACGCAGGGTCCGCACGCCGCGGTCGACGAGGCGTTCGCCCCCGAACTCCACCAACGCCTTGGGCCACCCCAACCTACTGCCCGAGCCGGCTGCCAGGAGCAGTCCGGCCACCTGTCCCGTCCCGCCGGGCTGTCCGCCGTGCGCGTACCCAGTACCCATGGGCCGATCATGCCACGCGTGGGCAGGTCATGGGGCGGCTCCGTCAGAGTAGTGCGCTGTGTTCACGCCGGGAGCGCAGCGCACCACTCTCACCAGCAACGACGTCATCGAGCGGTTTTCGGACCGTCCAGGGCGCCGACCGAATCGGGCCGCAACACCTCGGAAGGGTCGGTGTCCCGGTGGATGGGCCCGTCGGTCTCCCTCAACGCACGTCCGCTGCCTCCCCACCGGGTCTGGATCAGCTCTGCGGCGATGGACACGGCGGTCTCCTCCGGCGTCCGTGCCCCCAGGTCGAGGCCGATCGGCGAATGCAGCCGGGCCAGTGCCCGTTCGCCCACGCCGGCCTCGCGCAGCCGCTCCAACCGGTCCTCGTGCGTGCGCCGCGAACCCATGGCGCCGATGTAGCCGGCCCGGGTGCGCAGCGCCGCCTCGAGCACGGGGACGTCGAACTTGGGGTCGTGGGTGAGCACGCACACCACCGTGCGCTCGTCGACCTGGTCGGCGATCTGGTCGAGGTACACGTGCGGCCACTTCACGACGACCTCCTCGGCGGTCGGAAAACGCCGCGGGGTCGCGAAGACCGGACGCGCGTCGCACACGGTCACGCGGTATCCGAGGTAGGAACCCAGGTCCGCGAGGGCGGCCGCGAAGTCGATCGCCCCGAAGACCAGCATGCGCGGCGCGGGAGCGTAGGAGGCCACGAACACCTCCAGCTCGTCCCCGCGGCGCTGGCCGTCGGCACCGTAGCGCAGCACGCCCGTGGTCCCCTGGGCGAGCATCCCGCGCACGTCGTCGTCGAGCGCGTCGGCCAGCCGGTCCCCGCCGGGCCCGAGGTCTCCCTCGGCGTGGCCGGGCCAGACGACGCGGCGCCTTCCCACCCGGTCGGCCTCGGAGGGGTCGGACACGACCGTGGCCACCGCGACGGGCTGGTGCTCGTCGATGGCGCCCAGGACCGAGCCGAGCTGCGGGAAGGTGGCGCGGTCCAGCGGCTCGACGAACATGTGCAGCGTCCCGCCGCAGGTCAGGCCGACGCTGAAGGCGTCCTCGTCGCTGACCCCGTAGGTACGGCGCACGGGCACCCCGGTGCGCACGGCCTCGAGCGCCTCCTCGTACACGGCGCCTTCCACGCATCCGCCCGACACACTGCCGGTCACCTCACCGGAGGTGCTGACCACCATGGACGCGCCGGGACCTCTGGGCGCGCTCTTGTACGTGTCGATGACCGTGGCCAACGCGAACGTCTCCCCCGAGGCATAGAGCTCGGACACGGTCGTACGGACGTCGCGCACGCGGCACCTCATTCCACATCAGGTCAAGTGGCTCCTGGTACCAATTTATGTGGCCCACGCGACACGAAGGGAGTCACTGTTCCGTCAAGAACAGATGACTCCCCGTGCGGAATGTTCGTCGATGTCTACGAAAGACCGGGTTCTTCACCCTCACCACGGCTCTGCAGCATCGCACGGAAATCCGCCACGGCCTGCCGCGCGGGCTCGCCGTCGGTGCTCTGGATCCCCATGACCGGGAGGCTGGTGCCGTCGGACAGGTCCACACACGGCCAGGGCTCGCCCTCGGGCATCTGGATGTCGAGGATCTCCTGCCACGACAGCACGTGGGTGCGGATCCCGTTGACGACCAGGACCCGGTCCTCCTCGGCGATGAGCCGGGGCCGCCCCAGAAGGTGCAGCCCGGCCGCGATGACGAGGCCGAACCCGACCAGCATCACGCGGTCGAGGGGCCGCCAATCGATGGGCAGGATGACGGCCAGCACGGCGAAGGTCGCCACGATCAACAGTCCCAGCCCGTAGGCGACCATCCGCACCGTGCGCGGGCGCCACATGTGCGGCACCTCGGGCGTGCTCGCTGCCTCGTCCACCGCTTCTTCCTTCGACCGCACCGACTCGTCCCCTTCTCCTGTGGCCCCGGCCCCGTGTGCTCAGCGGCGCAGACCGCGGAGGGAGACGGCGGTCTCCAGCGCTGCCGCGGCGGCCTCCGCACCCTTGTCCTCCACGCTGCCGGGGAGGCCGGCGCGGTCCCGCGCCTGTTCAAGGGTGTCACAGGTGAGGACACCGTTACCCACGGGGGTGGATTCGCGCAGGGCCACCTCGGTGAGGCCGTGCGTGACCGACTGGCAAACGTAGTCGAAGTGCGGGGTCCCGCCGCGGATGACCGCACCCAGTGCGATCACGCCGTCGTGCTTGCGGGCCAGTTCCTGCGCAACCACGGGCATCTCCACTGCGCCGGCGACGTGCACGACGACCGGTTCGGCCGCGCCCGAGTCCTTCACCGCGCTCAGCGCGTTGGCCAGCATGGGTTCGACGATCGGTGCGTTCCACTTGGTGGCCACGATGCCCACCGAAAGCCCGGAGGCATCGACGATCTTGTGCTCGGGGCGTCCTTCACCGCTCATGGTGACTCCTGTTTGTTGCGGGGCGGGAATTACTGGGCGACGCCGGTCAGGTCGTGACCCATGCGGTCGCGCTTGGTACGCAAGTAGGCGATGTTGTGGTCGGTGACGAAGGTGGGCATCGCCACCCGCTCACCCACGGCCACACCGTGCTGCTCGAGGGCCTCGGCCTTGTCGGGGTTGTTGCTGAGCAGGCGCACGGAAGCGATCCCGAGGTCCTGGAGGATCTCGGCCCCGGCCCCGAACTCTCGGGCGTCGGCGGGCAGGCCCAGTCGCAGGTTGGCGTCGACGGTGTCGGCACCGGCGTCCTGGAGGCTGTAGGCGCGCAGTTTGTGCAACAGGCCGATACCGCGGCCTTCGTGACCGCCGAGGTAGACGACCGCACCGCGTCCGCGGGCGGCGATGTCGGACATGGCAGCCTCGAGCTGGGCGCCGCAGTCGCAGCGGTGGGAGCCGAAGGCGTCACCGGTCAGGCACTCGGAGTGCAGGCGCACGGTGACGTCGGTCCCGTCGCCGATCTCGCCCATGACCAGGGCCACGTGCTCGGCACCGTCGGCCGATCCCGTGTAGCCGACCGCGCGCCACTCCCCGTGCTGGTTGGGCATGCGCGTCTCGACGGTGCGGCTGACCAGGGACGGGTCGGCCTGCTCGTCGGTGAGCCGCTCCCCCAGGGCCTCGCGGTGGGCGGCGAGCTGCTCGACGGAGACGAGGGTGAGGCCGTGTTCGTCGGCGAACTCGCGCAGGCGGGGCAGGCGGGCCATGGTTCCGTCGTCGTTGACGACCTCGGCGAGCACACCGGCGGGACGGAGCCCGGCCAGGCGCGCGAAGTCGACGGAGGCCTCGGTGTGGCCGCGGCGGGCCAGCACACCGCCGGCGCGGGCGCGCAGAGGGAGGATGTGGCCCGGACGCACGAAGTCGCAGGGGGTGCTGCCGGCGCCGGCCAGGAGGTTGATGGTGTGCGCGCGGTCGGCGGCCGAGATCCCGGTGGTGACGTTCTCACGGGCATCGACGGTGACGGTGTAGGCGGTGCGCAGGCTCTCCTCGTTGCGGGCCGTCATCAGCGGCAGGTCGAGGCGGTCGAGGTCCTGGCCCTCCATCGGTACGCACACCACCCCTGAGGTGTAGCGGATCATGAACGCGAGCAGCTCGGGGGTGGCCAGCTCCGCGGAGAAGATGATGTCGCCCTCGTTCTCCCGGTCCTCGTCGTCGACCACCACGATGGCCCGCCCCGCGGCGAAGTCGGCGATGGCGTCCTCGATGCGGTCGAGGGCGACGTTCGGCTCGGAGTCGGCGGCGGCCGGGGTGGTGTCGGTGACGGTCATGCCCGCTCCCTGAAGGTCCGTGGTGTGTGGGTGGTGGATGGCGGGGTGGCGGCCACGGTGGCCCGTCCCCGCGGTGAGCTGTGGGTCAGGCGCCCGCGCGGGCGGAGGAGACGGCGGTGATGCGCTCGACGTACTTGGCCACGACGTCGACCTCGAGGTTGACGACGGTGCCGGCCTCGGCCGCGCCCAGGGTGGTGGCCTCAAGGGTGGCGGGGATCAGGCTGACCTCGAAGTACTCCTCGTCTGCGCCGGGTGCGCTGACGGCGGAGACGGTGAGGCTGGTGCCGTCCACGGCCACCGACCCCTTCTCGACCACGTACGGGGAGAGCTGCGGCGGCAGTCCGAAACGTAGAACGTCCCACTTCTCGCCGGGATTCCGGGACAGCAGCCGGGCGGTGCCGTCGACGTGCCCCTGGACGATGTGTCCGCCCAGCCGGGCGTCGGCGCGGGTGGCGCGCTCGAGGTTGACGGCGGAGCCGGGGGCGAGGGAGCCGAGGGAGGAGCGCTCCAGGGACTCCTTCATGACGTCGGCGGTGAAGGTGCCGTCGCCGAGGCCGACCACGGTCAGGCACACGCCGTTGACCGCGATGGAGTCGCCGTGGGAGGCGTCGGAGGAGGCGAGGGGGCCGCGCACCGTGAGTAGGGCGGCCTCACCCGAGGCGCCGGCGGGGTCGATGGACAGGACCTCGCCGATTTCTTCGATGATTCCGGTGAACACGTCCGGCTTCCCTTCACCTCGATGGGCTCCGGGGCGGACGTGGAAAGGGTCTTCCACCGTAGGAACGGGTGTTCACGGGTCACCGGGGTCCGGCGCGCGTCACACCCGCCCACGCGCGCTGCCTCCCATCCGGACTCTCACCGTCGGTACCGGAATTCCACCGGTTCAACCGGCCGATGGCTTCGGCCGGGTCGCGGACTGTCACCGCCGGTTCGGACTTTCACCGACCCCGGAGCACGCGTAAACGACATTGTGTCTTCGGACCGAATCCTATCGTTTACGGAACCAGGGCGCATAGCCGGGGTGCGGGAATTCACAGGCGGTGGTCGGGGTCCGGGTCGCCGTCCGGGCCGGCCTCGGGCTCGGGAGCGGCCCTGGGCCCGTCGTCCGGTTCGGGCTCGGGGCGCCGGGCGAGCCCGCCGTCGAGGAACATGCGCGGGGCCGCGAAGGTCGCCCAGAACGCGATCGCCGCGTAGAGCAGGTAGGTGGGCACCGCCTCGGCCAGGCCGGAGAGCTCACGCAGGAAGAGGTCGGCGACGACCTGCACGACGAGCACGACCGAGATCCCGAGCACGAACCGCGCCGCGCGCTGGACCAGGGTCCCGCGGGCGCTGTACCAACCTCGCTCGGCGAGCAGGGTCAACCCGACGACACCGCCGAAGAACGCGCCCGCGACGAGGAAGAGGCCGGTGAGGCTGTCGCCGACCGGGTCCTGGGGGAGCCGTCCGATGACGTCGGTCTCGGGTGCGCTCCAGGGGCCGCGCACGGCGAGCGCCCACAGGATCGCCATACCCAGGAGCACGCCGACGACCACGTCGCTGAAGAAGTGCACACCCAGGTAGATCCGCGATACACAGATGAGGCCGATCAGGGACACCGCGCCCCAGAACCAGGCGCGGCTGCCGGACTTGAGGCCGACGTAACCGTAGAGCACCGTGGAACCCTGCGCGTGACCGGACGGCATCCCGAAGGTGGGCTCCGTGGCATGGCCGACGACCAGCCCCGAGTGCCAGTAGGGACGCGATCCGTACAACAGGGTCTTGAGGAACGCGTTGACCATGCCTGAGGCGATGACCAGCACGAACAGGCGCGCGCCCATCCCGGCGTGCACGCTCCAGAAGACCAGGGCGAGCACCGCGACCACGACGGTCTGGGATCCCAGTTCGGTGACGGCCAGGAGCGGNCCCCCCCCCCAGTCTCTGCAGCCACTGGATGGCGTCGGCCTCGGCACCCCACACCGCGTCCACGGCGAGGGGACGGTTTGTCCAAGCGTTCACACCGCACTCCACGGGTCCGCGCCTGGCTACGCGCTCACGCCGCGCCGCTCCCCCGGGCGCCTCGGCGCAGGGGAAGACGGAGCCGCGACCAAGCGAAAATCAACGACTACCGAGCGGTAGCCTAAGGGCGCGGCGTCTGTGTGACCAGTGCCACAGGACAGCCGCGCCGCGATCGTTATCCGTGTGCGCTCGCCTTGACCGCCTGTTCCCGCAGGGAGTCGATCGCGCCGGCCGGATCCTGGGCCCCGTAGACCGCCGAACCCGCCACGAAGACATCGGCGCCGGCCTCGGCCGCACGCTCGATGGTCTCGTCGCTGACGCCACCGTCGACCTGCAACCACACCGAGGACTCCCGGCTGTCGAGGAGCTCGCGCGCCCGGCGGATCTTGGGCAGCACCACGTCGAGGAACTTCTGCCCGCCGAAGCCGGGTTCGACCGTCATGAGCAGGAGCATGTCCATCTCCCCCACGAGGTCGGCGTAGGGCTCCACCGGTTCGGCGGGGTTGAGCGCAAGGCCGGCGCGGGCGCCCTGCTTGCGGATCTCGCGCAGGGTTCGCACGGGGGCGTTGGCGGCCTTGGCGTGGATGGTGACGCTGCCCGCGCCCGCCTCCGCGTACCCGGGTGCCCACGAATCGGGGTCCTCGATCATCAGGTGGCAGTCCAGGGGCGTGTCCGCCGCCTTGTACAGGGACTCCACGATCGGGAGGCCGAGCGTGAGGTTGGGGACGAAATGGTTGTCCATCACGTCGACGTGCAGCCAATCGGCGTTCGGGGAGACCGCCGCGGCCTCGTCGGCCAGGTGCGCGAAATCGGCGCTGAGAATGCTGGGAGAGATCTGAATTGCCACGTCAGCGAGTCTAGCGAGAGCTGCGCGGTCGAGTGTGGGCGGCCACCCGTGCGGGCAGAGCCCCGACACCGGACCCGCCCGGCCGCACGCCGGGCCCACGCGGAGGAGGCGGCCTTGCTCGACCGGGACGAACTACAGGACTTCCTCGACGCCTACGGACGCGAACTGGTCTCGGGCGACCTCGACGGGGTCGCCGCGCGTTACACCTATCCGGTCTGTGTCGTCGGTGAGAAGGCGAACCTGAGCCTGTCCGCCCCGGGTGAGCTGAAGGCGACCCTGACCGGGGCCGCGCGGCGATACCAGGAGCGGGGCGTGACCGAGCTGGCGTTGGAGCTGCGCGGGGTCGAGGAACTCACCGAACACCTGGTGTGGGTGGACGTGCGACGGACCGCCCGCGCCGCGGACGGCAGCGAGGTCATGGCCGAGGGCCGGCGCTACCTGCTCCGGGTGGCGGGCGGGTCCTGCATGATCTGCGTCGTGGTGCCCACCGGACCTGCCTGAACGGCCCTCACACCTCGTCGCGGCGCAGCAGGGCCAGGAACATCGCGTCGGTGCCGTGCACGTGCGGCCAGAACTGCGCGTACATCCCGTCCGGACCGGCAGCCAGGTCGGGCACCTCGTCCAGGTGGTCGGCGGCGCGCAACAGGGTGAGGTCCCCGCGTTCGTCCAGCACCCTGCGGACCACGGCGTCGGTCTCCTCCAGGTGCGGCGAGCACGTCACGTACGCCACGACCCCGCCGGGGCGCACGGCCTCGACGGCGCCGGCCAACAGGTCGTGCTGGAGCGGCGCGAGTTCCTTCGCCGTCTCGGGCGTGCGGCGCCAGCGCGACTCGGGACGGCGTCGCAGCGCGCCCAGGCCGGTGCACGGGGCGTCGACCAGGACCCGGTCGAACACACCCGGACGCCAGGCGGGGGCGGTGCCGTCCGCAACCACCACACGTCCGGCGTCGCGCGGGGAACGGTGCACGGCGGTGGCGACCAGCCCGGCGCGGGCGGGCTGGACCTCGGAGGCCAGCAGGCGGGCATCGCGGCGCCCCGCCAGAGAGGCGAGCAGTCCGGCCTTGCCGCCGGGGCCGGCGCACATGTCGAGCCAGGTGGAGTCCTGCCCGTGGGCCTCGACCCGGAACAGCGCCAGGGCGACCAGCTGGCTGGCCTCGTCCTGGACGGCCGCCCGGTTCTGGCGCACCTCGCGGATCAGCGCCGGGTCGCCCTCTCTGAGGTGGGCGGCGAAGGGCGAGTAGGTGCCCTCCTGAGCGCCCGAGGCCACCAGGTCGGCGACGGTGGAGCGGCCCGGCTTGGCCACGAGCGTGACCCGGGGGCGTTCGTTGTGCGCGCGCAGGAGGCGTTCGGTCTGCGGAAGTCCGGAGGGGGCGCGCTCGCCGAGGGCCCGGGCGAGCTCCTTGACGATCCAGCGCGGATGGCTGTGCACGACCGACAGGTACCCGCTCGGGTCGCGCTCGCGGTCGGGCGCGATGACGTCGATCCACCCCTGCAGATCACGCGCACCGACACGGCGCAGCACGGCGTTGACGAACCGCGCACGGTGCTGCCCCACGACCTTGCGCGCGAGGTTGACGGTGGCGCTGACCGCGGCGTGCGGGGGGATCTTCGTTGACAGCAGCTGGTGGGCCCCCAGCCGCAGCAGGGGCAGCGCTTCGGCGTCGACCGAGGCGAGGCTGCGGTCGACGCAGTTCTCCAGTACGGCGTCGTAGGTGCCCTGGAGGCGAAGGGTCCCGTAGGTGAGCTCGGTGGCCAGCGCGGCGTCGCGTCCGCTGATCCCGCGTTCGCTCAGCAGCGCGGGCAGCAGCAGGTTGGCATAGGCGTCGCGCCGGTCCACGGCGCGCAACACGTCGTAGGCCACCCGGCGGGCGGGGTCGCGGGGCCGGGGCGGCCCGGAACCGTTCTGGGCGCCGCCCTGTGCAGGCTTCTTCCCCTTGCAGGGGCGGCGGTTCCGGTTACGGGGCTGCTCGCTCAACGTGTGTTCTGCCTCAACGAATTCAGGGGACGTGTCGCGCGGCCGGGCGCCGCAAGGATCGAGCCTACGGCAGCTCAGCGGCCCAGGCGGTCGTCTTCGGTGGGACGCACACCACGCGCCCAGTCGACCGCGGCCATGGCCTTCTTGCCCTGGGGCTGGACCTGGCCGAGCTCGACCGGGTGGGTACTGGTTCCGGCGAGCACACGCTGCTTCTCCACGTGGAGTTCGCCGGGTTCGAGCGCCGGGGTGTCGGCGTCGGTGATCGGGCGCACGGGGCCGGTCTTGAGACGGGTACCGCGGAACGTGGTCCATGCACCGGGGGCCGGGGTGCAGGCGCGGGCGACGCGGTCCACACGCCGGGCGGGGGCGGTGAAGTCGAGTTCGGCGTCCAGGGGCGTGAGCTTGGCGGCGTAGGAGACGTCGGACTCGGGCTGGGGCACGGCCTCGAGCACGCCGGCCTCGATTCCGTCGAGGGTCTGCACGAGGAGTTCGGCGCCGGAGACCGAGAGGCGCTCCAGGAGCTCACCGCTGGTGTCGGTGGGCCGGACGGTCTCGGCGAGGGTCCCGAAGACCGGGCCGGCATCGAGTTCCTGAACGATACGGAAGGTCGAGGCGCCGGTGACGTCGTCACCGTGCAGCAGCGCGTGCTGGACAGGGGCAGCGCCGCGCCAGGCGGGGAGCAGGGAGAAGTGCAGGTTGACCCACCCGTGCCTGGGGACGTCGAGCACGGGCTGGGGCAGGAGGGCGCCGTAGGCCACCACGGGGCAGCAGTCCGGGGCGATCTCCGCGAGACGTCCCAGGAACTCGGGGTCCTTGGCCTTGGCCGGCTTGAGCACCTCGATGCCCTCGGCCTCGGCGACCTCGGCGACAGGGCTCGGGGAGAACTTGCGGCCGCGGCCGGACCGCGCGTCGGGGCGGGTGACGACGGCGGCGACCTCGTGTCCGGAGTCCAGGAGCGCCCGCAGCGACGGCACGGCCACCTCGGGTGTCCCGGCAAAGACGAGCTTCATCTGTGGTGTCCCCTCCCCCGCGTCCTGCGTCTGTCGGTGTCCAGTTCTACCAGCGTTGCCGGGGGCCGTGCCCTCCTCGGAGGCCGTGGAACGTCGGTCCCTTCTGATAGACCGGAGGTGATATGACAGCGCACCCGGACCCGCCCGCCGAGGCCCTCTTCGACCTCCCGGAGCCCGCGAGCACACCCGCGGCCCAGGCGAAGGCGCGTACGGGCAAGCGGCCCAAGGCCAAGCGCCCGGCCGAACACCTCCCGGTCGCCCGGGTGATCGTGGACACTCCCTTGCCGCACCTGGACCGGGCCTTCGACTACCGCGTGCCCGAGAACCTGGACGAGAAGGCCGTGCCCGGGTGCCGCGTGCGAGTGCACTTCAACCACCGGAAGCTGGACGGGTTCCTGCTGGAGCGGGTCGAGCGCTCGGAGTTCGCCGGGCAGTTGGCCTACCTGGACTCGGTGGTCTCCCCCGAGCCGGTGCTCACCCCGCAGATACTCGATCTGGCGCGCGCGGTGGCCGACCGCTACGCCGGCACGCTCAACGACGTGCTGCGCCTGGCGGTCCCCCCGCGCCACGGACGTGTGGAGAAGGAGGCCTCCGAGAGCGATCCGCCCCCGGAGGACGGGCACGCGGCGGACACGGGAGCCGCGGCCTCCGGGGAGTCCCGGGAGGACGCGGGGGCAACCGGGTCCGCGGCCCCGCACTCCGCCGAGGAGGAACCACCCTTGGAGGTCGGACCGTGGACGGATTATCCCGAGGGGCCCTCGTTCCTGCAGGCCCTGCGTGAGGGCCGTGCCGCGCGTGCTGTGTGGAACGCCCTGCCGGGACCCGACTGGGCGCGCGCGATCGCGGTGGCCGCCCGCGCCTCCGACGCCTCCGGCCGCGGAACGGTCGTCGTCGTGCCCGACGCCAAGGACGTCGCGTCGGTGGACACCGCGCTCTCCGAAGAGCTCGGGGACGACCGGCACGTGGCCCTCACCTCGGAGCTGGGCCCGGCCGAGCGCTACCGGCGCTGGCTGAAGGTGCTGCGCGGACAGGTGCGCGTGGTCGTGGGCACACGCGGAGCCGTCTTCGCGCCCGTGTCCGACCTGGGCCTGGTGGTGCTCTGGGACGACGGGGACGACGTGCACGCCGACCAGCACGCTCCTTACCCGCACGCGCGCACCGTCCTGTCGATGCGCGCGCACCGGGAGGGCGCGGGGGCGCTCATCGGCGGGTTCACGCGCACCACCGACGCACAGATGCTGGTGGAAGCGGGGTGGGCACACCCCTTGGCCGCCGACCGCGCCACGCTGCGGCGGCGCGCGCCCGTGATCAAGGCCGCCGGCGACGACCGGGAACTGGCCCGGGACGAGGCCGCCCGCTCGGCGCGCATGCCGAGCCTGGCGCTGCGCACCGCACGGGAAGCGGCGCGCACGGGCCCGGTCCTCTTCCAGGTTCCGCGCCGCGGGTACCTCAACACCCTGGCGTGCGCGAGTTGCCGGGAGCCGGCCCGGTGCGACCGATGCCGGGGCCCGCTGGCGGTGCGCGGCTCGCACGCCATGCCCTCGTGCGGGTGGTGCGGACGGGTGTCGGGCGGCTGGTCCTGCCCGGAGTGCTCGGGCACGCGCATGCGCGCCGTGGTCGTGGGCGCGCGCCGCACCGCCGAGGAGCTCGGCCGCGCGTTCCCGTCTCTGTCTGTGCGCACGTCCGGCCGGGAAGAGGTGCTCACCAGCGTCCGCGACCGCCCCTCGATCGTGGTGGCCACCCCGGGCGCCGAACCCGAGGCCGAGAACGGCTACGCAGCAGCGGTCCTGCTCGACGGGTGGGCGCTGCTGAACCGCATGGACCTGCGCGCGTCGGAGGAGGCCCTGCGCCGGTGGTTCAACGCCTCGGCCCTGGTGCGTCCCGAGGGCACCGTCGTGGTCTCGGCCGACGCCGGCATGCCCGTCGTGCAGTCCCTCGTGCGCTGGGACCCGGGCGGGTACGCCGAGCGGGAGCTGGCCGAGCGCCGAGAGCTGGGTTTCCCGCCCGCGGTGTCCATGGCCTCGGTCACCGGTGGTCCCGCGCACGTGCGCGAAATGCTGGACCAGGTGGAGTTTCCGGAGGAGGCCGACCTCCTGGGCCCGGTCCCGGTCGACATCCCCGGTCCGGACGGTTCGGGCGACGCACAGACGCGGGAACGCGCCCTCTTGCGGGTTCCCCGGAACCGGATCGGCGCGCTCACCCACGCCCTCAAAGTCGCCGCAGCGGCCCGCAGCGCCCGCGGTGACGAGCACCTGGCTCAGGTCAGGGTGGACCCGCTGCACGTGGTCTGACTCTCTGCCCCCGATGGAGTCGGGCGTCCCCGACCTGGGCCACAATACGTTCGTGGGTCCGGGTGCCGATTCGTCGCACGGGGCCGCCGGTCCGGACGACCGAGCACCTCCCGGCAGGCACACCCGCGTCCCGCCCACGCCAACACGACGGTTCTGGAGGGGCCATGCCCGCAGTGCGCCACGCCCCGGCCTCAGGTGTGTCCCGGCGCAGCCTCCTGTTCGCCGGCCTCGGGGCCCCCTTGCTGGCCTCCTGTCACGCGGGCCGGACCGCCGTCGCCGATCCGGAGGAGAGCGCGTCCGACGAGGTGGTCCTGGCGCTCACGGGTGCGCCGACCAGCCTCGACTTCACTCGCAACGACGGCGTCGCCATCCCTCTGGTGCTCATGGGCAACGTCTACGAGGGCCTGGTGCGCATCGACGGTTCAGGCGAAGTGGTTCCCCTGCTCGCCGAGGACTGGACGGTCTCCGACGACCTTCGCGTGTACACCTTCGCGCTCCGCCGCGGGGTCGTCTTCTCCGACGGGACCCCGTTCGACGCCCACAGCGCGGTCTTCAGCATCGAGCGTGTGCAGTCCGACGAGTGGACCAACGGGTTGTCCGCCGGCATGGACGTGGTCGCGTCGGCCACAGCCGAGGACACCCACACGCTGCGCGTCGAGCTGTCGGAGCCGAGCAACCAGTGGCTGTGGTCCATGGGCACCCTGATCGGCGCGATGATGACGCAGGGCGGTGTCGCAGACCTCGCGACCACCCCGGTCGGCACGGGCCCGTTCACGGTGGAGCGCTGGTCGCAGGGCCGATCCCTGCGTCTGGTCGCGAACGAGGCGTACTGGGGCGACCCCCCGGCGTCGAGCTCGGTGGCGATCCAGTACTTCGGCGACCCCCCCGCCGGCACCAACGCCCTGCAGGCGGGTGAGGTCGACGCGGTCTACGACATGCAGTCGCCGGAACTCACCGAGGTCCTGGAGGAGGACGAGCGCCTGGTGGTCGAGACCGGCGACACCAGCGGCCAGATCCTGCTCGCCCTCAACAACCGGGCCGCCCCGTTCGACGACGTGCGTGTCAGGCAGGCGGTGATGTACGCCGTCGACCGCCGGGCCGTCATCGACACCGCGTGGGGCGGGTTCGGCGTCGACACCGGCGGTGCGCCCGCACCGCCCACCGACCCGTGGTTCGTGGAGTCCTCCCGCTACCCGCACGACCCGGCCGAGGCGCGGCGGCTGCTGCGCGAGGCCGGACACGACGAACTGCACGTCACGTTCAAGGTGCCCACGCGCCCATACGCGCAGCAGATCAGCGAGATCGTCGTCTCCCAGCTGCGCGAGGTGGGCATCACCGCGGAGATCCGGTCGGTGGAGTTCCCGGCACTGTGGCTCGACGAGGTCTTCGGGCGGCACGACTACCAGATGAGCGTCATCGTGCACGCGGAAGCGCGGGACCTCCCGGTGCTTTTCGGCAATCCCGACTACTACCTGGGTTTCGACGACGAGGAGACCCGCGAGCTCCTGGCCAGGGCCGACCGCGAGGCGCCCGGACGGCAGGAGGACCTCGTGCGGGCCGCCGTGGAACGCATCGTCGACCGGGCCGCGTCGGACACGCTCTTCATTTTCCCGAACATCGTGGTGCGCCACCGCGAGCTGCACGGCCTGCCCGCCGACCGCCCCACCGACGAGCTGCTCCTGGCCGGGGTCGGAAAACAGGAGGGCCCCGCATGATCAGGGCCGTCGGAGGTCGGGCGCTGCGGTTCGTGCTCACCCTCGCCGCCACGTCGGTGCTCGTCTTCGCGTTCATGCGCGTCCTGCCCGGAGACCCGGCCGAGGTCGCGCTCGGTACCGGGGCCACGGAAAGGGCGCTGGAACAGACACGCGCGGAGTTCGGCCTCGACCGGCCGCTCGCGGTGCAGTACTGGGACTGGATCTCGGGGATCCCGCTGGGCGACTTCGGCGTCTCCTTCGTCACCGGCGAGGACATCAGCCCCGTCGTGCTGGACCGGCTGACCGTGAGCCTGATCCTCGTGGTGTCGGCGATGGTCCTGGCGGTGGCGGTCGCGGTCCCGCTGGGGTCCTGGGCGGCCGTGCGGCACCGGCGCGCCGACGGGATCGCCGTCAGCGCCCTGAGCCAGGTCGGGGTCGCCGTCCCCAATTTCCTCGCGGGCATGCTGCTGGTGGCCGCCTTCGCCCTGGGGCTTGGGTGGCTGCCGGCCAACAGCTGGATGCCCCCGGCCTACGACCCGCTCCAGTTCCTCTCGCACCTGATCCTTCCGGTGACGGCGCTGGCGGCAGTGCAGGCGGCCGTCATGACCCGTTACGTACGCACGTCGGTCCTGGAGATCATGGGCCAGGACTGGATGCGTACCGCGCGGGCCAAGGGACTCTCCCGCTTCCAGGCGCTGGTGCGGCACGGCCTGCGCAATGCAGCGCTGCCCGTGCTGACGGTCACCGGGATCCAGCTGACGACCCTGGTCGTGGGGGCCGTGGTCATCGAGCAGGTCTTCGTGATCCCCGGTATCGGCTCGGAGCTGATCGAGGCGGTCACCACCCGTGACCTTCTGACCGTGCAGTCGGTCGTGATGCTGCTGGCGATGATCACCCTGACCGTGAACTTCGTGGTGGACCTGCTGTACCTGATCCTCGACCCGCGAACCGCGGTCCGAACGTGAGGAGACCATGAGCGAGGCGGACACCGGGACTCAGGGCTCTCCCACCGGCCCCGAACACGTGGATGCAGCAGAAACCGCAACCGTGCGCAGGCGCCACGGCCCGCTGCGTTCGCTGCCCGCGACCGGCCTGATCGGCCTGCTGATCGTCGCGGCCGTCGTGGCGGTCGCGCTCGTGTCCCTGGTCTGGACGCCCCACGATCCCCTGCAGGCCGTACCGGAGCAGCGGCTGAGCGGACCCACGCCGCAGCACCCACTGGGAACCGACCGCTACGGGCGCGACGTCGCCTCGATCCTCATGGCCGGAGCGCAGGTCACCCTGGCGGTGGGTTGCGTGGCCGTCGCGATCGCCGTTCTCATCGGTACGCCCCTGGGCGTGCTCGCCGGAATGCGCCGGGGCTGGACCGAGGAGCTCGTCATGCGGGGCTCCGACGTCGTCCTGGCCTTCCCTGCCCTGCTGCTGGCGATCATGGCGAGCGCGATCATGGGCGCGAGCACGTGGTCGGCGATGGCCGCCATCGGGCTGGCCTCGGTGCCCGGGTTCGCCCGTGTGGCGCGGGCCGGAACCCTCCAGGTGATGTCGTCCGACTTCGTCCTGGCCGCGCGTGTGGCCGCGCAGCCCGAGGCCCGGATCGCGCGCCGGCACGTGCTGCCCAACATCGTCGGTCTGGTGGTGGTCCAGGCGTCGGTGACCTTCGCGTTGGCGATCCTGGCGGAGGCCGCGCTGAGCTTCCTGGGGCTGGGCACCCCGCCGCCGGAACCGTCCTGGGGGCGCATGCTGCAGAGCGCGCAGGACCACCTGGCGGTCGCACCCCACCTGGCCGTGTGGCCCGGCCTGGCCATCGCGCTGGCGGTGCTCGGGTTCAACCTTCTGGGCGACGGCCTCCGGGACGTGCTCGACCCGCGAACGAGAGGACGCCGATGACCCCAGCCGAGTCCCCGGAGGCCGGCACGGCAGCGGACGCCCTGGTGCAGGTCTCAGGCCTGCGTGTGGACTCCGGCCCCACGCCGCTGGTGCACCCGCTCGACCTGACCATCGGCACCGGCGAACGTGTGGGCCTCATCGGCGAGTCCGGGTCGGGCAAGTCGCTGACCGCGCTCTCCCTCATCGGACTGCTGCCCGAGGAACTGGAGCACGGGGGCAGCATCTCCCTGCGCGGCGCCTCCGACGACCTGCTCGCCGCACCCGAACGCGAGCTGTGCGGGCTGCGCGGGCGGCGGATCTCGATGGTCTTCCAGGAGCCCATGACCGCCCTGAACCCCCTGATGCACGTGGGCAAGCAGGTAGGCGAGGTTCTCACGCAGCACCGGACCCTGACCGGCCGCCGGGCGGTCCGTACGCGTGTGCTCGAGCTGTTGGAGTCGGTCCACCTGTCCGACCCCGAGCAGATTCTCAAGGCCTACCCGTACCAGCTCTCCGGGGGCCAGCGCCAGCGGGTGATGATCGCGATGGCCTTCGCCAACGACCCGGACCTGCTGATCTGTGACGAGCCGACCACCGCTCTGGACGTGACGGTGCAGCGCCAGGTGCTCGACCTGCTGGACGAGGCCGTGCGCAGTCGCGGCACAGGCCTGCTGTTCGTCTCGCACGACCTGGCCGTGGTCGCCGAGGCCTGTGACCGGGTGCTGGTCATGCAGGACGGCCGGGTGGTGGAGTCAGGCCCTGTGCCGGACGTGCTCACGACACCGCAACACCCGTACACCGAGCGGCTGCTGCGGGCGTCACGGCTGGAGCCTGCGTCCGGGGGGACCGGCCCCGGGGCGGGCGAGGAAACCGTGGTCACGTCGGAGGACGCTCCGAGCACGCGGGCCGGGGCTCGGGGCGTCCCCGCACGGGATCCAGACGCTGCCCCCGTCGTGCGCGTACGCGACCTTTGCCGCACCCACCGTTCCGGGCGGCGCACCGTGCGGGCCCTGCGCGGCATCGACCTCGACGTGTACAGGGGCGAGCGCCTCGGGATCGTGGGTGAGTCCGGTTCCGGCAAGACGACCCTGCTCAAGATCTTGTCCGGCCTCGACCGCCCCACCTCCGGAACCGCGCGGGTCTGCGGCGTCGACCTCGCCCGTCCCACGCGCCGGGCGTTGCGCCCGCTCCGGGAACGGCTCCAGACGGTGTTCCAGGACCCGATGGGTTCTCTGGACCCGCGCATGTCGGTGCGGGAGATCGTCGAGGAGCCTCTGATCGGGCGCCGGGACACCCGCACGCGCGGCCAACGGTACGAACTGGTGGCCGAGTCACTGCGCGCCGTTGGCCTGGAACCGGAGGCGGCCGCGCGCCCTCCCCACCAGTTCTCCGGCGGACAACGCCAGCGCATCTCCATCGCGCGGGCGCTGATCACGGACCCGGACGTGCTCATCGCCGACGAACCGGTCAGCGCCCTCGACGTGAGCGTCCAGGAGCAGGTCCTCGCCCTGCTCAACCGGCTCGTCGAGGAACGCGGGCTGACACTGGTGATGGTCTCGCACGATCTGGGCGTGGTCCGCCACTTGTGCGACCGGATCGTGGTGATGCACGGCGGCCGCGTTGTGGAGTCGGGCACCGCCGCCCTGATCCACGACGCCCCGGAGGACGAATACACGCGTGCGCTGCACGAGGCCACACCCGACCTCGACCGGATCCTGGCCAGCAAAGAGGGCGAGGGACGGTGACGGGAGCGGGTGCTCCTGGGCATCTTGCCACGGGCCCGGGGGGCAGGGTGTGGGTTGCCTCCGGGCCCGTGGTTCGTAGGAGCGACCCCCTGGTCAGGGTGGGTCCCCTCGTGCCCCGTTCCGGTGGCTGATTCGTAGCGTCGGGCAGGGACGTGTGGAACCTGCGCCGCAGCCGGAGCCGGAGCCGGAGCCGGAGCCGGAGCCGCCCGAGATCCGGGGGCGGGCCGGAGGGTGTTCGTCGTCGGGTCGAGCGTAGCCCGGCCGGGGCCTCCCGCAACCCGCGTCGGCGCCACCCCAGTTCGTTGGTCTGGGTGGGGGTGTGGCGGCGTCCTGCCGGGCTGAGCACGGCGCCTCGGGGTGTGCGGTCCGCCCCTTTCCCGGGCTGGACCGCTCTCGCCGACGAACACCCTCCGGCCCGCCCCGCAACCGAAAAAGTGTGGGGTCCAAAAGCAGACCCCCTGTAGTGGCCCCATTGCGACCAACGCTTACGGCGTGCGGACGGCGACTCGCTCCTGCGACAGCAACGGCGGGCCCCGGGCACTCCCGGTAGAGCATTGAGGCCAGGGGTGGCAGGCGTGTGGACGGCCTCCGGGCCCCGCTGCCGACCGGGACCTGACCTGAGCCGGGGTGGCCCCCACCGTTCTGGAGATTCTCCCACCGGGGCGAGTGGGACGTGGCCGCACTTTATCCCGTTCCAGAATACCCCGCAAAACCATCGCCGTGGAGTTATCCACAAGACCATTTCCTGCGATGAACAGGACGCCCGTAATTCGGACCCGTCGAGGGTTCCGAGTCCGTAATGGGTAAGGGTAGTGTGGCCTTTG
>NZ_ANBF01000072.1 GCF_000341025.1 Nocardiopsis salina YIM 90010 | reverse complement strand
AGCCCGGCCAACAGGGCCGGAACGCACACCCCGACGCGCCAGGGACCAACCCACCACCACACCCGCACCCTCCCGCCAAGAGAACGAGTCCGGGGGTGGCGCCGACGCGGGTTGCGAAACGGCCCGGCCGGGCTACGATCCCGACCCCCGACGAACCATCACCCCCGAGGCAACACCAGAACACCCCGCCCCGAAGCAACCCCGGCCCGAGGCAACACCAGAACACCACGTCTCGGAGCGCCCAGCCGATGAGCTACCTGGAGTGTGCCCCGTAGAGGTCGCGCAGGAGTGCCACCTCCGCACCGTGATGGATGATCTCCCGCTGCAGGTGCAGTACGAGCACCACCATCGGCATGTCCGCCCACTGGGCCGCCTCGGCCCCGCCGACGGGCGCGCCGAAGTCCTCCTCGCCGAGCTCGTGCATGTGGTCGAACCAGGTCCGGAACGCCATCCGCAGGCGCTGCTTGGCCTCGTCGGCGGTCCCGGGCCAGTCGATGGTGTCCCGGCTCAGGGTGCGGTCGCCGAAGTGCCAGTTGATGCGGGTCTCGAGCACGTCGACGACGATGTGCCCCAGCCGCCAGGCGATGGTGGTTACCGGCGGCGGTTCGGGTTCGGGGACCCCGCTGTCGGGCGCGTGACGGCCGTCGGGCAGGCGGCGTACGTTCCACGCTCCGGGTGCGGGTTCCCAGTAGAACTCGGCGTCGGTGAGGCCCTCCAGACGGGGCCACAACGAGAAGTCCCAGTAGAACTCGCCCTGGGCCAGGATCTCGGCGGGCCAGTTCAGCGCCGTCGGTGTCGGTGTGGTCATTCCCCTACTTCCCCGGGGTGTGTCAGTTGCTGCGTGTGCGTGCGAGGCCGCCGAGGATTCCGGTCCCCTCCATGGCCACGTCCCCGTCCGGGTAGGGCCACCAGCGCAGGTCGGCCACGCCCGGTTCGAGCGGCACGAAGGGTGCGAAGGCGGCCTCGGCGTCCCGTTTCTGGACCTCGGTTGCCAGGGCCAGATATCCGCCTCCGCGCAGAAGGGTGTGCAACCGGTCGAGG
Source organism: Nocardiopsis salina YIM 90010 (assembly GCF_000341025.1). GTDB lineage: Bacteria > Actinomycetota > Actinomycetes > Streptosporangiales > Streptosporangiaceae > Nocardiopsis > Nocardiopsis salina. Next base: position 41,377 of record NZ_ANBF01000072.1, on the reverse strand, counting down.
GCGGGGGGCGGCGCCTCGGCCGTGAAGGGAAGGGTCATGAGAACAGCGACGGGCCCGTCGAGATCGACGAGCCCGCAGGTCGTGAGTCGGCACAGGGAGGAGTCGGCGCTCTCGGAGCCGCCGGACAGGACGGGGGTGTCCGGGGAGGAGAGCATCCCGATGGTCCCGTGGGGGGCGATGTGCACGACGGTGTTGCGGGGGTGGGCCTGGCGTATGCGCTCGGCGGTACCGGGGACAGGACAGCCCCAGTCGACGAACTGGCGCACGCCGCGGTCGGCGCTCAGGTAGTCGATGACACGCCCGAGGAAGGCTTGGTGGGCGCGGGCGTGAGGGACGGCGGGCCGCTCCGGGACGGGGTTCTGGCGGCGGCCGCCCAGGTGCACGACGTGGCCGCGCGAGGGCGGGACGCGGGGAGACGGCCCCTGGCCGCCGAGCACACCCGGGGGCGGCGCCTGGTGTCGTCGCGCGTGCGTCATCTCGTCCCCCAGCCGGTTCGCTCGCGGGAGGCAGGGGCGAGACCGCTGGGGCCGGTCGGGCCCCGACGGCACCGCGCCATGCCATCAGGGCCCGATGCTACAGGTTGCAGGCGTGATACCCAGCACACCGAAGGGCGAAATGTGACCTTCTGAGTACTATTTGATGACCTGCGGTGCACAGATTCTCGGGAACAGGGCCCGGGCCCCTCCGGCCCCGGACCCGGCTCCGTCGACGCCGACACGGGGACGGCCTCAGCCCTCCGGGGCGACCCAGGCCTCGAGTCGGCCGTCGATCTCCACGTACTCCCAGCGCGGACCGTGCTCGGCCAGCTCGGCCAGCGCACCCACGAGCCGGTCCACGTGCTCGCCGGTGGTCCCGACCCCGAGGCTGGCACGCACCGCCTGCGTGTGGCCCTCGGGGAGCAGGTGACGGGTGAGGGGATGCGCGCAGAAGAGACCGTCGCGCACCCCGATGCCGTGCTCGGCCGCCAGGGCAGCGGCCACCAGGTCGGCCGGGAGCCCCTCCACCGTGAAGGACACGATGCCCACACGCGGGTGTTCGGGGTCCCACAGGGTCAGTTCCTCTACCCCGTCGATCTCGGCGATGCCCGCGCGCAGCCGCTCCAGCAACACCGTCTCGCTGACGTGCCGGCGCTCCAGCACCTGCGGGGTGAAGGTATCGCACGCCGCAGCCAGGGCGATCGCGCCCAGCACATTGGGGCTGCCGGCCTCGTGGCGGGCGGGCAGGTCGTTCCAGACCACGTCGTGGGTGTCAACGCGGGCGCCGGCACCGCCGCCGGACAGGTAGGGGGCGGCCTCGGCCAGCCAGTCGGCGCGCCCGGCCAGCACCCCGCTGCCGAAGGGGGCGTAGAGCTTGTGCGCGGACAGCGCCACGTAGTCGGCCCCGGTCTCCTCCAGAGAGAAGGGCAGGTGAGGCACGTACTGGGCGGCGTCGACGACCACACGAGCACCCTCGGCATGGGCCGCGCGCACCAGCTCGCGCACCGGCCAGATCTCGCCCGTGACGTTGGAGGCCGCGGTCACGCACACCAGCACCGGACCCTCGGGCACCTCGGACAGAGCCGCGCGCACCGCCTCAACGGCCTCCTCCGGGGAGCCGGCCAGGGGCAACCGCTGCACCCGGGACGCGCGGGAAGCGGGGTGCTCCCACGGCAGCAGGCTCGCGTGGTGCTCGGACTCGGGCACGATCACGGTGCAGCCCTCCGGTAGCGACCGCGCCAGCAGGTTGAGGGCGTCGGTGGTCCCGCGTACGAACACCACCGCGTCCTCGGGTTCGGTGCGCACGCCCAGGAACCGTCCGACACTGCGGCGGGCGCGTTCGTAGGCCTCCGTGGTCACACGGGAGTGGTGGCCGGCGCCGCGGTGCACACTCGCGTAGGAGGGCAGCGCCTCCGACAGCGCATCGGCGACCGTGCTCAGGCACGGCGTGCTCGCGGCGTGGTCGAAGTTGGCGTGCTCGACGCGCTCACCGTTGGCCAACGGGACACCGGACTCGTCGATGACGACGGAGAACTCGGGGTCGCGGCGGTCGGCGATCGACGCGACAGGGAAGGAACGGACAGCAGCCATGGGGCACCTCGCTCGTGGGCCGGGGGACCCACCGGGCGCCGGAGCGACCGGGCTCCAGGGGTCCGCGCTTGTCCGACACGGTTGTGCCGGGACCTGGTCATCACCCGGGGCACCCCACCGCGGAAGGAGGGTTGCCGACCAGCCAGCCGGGGCTTTTCGCTGGTACTCGTGACCTGCGATGGACTGTAACACAACCGGGGACCGGCGCCACAGGCCGATGCGGTTGTGCCCTGACCCACACCCCCGCTTGACACGCGCCACTGCCGCTGCGCCATACTGATCCCACTGCCTGCCCTCACGTCGCGGGCGCCCGGTTCCCCCGGCCGTCTCCTCCAGACGCGAGACTCCAGCGCGACGGAGTTTTCGTGTGCCCGCGAACGAGAGGTGACCGTGTTGTACGGCGACGACCGTGTCCAGCAGATCTTCCGCAACCCCCGTGTGGTCCTGGTGTCGGGTTATGCCCGGCTACCGGACTCGGTGGCGAGCCATTCCCAGTACCAGCGCCTCGGCGTGATCCTCGCCGTGGACTCCGCCGACGATCGCATCGTCGCCGCGGACACCACACTGCTGACGGACCTGGCCAAAGACTTTTTCCGTGCCCTGGTCGAGGGCGCCTCCGTCACCGAGGACATCGCCGAGCTCATCCACCGCGTGCAGACGCGTTACGCCGGCCAGTCGGGTGCCGCTCTCACCACGGCTCTACGCCGCTGCCTGGAGACCTACTCCCAGCTCAAGAGCGAGCACCAGCTTCCCGACGGCAACGCCTGAGCACCGCCGGCCCCGTTTCTCGGGGATCACCCTGTCCGCCGAAGGAAGGAACCCATGCGCGCCCGCAACCCTCTCCCCGTCCCGGAGGTGATCCGGTGAGCACGCCCGACCCCGCCGCCGGACCGGCCCCGCTGCCCCTGCAGGGCGTCCGGATCGCCGACCTGTCCCGTGTGCTGGCCGGCCCCTACGCGACGATGCTCCTGGCCGACATGGGCGCCGAGGTCGTCAAGGTCGAACAACCCGGACGCGGCGACGACACCCGCTCCTGGGGCCCACCCCATGCCGGCGGGGACGAGGACACTCCCGGCGAGGCCGCATACTTCCTGTCGGTCAATCGCAACAAGCGCAGCCTGGCCGTGGACCTCAAGGACCCCGAGGGCCTCGCCGCGGTCCAGGAACTGTGCTCGCGCTCGGACGTGGTCATCCAGAACTTCCGCCCGGGTGTGGCCGAACGCCTGGGGTTGGGCTACGAGAAGGTCGCCGGCGCCAACCCCGCGGTCGTGTACTGCTCGGTGAGCGGGTTCGGCCCCGAGCACGAACCGAACACCCGCCCCGGTTTCGACATCGTCGTGCAGGCCGAGAGCGGGCTCATGGCCACCACCGGACCGGCCGAGGGGCCGGCGAGCAAGGTCGGCGTTGCCCTGACCGACGTGCTGACCGGGCTCAACGCGGCCGTGGGGATCCTGGGCGCGCTCATGCGGGCCCGCTCCACAGGGCAGGGGGAGAACATCAGTGCCTCCCTCGTCAACTCCACGCTGTCCGGTCTGGTCAACCTCACTCAGCAGGCCCTGGTCACCGGCGAGGAGCCCCGCAGGGTCGGCAACGCCCATACCACGATCGTGCCGTACCAGCCCTTCCCTACCGCGGACTCCGAGATCGTCGTCGCCGCCGGCAACGACGCGCTGTACCAGCGCCTTTGCACCGCCCTGGACCGCCCCGACCTGGCCGGCGACGAACGCTACTCGACCAACCCCGGACGGGTCGCCCACCGCGAAGAACTCGTGTCGGAGCTGTCGGCGACCCTGCGCGGGCGACCCGCCGACCACTGGATGGAGTTCCTGGTCCAGGCGGGTGTTCCGGTCGGGCGTGTACGCGGTGTGCTGGACGCCCTGCGTACCGGCCAGGCCAACGGGGACGACGTGCTACGGACCGTCGAGCACCCTACGGCGGGGCTGCTGGAGCAGGTCCGGGCCGGTTTCCGCCTCGAGGGTTCGCCTCCCCCACTGACCGCGCCCCCGCTGCTGGGCCAGCACTCCGCCGCCGTGCTCACCGAACTCGGCCTTACCGGCGAGCAGGTCGAGGCGATGCTCGAGCGCGGCGCCGCGCAACAGCCCGACCTGCCCTGACCGCCCCTCCGGCCCGGGCCCACCGATCCACCACACATCGTCCGACCCACCACGAAGGGACCGCACATGAGCCAGAACCGCAAGCCCCAGGCCCCTGACCCGCACGACTTCCTCGACGTGGACGGCGGGCTCGACGAGACCGAACGCGACGTGCGCGATGCCGTCCGCGACTTCTCCCGCAAGGAGCTCACACCCCACGTGGCCGACTGGTTCGAGGCCGGGACCATCCCCGACCCCCGCGGCCTGGCCAAGGCATTCGGCGACCTCGGTGTGCTGGGCATGCACCTGGAGGGCTACGGGTGCGGCGGTTCCAGCGCGGTCGCCTACGGCCTGGCCTGCCGCGAGCTGGAGGCCGTCGACTCCGGCCTGCGCAGTTTCGTGTCGGTACAGGGGTCCCTGGCCATGGCCGCGATCCACAAGTTCGGGTCCGAGGAGCACAAGAACACCTGGCTGCCCCGCATGGCCGCGGGCGAGGCGATCGGCTGCTTCGGCCTGACCGAGCCGGACTCCGGTTCCGACCCGGGCTCGATGCGCACGCGGGCGCGCAAGGACGGCTCCGACTGGGTCCTCAACGGCACCAAGATGTGGATCACCAACGGGTCGGTGGCCGACGTGGCGGTGGTCTGGGCCGACACCGACGACGGCGTGCGCGGCTTCCTCGTGCCCACCGACACCCCCGGCTTCAGCGCCAACGTCATCCACAAGAAGCTGTCCCTGCGTGCGTCGATCACCTCCGAGCTCGTGCTCGAGAACGTGCGCCTGCCCGCCGACTCCCTGCTGCCGGAATCCCGCGGGCTGGGTTCACCGCTGTCCTGCCTGAACGAGGCCCGCTACGGCATCGTCTGGGGCGCGGCCGGCGCCGCCCGGTCCTGCTACGAGGCGGCCCTGGAGTACTCGATGACCCGCGAGCAGTTCGGCAAGCCGCTGGGCGGGTTCCAGCTCACCCAACGCAAGCTCGCCGACATGGTCGTGGACGTCAACCACTCCGCGATGACCTCGCTCCGGGTGGGCAGGCTCAAGGACGAGGGTCGAGCCCACCACAACCACGTGAGCTTCGGCAAGTTCGCGAACGTGGCCGCCGCCCAGCGGGTGGCGAGCAGCGCGCGCGGCCTGCACGGAGCGAACGGCATCACGCTGGAGTACCCGGTGATGCGGCACATGGTGAACCTTGAGACGGTGGCCACCTACGAGGGAACCGAGGACATCCACGCGCTCAGCCTGGGCCAGGCCGTGACGGGGATCTCCGCCTTCCGGTGAAGCGGGCGGGCCCCGCGGGTGCCGCCGCACGGCGGCACCCACCACAATGGGAGGCATCCGACCGAGGGAGTTGCCGACATGGGGAACGAGCCGACGAAGCGGTTCGAGATGACACGGCTGCGGCGCACCGCCAACGCGGCCGTCAGCGGCTTCGTCAAGTACGGCGTGAGCCCGGACGAACTGCACCTGCTCACCACACGCGGGCGCAGGTCGGGTTTCCTGCGCAGTGTCCCGCTCAGCGTGCTGGACAGCGAGCAGGGCCGTTTCCTGGTCTCGCCCTACGGTGAGACCGACTGGGTCCGGAACCTGCGCAAGGACGGGTTCGCGACCCTGCGTCGGGGCGGCTGGATCGAGCTGGTCAGTGTGCGCGAGCTGGAGCCCCGACAGGCGGCCCCGCTGCTGAAGGAGTACCTGGACCACCCGCGCTCGGTGGTCGTGGCCCCCTACTTCGACGCCTCCCCCGAATCCCCGGTGGAGGCCTTCGAGGCCGAAGCCGGGCGCCACCCGGTCTTCCGGGTCGTGCGGTCCACGAGCATCCGCATCTGACCGGCGCTGCGCCCGTCCGCGGCCGTGCGGCCGCGGACGGGCCCCTCTTCTAGTTGCGCACGCGGTAGACGTCGTAGACGCCGTCGACCCCGCGCACCGAACGCAGGACACTGCCCAGGTGTGCGGGGTCGGCCATCTCGAAGGTGAAGCGGCTCTGGGCGACCCGGTCGCGGCTGGTCTGCACGGTCGCCGACAGGATGTTCACGTGCTGGTCCGAGAGCACCCGGGTGATGTCGGACAGCAGGCGGGAGCGGTCCAGGGCCTCCACGTGCAGCGCCACCAGGAACATGGAGTCCTCGGTGGGCGACCACGCCACCTCGACCTTGCGGTCGTCCTCGAGGGTCTTGGCGTTGGCACAGTCGGTGCGGTGCACCGAGACGCCACTGCCGCGGGTCACGAAACCGACGATGTCGTCTCCGGGCACGGGCGTACAGCACTTGGACAGGCGCGCCCACACGTCGGCGTCGCCCTGAACCACCACGCCCGGGTTGCCGGTGCGGCTCTGCGGCACGCGCGCGGCCCGAGAGGGCAGGGCCTGTTCGGCAATGTCCTCCTCGTGGCTGTCCAAGCCGCCCATGGCGTCGACGAGCTTGGAGACCACGCTCTGCGCGCTGACCTGCCGCTCGCCGACGGCCGCGTAGAGGGAGTCCACGTCCTGGTAACGCAGGTCGCTGGCGAGGGCGATGATCGCCTCCCCACTGAACATGCGCTTGACGGGGAGCTCCTGCTTGCGCATGACCTTGGCGATCTCCTCCTTGCCCTGCTCGATCGCGGCCTCGCGGCGTTCCTTGGTGAACCAGTGCCGGATCTTGTTGCGGGCGCGGGCACTCTTGACGAAGTTGAGCCAGTCACGGCTGGGCCCGGAGCTGGGGTCCTTGGAGGTGAGGATCTCGACGGTCTCGCCGTTGTGGAGTTCGTTCTCCAGCGGGACGAGTCGACCGTTGATCCGCGCGCCGACGGTGCGGTGGCCGACCTCGGTGTGCACGGCGTAGGCGAAGTCGACCGCGGTGGCGCCCTGGGGCAGGGAGATGACGTCGCCCTGCGGGGTGAAGACGAAGACCTCCTGCACCGACAGGTCGAAGCGCAGGGACTCCAAGAACTCACCGGGGTCCTTGGTCTCCTGCTGCCAGTCGATGAGTTGGCGCAGCCACTGCATGTCGGTAGTGCCCTTGGCCTTGGGCTCACCGCCGGAGCCGCGGTCCTCCTTGTACTTCCAGTGCGCGGCGATGCCGTACTCGGCGCGGCGGTGCATGGCGCGGGTACGGATCTGCAGCTCGACCGGGTTGCCCGAAGGACCGATGACCGTCGTGTGCAACGACTGGTACATGTTGAACTTCGGCATCGCGATGTAGTCCTTGAACCGTCCGGGCACGGGGTTCCACCTGGCGTGGATGGTCCCCAGGGCCGCGTAGCAGTCGCGGACGCTGTCCACCAGGACCCGCACGGCGATGAGGTCGTAGATGTCGTCGAAGCCCACGTTGCGGGCGATCATCTTCTGGTAGATCGAGTAGTAGTGCTTGGGGCGTCCGCGGACGGTGGCCTTGAGCTTGGACTCCCGCAGGTCCGCCGAGACCGCCTCGATGACCTCCTGCAGGTACACGTCGCGGCGGGGGGCGCGTTCGGAGACCAGGCGCGCGATCTCGTCGAAGCGCTTGGGATAGAGGGTGGCGAAGGCCAGGTCCTCCAGTTCCCACTTGATGGTGTTCATGCCCAGCCGGTGGGCCAGCGGGGCGAAGATCTCGAGGGTCTCGCGGGCCTTCTTCTCGCGTTTGGCCTTCTTCGGCAGGTAGCGCAGGGTGCGCATGTTGTGCAGGCGGTCGCACAGTTTGATGACCAGCACACGGATGTCGCGGGCCATCGCCACGACCATCTTGCGCACCGTCTCGGCCTGAGTGGCCTCGCCGTACTTGACCTTGTCGAGCTTGGTGACGCCGTCCACGAGCTCAGCGATCTCGTCCCCGAAGTCGGACCGCAGTTCGTCGAGGGAGTACTCGGTGTCCTCGACGGTGTCGTGCAGCAGGGCGGCGGCCAGGGTGGCCTCCTGCATGCCGAGCTCGGCGAGGATGGTGGCGACGGCGAGCGGGTGGGTGATGTAGGGGTCGCCGCTCTTGCGCTGCTGGTGGCGATGGTAATACGCGGCGACCTCGTAGGCGCGCTCGATCAGCCGTACGTCCACCTTGGGGTGGGTCGCACGCACGGTCTTGATCAGTGGTTCGAGCACCGGGTTCATCGTCACTCCCCGCTGGGCGCCGAGCCGTGCGAGTTTCCTGCGGACCCGCACGGTCGAGGGCGTCGTGGCCGGCGGAGCCTGCCGGGTCGCCCCGCGCTCCGTACCGGATGCACCGGAGGGCGCCGCATCGTTCGCGGCGCCCTCCGGGCTCTGCTGTTGGTCTGTGGTCGGCGCATGGGACCGTTCGGGGCGGTCCTGGTGGCCGGGTGTTGCCTGGTCGCCCTGCTGCTCGCTCGCGGATACCGCCCCGGTCGAGACCACTTCGCTCGGCATGCCTACCTCCCGCGGTTCCGCCCGGTCGGAGCGCGGAGAGGTGTCCCGCCGGCTCCCCCGGTGCACGTGCGTGTCATCAGGGTCAGTCGCTGACGTGACCGCAACGGTGTCTCCCCACCCAGTCTAAGGACCTCGGCCGTCGCCGCGGGAGGTCACCCGAACGGGTCCGATGCCGGCCCCGTGATGCCGGTGCCACCACATCGAGTGAGGCCAGTCACACAGTTGGTGACGTCGGGGCCGGCACAGGTCAACGATGACGGGCCCCGGTGCATTCCCGGGCAGTTGCCGATCGCCGACGCGCGCCGGGGTCAGACCGAGAGGAGAACGTGCGGCTCCACGTCGGGCATCTTCTCGCGCCCGCGGAGCGCTCCGAGCTCCATCAGGACGGAGAATCCCACGACCGTACCACCCGCCCTGTGCACCAGGTCCACCGCGGCCCTGCCGGTCCCGCCGGTGGCGAGGACGTCGTCGACGATGAGCACACGGCTGCCCGGGACGATGGCGTCGGAGTGGATCTCCACGGCCGCGGTGCCGTACTCCAGATCATAGGACTGCTCGATGGTCGCCGCAGGCAGTTTCCCGGCTTTGCGTGCCGGCACGAAGCCCGCTCCGAGTTCGAGGGCGACCGGCGCCCCGAGGATGAACCCGCGTGCCTCGAGCCCCACGACGTGGTCGACACCCTGCCCCCGGTAGGGGTCGGCCAGTGCCTCGACGCCCGAGCGCAGGGCGGAGGCGTCGTTGAGGAGCGGGGTGATGTCCTTGAACAGGATCCCGGGCCCGGGGTAGTCCGGGATGTCCCGGATACGGGCGAGGAGCTGCTCGGTCACGGCCGAGCGCTCGGCGCCGGTGGTGGTCTCGTGCGACATGGACGGTGGTGCCTTCTGCTGGAGAACATGGCGGCACCGGCCCCGGGTCGGCGGGGCCGGTGCCGTGAGACGTGGACGCCCCCTGCAGCCGCCGGGCCACAGGGGTCGGGTACGTGTGAGACGGGTCCCGGAAAGGCGATCGGACACACGTCGGCCCGGCGCCGACGCGGGAGCCCGTCGGGGCTGCCGACCGGCGGCGGACCGAGTCCGCCGGGGCCTCTAGCCCTTGGGCTTGTCGTCGTCGCCGAAGTCGGGACGGTCCTCGACCGGGGTGTCGTCCACCTGAGGGCTGTTGATCTGGGCGATGCCGGCCTTGAGCATCCGGATACGGGTGCCGGGTGCGATCTCCAGAAGAATGTCCTCGTCGTGGACCTCCACGACGGTGCCGAAGATACCGGCCTTGGTCATGACCTCGGTGCCGGGGCCGAGGGAGCTCTGCATCTGCTGCTCCTCCTGCCGGCGCTTCTGGTTCGGGCGCCAGAACAGCAGCCAGAAGACCAGAAGGATGAGGCCGAACATGATGAAGGTGCTCATCAGGCTGCCGCCTTCGGGGGCGGCGTCGGCGAGAGTGTACATGCCCTCCTGCACGGGGCGTCCTTCCTGAAGTCTGCTCTTGGCCGACGGTGGGTTGGACACCGTGTCGACCATGGTCCACCGGGCGGGTCGGGACGGGCCCCGGCACTTCGCCCAGCATCTACAACGCGCGAGGACGCGTCGGCGTTCCAACGGGTGTCGAAGAGCACCGAAGGCGAGGACGTTTCCCCGCTGTTCGCGTTCGCCCCAGCTTAGGTCGCGGACGAGACCGGCCGCTCTGCGGCGGTGGGCCGAACGGTCAACGATTCGGTACCGACACACCCGCGTCCGTCTCATTGTGCCCGGATCGGTGGCATCTGTCAGTACCTGCGGCCGGACGGTGGACAGGCCCGTTCGGAGGGTGACCGGGGCCCGGGGCTCAGGGGGTGACCGGGGCACCGGTCCCGGTGTCGGCCGCCGCCCCGGCACCGAATGCGGCGTCGGGCGGCGGGGTCAGCCCCATGTGGTTCCAGGCCAGGGGCGTGGCCACCCGGCCCCTCGGAGTGCGGGCCACAAAACCCGACCTGACCAGGAACGGCTCGGCCACGGCCTCCACGGTCTCGGACTCCTCCCCCACCGCGACGGCGAGGGTGGACAGCCCCACCGGACCGCCGCGGAACTTGGTCATGAGGGAGTCGAGGATCGCGCGGTCCAGGCGGTCGAGCCCGGAGGCGTCGACCTCGTACAGGTCCAGGGCCGCTCGGGCGGTGTCGAGGGTGAGGTTTCCGTCGCCGCGGACCTCGGCGTAGTCGCGTACGCGCCGCAGGAGGCGGTTGGCGATACGGGGGGTACCGCGCGAACGCCGGGCGATCTCGGCCCCGGCCTCGGCGGCCATGGGCGCGTCGAGCAGTCCGGCAGAACGGTGCAGGATGCGCTCGAGCTCCTCGGGGTCGTAGAAGTCCATCTGCGCGGTGAACCCGAAGCGGTCACGCAACGGAGCCGGCAACAGACCGGCCCGGGTGGTGGCACCGACCAGGGTGAACGGGGCGATGTCGAGCGGGATCGCGGTGGCGCCCGGGCCCTTGCCGACCATGACGTCGACACGGAAGTCCTCCATGGCCACGTACAACATCTCCTCGGCAGGGCGGGCCATGCGGTGGATCTCGTCCAGGAACAGCACCTCGCCCTCCTGGAGAGTGGAGAGCACCGCGGCCAGGTCGCCGGAGCGTTCGATGGCCGGGCCGGAGGTGATGCGCAGCGGAGCGTTCAGTTCTCCGGCGATGATCATGGCCAGGGTGGTCTTGCCGAGCCCGGGCGGGCCCGACATGAGCACGTGGTCGGGGGCGCTGCCACGGCGCTGGGCACTGTGCAGGACCAGGGAGAGCTGTTCGCGCACCCGTTCCTGGCCGACGAAATCGTCGAGCGTGCGGGGGCGCAGTGCGCGTTCGGCCTGCTGCTCCTCCGAACCGGCCTCGGGCGAGACCGCCTCGCGCTCGTTGGCACCCGGGTCGGGCTCGTACATGGCGTGCTTCCTCCTGGTTCCGGGGACCGCGGGCTCAGGCGCGACTGAGCTTGCGCAGGGCGCTGCGCAGCAGGACGGTCACGTCGGTGGTCTCCTCGGCCTCCGCCGACACGGCGGTGGCGGCCTGTTCGGCGTCCTTGGAGGACCATCCCAGGTTGACCAGGCCGGTGACGACCTGCCCGCGCCAGGCGCCCTCGGGGGTGGAGGCCCCGGCCGGTTCGGTCTCGGGCAGGGTCCCGTCGGTGAGGACGGGCGCTTCCAGTTTGCCCGCGAGTTCGAGCACGATGCGCTGGGCGCCCTTCTTGCCGATACCGGGGACGCGAGTGAGGGCGGCGGTGTCCTCGGTGGCCACGGCCTGGCGCAGGCCGTCGGGGCTGTGCGCGGCGAGCATGGACATGGCCAGGCGGGGGCCGACACCCGAGGCGGTCTGGAGCTGCTCGAACATGTGGCGTTCGTCGTCGTCGGCGAACCCGAACAGCGTCATGGAGTCCTCTCGGACCACGAGGCTGGTGGAGACGCTGCCCTCCTCGCCCACGCGGAGGCCGGACAGGGCCGCGGGCGTGCACTGGACGGACATGCCGACGCCGCCGACGTCGATGACGGCGCTGCCCGCGCCGCGTGCGGCCACCCGGCCGGTGAGGAACGCGATCATCTGGTGCGGGGCACTGCGGGGGCGCCCGCCTCCTTCCTGAGAGCACAGTCTTCCTGGGAGCACGGCCTTCGGGGAAGGGCCCTCCCCGGCGAGAGCCTGCCGGGCGCGGGGCGCCTTCCCGGGGTCGGGGGTCGGGCTGCGCCGCGCTGCCTCGAACGTCCGTTCGCACCATGCTAACCGCCCGTGGTCCGGTGCGGCTCGCAGAAGGCGGCACCGCGATCGCTCGGACGCGACCGGGGTCCGGGTCCGGGTTTTCCCCGGCGAACGCTCGCCCTGCTCCACCGTAACGAACCTCGAACGGAGAAACCGGGACGCGGAGATCGGACACGTGCGCACGTGTGCCGTTCCCGGGCGGTTCAGGAACGCCGCGCCCGGCGGGCCAGCTCGACCTTGCGTGCGAAGTCCTGCTGGGCCTGGGCGACCCGGGCCTTGGCCCCACCCCGCCAGATGTGGCAGATGGCCAGTGCAACCGCGTCGGCGGCGTCCGCGGGTCTGGGCGGGGCATCGAGGCGCAGGATGCGCGCCACCATGGTGCCCATCTGCTTCTTGTCGGCGCGGCCGCTGCCGGTGATCGCGGCCTTGGCCTCGCTCGGTGTGTGCAGCGCCACGGGCAGTCCGCGGCGGGCAGCGCACACCAGAGCGACCCCGCTGGCCTGCGCCGTGCCCATGACAGTGCTCAGGTTGTGCTGGGCGAAGACCCGCTCGACCGCAACGGCGTCGGGGCGGTGTTCGTCGAGCCAGGCGTCGATCCCGCGTTCGATCGCCACGAGGCGGTCGGGAAGTTCCTGGTCGGCACCGGTGCGCACCGCGTCGGCACCGAGCAGCGAGAGCGGGCGGCCGATGGCCCCCTCGACGGCCCCGACACCGCACCGGGTCAGTCCGGGGTCGATCCCCACCACGCGCACAGGCCCCACCCTTCTCGCACCTCTGGTCGCCCGCCAGCCTAACGCGGCGCGTCGGTACGGGCGCGGTCCCGGGAGCCCGCCAGCATGGGGCCATGAGCTCACTCGACGACCCGCGCGTCCGGGACTTCCTCCAGCACAGCACACGCACCGCCCACGTCGCCTACACCGCCGGCGACGGCCGTCCCCTGGTGGCGCCGGTCTGGTTCGTGCTCGACGGTTCCGACCTGGTGTTCAACACGGGCGTCCAGAGCGCGAAGGGCCGCTCCTTCGCGCGCGACCCGCGACTCGCGCTGTCCGTGGACCTGGAGGAGCCCCCGTTCGGGTTCGTGCAGGTCCAGGGCGAGGCTCAGCTGTCGGAGGACCCGGCCGAACTCCTGCGCACCGCCACCGAGATCGCCGCCCGGTACATGGGGCGCGACCGCGCCGAGGAGTTCGGCCGCCGCAACGGGGTCCCCGGCGAGATGGTGGTGCGGGTGCGCCCGACCAAGGTCGTCGCCGAGATGGACATGGTCGCCTGAGCTGTCCCCGTCCGCCGCCCCGTCAGGCCGGTGCGCCCGTGGCGTGCTGGACGAAGGCGCGGGCGGCGGCGGTGAGCGGCCCCTTGCGGCTGACCAGCGACACGTGCAGGTGGTCGGTGGGTTCCAGGTCCAGGGCCAGCGCCCCGGAACGTTCGGCGAGCCCGCGCCAGGCGTCGGTGACCACCGCGTACCCGGCCCCGTCCAGCACCAGCGGCAGCAGCGAGACCCTGTGCTCGGTCTCGACCGCGATGCGGGCGTCCAGCCCCTCGTCGAGCAGCCGGTCGACGAAGCGGCGCATCCCCGATCCCCGGTGTCCGACGATGAGCCGGTGCCCCGCCAGATCGTCGACGGACACCGGTCTGCCGTGCGGGAAGGGCCCTTCGGCGGGGACGAGCAGCACGAACGCCTGCCGGGTGAGCGGATGCACCCGCACCTCGGTCCCGTCGGCCGGACCGTCGGTGGCCACCACCCCGAGTTCGCAGTCGCCGGTGCGCACCATCTGCACCACGTCCCGGTCGGTGAGCGCGCCCCGGACAGAGACCGAGACCCCCGGATGGTGTTCGGTGAAACCCGCGATGATCCCGGTCAGGGGTTCGATGGCCTGCGTGCCCAGGGTCGCCACGTCCACGCGCCCGGTGTGCAGCCCCTGGACCGATTCCACGGCAGAGCGTGCCAGGTCGAGGCCCCGCACGGCCTCACGCGCGGGCGCGACGAGTGCGTGCCCGGCCTCTGTGAGCACCACACGGCGTCCGATGCGGTGGAACAGGTCACTGCGCAGGTCGCGTTCGAGGGTGCGCAGAGACTGCGACAGAGAGGGCTGGGACAGGTGCAGGGCTGCGGCCGCACGGCCCACACCGCCGTGGTCGACGACGGCGAGGAAGTACTCCAGTTGCCGCACGTCCACCCGGTCGCTCCCCTTGTGTCGCCGATGCCGCGGACCTCCTCATAAGTCCGGCCTATCAATGTTATCGGGAACCGGTCTTGGACGCCGTCCGCCTCGGCCTGCTGTGATCGGCACCGCCCCTGCCCCGTCGATCCCGCCCCACCCCGGCAAGAGCCAGGAGAGCCCATGAAGCGTTACCGCATCGCCACGATCCCCGGGGACGGGATCGGCGCGGAGGTCCTCGTACCCGCCACCGCCGCGGTGGACCGGATCGCCCGGCACCACGGGTTCGCCGTGGAGTACGACGAGTTCGACTGGTCGTGCGAACGCTACGCCCACACCGGGGCGATGATGCCGGAGGACGGCCTGGACCGGATCCGCCACCACGACGCGATCCTGCTCGGCGCGGTCGGCTGGCCCGGCGTGCCCGACCACGTGTCCCTGTGGGGACTGCTCATCCCGATCCGGCGTGCGTTCCGGCAGTACGTGAACCTGCGCCCCATCACGGTGCTGGAGGGTGTGCCCAGCCCGGTCACCGCCGCCCGGCCGAGTGAGGTCGACTTCGTGGTGGTGCGGGAGAACAGCGAGGGCGAGTACTCGGCGGACGGAGGGCGTTACGACCGGGGCACGGACGACGAGCGCGCCGTACAGGAGTCGGTCTTCACCCGCACGGGTGTGGAGCGGGTGGTCTCCTACGCCTTCGACCTGGCCGAACAGCGGGGCGGGCGCCTGACCTCGGCGACCAAGTCCAACGGGATCGTGCACACGATGCCGTTCTGGGACGAGCTGGTGGCCGAGCGCGCCGCCTCCCACCCGGGTGTGGCATGGGACCAGGAACACATCGACGCGCTGGCCGCCAAGATCGTCCTGGACCCGGCCCGCTTCGACGTGATCGTGGGCTCGAACCTGTTCGGCGACATCCTCAGCGACCTGGCCGCAGCGGTCGCGGGCGGGATCGGTATCGCTCCCTCGGCCAACCTGAACCCGGAGCGCGAGTACCCGTCGATGTTCGAGCCGGTGCACGGCTCGGCACCCGACATCGCCGGCATGGGCCTCGCGAACCCGCTGGGCGCGCTGTGGTCGGCGTCGATGATGCTGGACCACCTGGGCGAGGCCGAGGCCGGCGGTCAGCTGCTGGCGGCCGCGCGCGAGGTGTTGGCGGAGGGTGCGGTGCGCACCGGTGACCTGGGCGGGGACGCCTCCACCGACCAGTTCGCCGCCGAGGTCCTGCGCCGACTGCCCTGACCGCCCGCCCTCCTCGGCGGCACGGCCCCGGCACAGCGCTGCTCCCCCCACAGCACAGACCCCGCCGCTCCCTTCGAGGGCACCGGCGGGCTCTGGAGGGTCCTACATGCCCCCGCGATTGCGGATGGCGGTGAGGTCCTCGCTGATCCGGAAGAGCACGATGAGCGTCTCCATGATGATGCGCGAGAAGAGCACACCCATGGCACCGCTGATCAGGGTGATGACCAGCAACGCGAAGCCACCGAAACCCGAGCCGTCGGCCATCACGACGAACGAGCTGATCACACCGGTGAGCGTGCCGAACGCGATGCCGACGAGCCACAGGATCCAGACGATCGGGATGACCCTGCTCGTGACGAAGTTCTTGAAGGAGAAGTCGAAGAGCGACCCGAAGAAACCGGCCCGCTGGGCCGACTGCTGCGGGGGCATCACACCCGGCCCTCCGGGGCCCGGCTGGTAACCGTAGCCCGGGTGGGCCTGCTGCTGGCCGTAGTACTGCGACGGGTCGTAGGGCTGTTCCGGGGGGTTGCTCATGGGCAGGTCCTCGTCAACTGTCGTGGATGGGGGTCCACACGGGGGAACGCCGCGTGTGGTCGGCAGGTGAGTACTCTACCGACTCGGCGTGCACTCCGGGTGACGCGGCCCCGGTGAGCGCCCGGGCCGGGTGGAGCCCCCGCGCCGGGGACACCACCCGTCGGCCTCACAGCTCGGCCAGCACCTCGGCCGGGAAGTCGGCGTTGGTGAAAACGTTCTGCACGTCGTCGGCGTCCTCGAGTGCATCCACGACCCGGAGCACCTTCTGGGCGGTCTCGGAGTCGACGGGGACCTCGACGCTGGGGAGCCAGTTGGTGTCGGCGGAGTCGTACTCGATACCGGCCTCCTGCAGGGCGGTGCGGACGTCGACCAGGTCGCTCGCCTCGGAGACGACCTCGAAGGACTCACCGAGGTCGCGAACCTCCTCGCCCCCGGCCTCCACCACGGCGAGGGTGATGTCGTCCTCGCTGGTGTTCTCCTTGGGGACGATGACGACGCCCTTGCGGGTGAACAAGTACGACACGGAGCCGGCGTCGCCCATGCTGCCGCCGTTGCGCGTCACGGCGGTGCGCACGTCGGAGGCGGCGCGGTTGCGGTTGTCGGTCAGGCACTCGACGAGCATCGCGACACCGCCGGGGGCGTAACCCTCGTACATGATGGTCTGCCACTCGGCGCCGCCGGCCTCCTCACCGGAACCGCGCTTTCGGGCACGCTCGATGTTGTCGGCCGGGACCGAGTTCTTGCGCGCCTTCTGCATGGCGTCGTAGAGCGTCGGGTTGCCCTCCGGGTCCCCGCCACCGGTCCGGGCAGCCACCTCGATGTTCTTGACCAGCTTGGCGAAGAGCTTGCCGCGCTTGGCGTCGATGACGGCTTTCTTGTGCTTGGTGGTGGCCCACTTCGAGTGGCCGCTCATGAGAGTCCTTTCGCGATGTCGACGAAGAGCCGGTGCACGCGCGCGTCGCCGGTGAGTTCGGGGTGGAAGGACGTCGCCATCAGGCCGCCCTGTCGTACGGCGACGATCCTACCGGGCCCCTCCTCGGCGGGGAGGCGACCGAGCACGGTCACGGCCGGACCGACCGACTCGACCCAGGGGGCACGGATGAAGACCGCGTCGAAGGGGTCCTCACCGATGCCGTCGAGGCGCACAGCGGTCTCGAAGGAGTCCGCCTGGCGCCCGAACGCGTTGCGGCGCACCGTCATGTCGATGCCGCCGACGGTGGTCTGGTCGGTCGCGCCCCCGAGAACACGGTCGGACAGCAGGATCATTCCCGCGCACGTGCCCAGAACCGGCATACCTGCGGCGATCCGCGCCCGCAGCGGCTCGACCAGACCGTACCTGACGGCGAGTTTGCCCATGGTCGTCGATTCGCCGCCGGGAACGACCAGCGCGTCGACGGTCTCCAGGTGCTCGGGGGCGAGCACCTTGGCGGTGCGCGCCCCCGACCCGTCCAGCACGTCGCGGTGCTCGGCGGTGTCGCCCTGGAGTGCGAGGACCCCGATGGTGGGCGGTGTCACAGCGCTGCCCCCGCCGTCACCAGCCGCGGCCGGCGTAGCGCTCGGCCTCGGGCAGCTCGTCGACGTTGATCCCGACCATGGCGTCGCCCAGGCCGCGGGAGACACGGGCGATCACGGAGGGGTCCTCGTAGTGGAGGGTGGCCTGCACGATGGCGTCGGCGCGCTTGGCCGGGTCGCCGGACTTGAAGATGCCGGACCCGACGAAGACGCTCTCGGCGCCGAGCCGGCGCATGAGGGCGGCGTCCGCGGGGGTGGCCACACCGCCCGCGGAGAACATCGGCACTGGCAGGCGGCCGGCGCGGGCGACCTCGGCGACCAGGTCGTGCGGGGCACGGAGCTCCTTGGCGGCTCCGAAGAGCTCGGCGGCGTCGAGGGTTCCGAGGCGCTTGATGTCGGAGACCAGCGACCGCATGTGGCGGGTGGCCTCGACGACGTTGCCGGTCCCGGCCTCGCCCTTGGAGCGGATCATGGCGGCGCCCTCGGCGATGCGGCGCAGGGCTTCGCCGAGGTTGGTGGCCCCGCAGACGAAGGGCACGGTGAACGCCCACTTGTCGATGTGGTGGGCCTCGTCGGCGGGGGTGAGGACCTCGGACTCGTCGACGAAGTCGACGCCGAGGGACTCCAGGACGTGGGCCTCGACGAAGTGCCCGATGCGGGCCTTGGCCATGACCGGGATGGAGACCGCGGAGGTGATGCCGTCGATCATGTCGGGGTCGGACATGCGGGCGACGCCGCCGTCCTTGCGGATGTCGGCGGGCACGCGCTCGAGCGCCATGACGGCCACGGCACCGGCGTCCTCGGCGATGCGGGCCTGTTCGGGCGTGACGACGTCCATGATGACGCCGTTCTTGAGCTGTTCGGCCATGCCCCGCTTGACACGCTGGGTACCGACGGCGTTGTCGGCCGTGCTGCTTGCGTTGTTGACCACGGTGGTGGGATCCCGTCTCTTCGTCGACAGTGGGCCCGGGCCACGGGTACACGGGGGTGTACCTCGTGTCCCGTTCCCGGGTCTACCAGCGCCCCACCTTAGTCACCCCGTTCATCTGGAGTGTCCTCGGGATCGATGTTTATGCCGGTAACAGCGGCTCCGTCCCCCGGGACGAAGCGTCCCAGAGGCGAACACCACACCTAGTGATGGGCATTGTGTCCGAGGGGTGAAGCCGAAGGGGCGAAGGGGTGGGGTGTTGCCTCGGGGGTGGTGGTTCGGCGGGGCCGGGATCATAGCCCGGCCGGGCCTGCATTCTGGGTCGGGGATCTTGCTACCAGAGCCAATATCGACGCTGAACCCTGCTCTGGTAGCAAGATCCTCGCCCGCGTCACCAACCTCACCGAACGCCACACCTAGGGCCGACGGGTGTGCGGCGGGTGGTCGTCCATCTCGAAGAAGTCCGGCAGGTCGGCTCCGCCCGCCAGGCGCAGGCCGCGCACCAGGCGCGAGCGCCGGGCTCTGCGGGTGTCGGCGACGGCGTCATTGTGGAACGTGCGGGCCAGATGCACACCCTTGGCGGACTCGGTGATCTCACGCAGGAAGGGAACCGCGGCCTCGGGCAGACCGGGGCGTTCCAGTTCGCGCCGCAGCGCGCTGGACAGGCAGCTCTCCAGGAACTCGCGTTCGTGGGACCCCGCCCGCCGCGCCGCGGTGGCGGCCTCGGCCAGGCCACGGGAGGCATCCGCGGCGAGCACGTCTGCGGCCGCGAGGTCGAGCACCGCGGCGCCCCGGCGCAGCAGCGCGGCGTCCAGCGCTGCCCAGGACGTCTCGACCCGGTGATGGAGCCGGTCCAGCCGCGTGGCCCGCCAGGACAGGTAGAACCCGATGAGCAGCGGGACCAGGACGATCGCGACCGCCAGGGCCACGAGGGCGGCGTCCCCGTTCAGAAGCGCTCACCCCGTCCGCCCGCGCGCCCGTACGGCCCGCGCCGGCCCCGTACTGCCCCGGGGCGCCCGCGGCGAGGACGTCCGGGCCTGGGCCCCGCTCCGCGCCGCAACAGCGCGGCCGGGCTGGGGCCGGAGGAGGTGTGCACCCTGTTCCGCTCCCCCGTGCCGCCGTGCAGCACGGTCTCGTACACACGCACCACGTCGGAGGCCACGGTGCCCCAGTCGTAGGGCTGGACCGCCTCGCGTGCGGCCCCGGACAGGTACGCGCGGCGCCCGGGGTCGGCGAGCAGCCCGTCAGCCGCGCGTGCCAGGTCGGCGGCGTCACCCGTGGTGAACAGCTCGCCTGCCCGCCCCCCGTCGAGCACGGCTTCGAAAGCGGGCAGGTCACTCGCGGCGATCGTGGCCCCCGCCGCCATTGCCTCGGTCAGGACGATGCCGAAGCTCTCCCCACCGAGGTTGGGCGCACAGAACACGTCCGCGGAGTGGTAGGCGCGCACCCGGTCGGCGTCGTCCAACCGGCCCGGGAGGACCACCCGCGCGCGCAGGTCCTCGGGCACGGCCTCCAGGGCCGGACCGGGGTCACCGGGACCCGCGACCAGCACTCTCAGCCCGGGGTGCTCGGGGGCCAGCATCACGAAGGCCTCGAGGAGCGTGCCCAACCCCTTGCGCGGTTCGTCGACACGCCCGAGGAACCCCAGCGCACCGCCCTGCCCCGGCCACCCAGGCAGTGGTTCGGCGTTCGCGAAGGACGCCGTGTCCACCCCGTTGGGGATGAGCACGGCGTCACCCCCCACGTGCTCGACCAGAGTCCGGCGGGCGGCCGTGGAGACGGCGATGCGCCCGTGGATCTTCTCCAGGGCCGACCGCAGCGCCCCCGAGCTCGCCGCCATCGCCCGCGACCGCGGGTTGGCGGTGTGGAAGGTGGCGACCATCGGCCCCTCCGCCGACCAACAGGCCAGCAGGGACGTACTCGGCGCGGAGGGTTCGTGGATGTGCAGGACGTCGAACTCCCCGGCTGCGATCCAGCGCCGCACCCGGCGTGCGGTGCGCGGACCGAAGCTCAGCCGGGCCACCGACCCGTTGTAGGGCACCGGGACAGGACGTCCGGCCGGAACCAGGTACTCGGGCAGGTCCGCGTCGGGGTCCCCGACCGGTGCCAGCACCGACACGCCGTGCCCCATCCCGGTCAGCGCCCGAGCCAGGTCCCCCACGTGCTGCTGCACCCCGCCGGGCACGTCCCAGGCGTAGGGGCACACCAACCCGACCTGCAGGCTCACACCGGCCGCCCTGTCTGCTCGGCCCCCTGCACGCGCCCGCGTTCCGTCGTGCGGATCACGGAGCCGAGCTCCTGTTCACGGCGATGGGCCCGGTCCTCCTCGTGGTCCGCGGCGAAAACGGGCTGCAGCATGTGCCAGTCCTCGGGGTGTTCGGCGATGGCGCCCTCGAAGACCCGGGCCAGGGCCTGGGTGGTGTCGTGGATGCGGTGCGTGCGCGAGTCCCCGGGCGCGACCGGGACCTCCTCGTGCACGCGGATGTTCCAGAACGGCCCGTCGTACCAGAGCGAGACCGGCATGAGCGCGGCGCCGGTGTTGAGCGCCAGCGCCGCGGGGCCTGAGGGCATACGCGCCTTCTCCCCGAACAGGTCGACCTCCAGACCGGTCCCGTTGAGGTCGCGGTCGGCGAGCAGGCACACGAGTCCGCCCTCACGCAGGCGGCGGGAGAGCGTTCCCACGGTCCCTGACCCGCCGGTCAGCGGCAGCACCTCCATTCCCAGGGACTCCCGGTAGGCGGTGAAGCGCCGGAACAGGGACTCCGGCCGCAGCCGCTGGGCCACGGTCGTCAGCGGGGTGCCCTGCATGGTGATCCAGGCGCCGGCGTGGTCCCAGTTGCCCATGTGGGGCAGGGCGGCTATGACCCCGCGGCCGGCGTCCAGGTTCTCCTGCAGCACGTCGATGCCTGTGGCCCGGGTGTGGGAGAGCACGTGGTCGCGGCCCATCGCGGGCAGCCGGAACATCTCGTAGAAGTAGCGCATGTAGGAGCGCATACCGGCCTTCGACAGCGCCCGCAGTTGCGCGTCGGTGCCGTCGGGTCCGAGCAGGCGGCGCAGGTTGCGTTCCAGCCCTCGGGTGCCCTCGTCGTGTGCGCGCCAGGACCGGTCGGCCAACTGCCGGAACACCGCGCGCCCCACGTGGTCCGGCGAGCGGCGCAGCACCGCCCACCCCGCGGCGTAGGCCAGGTCGGCCGTGCGTTCGTCCACCTCGTGCTCCCCTGTCCTCGGTGTCCGGGCGTGCGCGGCACTCAGGCCTCGCGCGCGGCGTCGCCCTGGCTGCCGTGTGCCTGGGCGTTGCGGTCGCCCAGGCGCGTGCGGGTCTCCACGAGCCGCTGCAGGATCGTCAGCAGGGTCATCGCAGCGAGCAGCCAGAGGCCGCCGGCGAGCACGTAAGGCACGCCCAGCCCGCCGACACCGACCGCCACCAGAATCACGACCAGGCGCTCGGTGCGCTCGGCCACGCCCACGTCGCAGTTGACGCCCAGCCCCTCGGCGCGCGCCTTGACGTAGGAGACCATGAAGCCGCTGATCATGCAGAACAGGGTGAGCCCGGCGAGCACGGAGTCGTCGCCGTCGGCGATGAACCACCACATGAGCCCGGCGAAGATTGCGGCGTCGGCGACACGGTCCAGGCTGGAGTCGAGGAACGCGCCGAACTCGCTCGCGGTGTCCTTGGCCCGGGCGACCGCCCCGTCGAGCATGTCGAAGAGCGCGAAGACGGTGATCACCACCGACCCGGCGTAGAGGTGCCCGCGCGGATAGAAGTACAGGGCGCTCGCGATGACACCCGTGGCGCCGATGAGCGTGACGATGTTCGGCGTGAGGCCGATGCGGGCCAGGCTCCGGCCGAGCGGAGCGGTGACCCGGGAGACCATGGGGCGAAGGATTCTCAGCATGTCTTCTTGTGATCGTAGGGCGGAAGCGGTCCCCGGACGGGGAACCGGACCCGGTGGGGGTGGCGGGGGCGTCTACCGCGGCGGCCAGTGCTCGACGAGTTTCGCCCGCGTCTGCTCGAGCATCTCGGGCAGCACCTTGGTGTGCCCGATGACCGGCATGAAGTTGGTGTCGCCGCCCCAGCGGGGCACGATGTGCTGGTGCAGGTGGGCGGCGATGCCCGCTCCGGCCACCGTACCGAGGTTCATACCGACGTTGAAGCCGTGGGGACTGTAGGCGGCGGTGAGCGCATGGATCCCGGCCTGCGTGAGTTCACCGAGCTCTGCGGTCTCGTCCGCGGTCAGGGAGGTGTACTCGGAGACGTGGCGGTAGGGGCACACGAGCAGGTGGCCGCTGTTGTACGGGTAGAGGTTGAGCACCGCGTATGTGTGCTCGCCGCGGGCCACGAGGAGCCCTTCGGGATCGCTGAGGCCGGGTGCGCGGCAGAAGGGGCAGCCTTCGTCGGCGCCCGGGCCGGTGGGTCTGCCCTCGCCCTTGATGTAGGCCATGCGGTGGGGTGTCCACAGACGGTCCCAGCCGTCGGACTGTCCGGTGCCCGCCCCGGGCGGGTGCTGGGCCTGTTCGGGGTCGTTGTCACCGCGCATCGTGGGTCCGTCTCTGGTCGGCCGTCCGGCTTCGGGTTCCTCTCACGAACCAGCATAGGAGCGCGCGGAGGCGGACCACACCGGGCGGGGCCGTGGGCCCGTACGCGGCGGCCCGCCCGGTGTCTGCGTCACAGTTCCAGGAGCGCGCGCAAGTGGCGCGGCGGAGGGGAGCCGTGGGCGAGCATCAGGTCGTGGCGTTCGCGCTCGCTCAGCTCCGGTCGGGCCTCGGCCAGGTCGCGGGCGATGGCGGCCATCTCCGAGTATCCGACGTAGTAGGTGGACAGCTGGGCGCTGGTGAGCTGGGCTCTGCGCCACTTACCGACGGCCTCTCCCTCCTCCTGGTGCCCGCGTTCGGTGAGCAGGCTGAGCGCTTCCTCCTCGGTGAGGTCCCCGGTGTGCACCCGTACGTCGAGGATCGCATTGAGGATCATGCGCAAGCGGGTCTTGAGACGAACCAGGCGCAGGGCGAGGTCCTGACGCCGGCCCTCGCCCTCGCGGGCCCCGCTCCAGCCGTGGCCGGCCATGACCTCCTCGGCGTGCACCGCCCAGCCCTCGACGAAGGTTCCGCTCATGAAGAGCTTGCCGACACGGGTGGCGCCGTCGTGGCGGGCGGCGTGGGCGAGCTGCAGGGCGTGGCCGGGCATGCCCTCGTGGACCATGAGGTTGCGGAGCATCGCCCCGTTGTACTCGCGCAGGAACGACTCGCGGCGCTCGGCCGGCCAGTCGTCCGGCGGCGGGGAGACGGCGATGAAGGTCGGCTGTTCGTGTGCGTCCGGGTCCAGGGGGCCGGGCGGCCGGCAGTAGGCGACAGCCACACCGCGGCGCGACTCCGGCATGGGAACCACCTGGACAGGGTCGTCGTACACGGTGGCGATGTCGGCCTCGCGGGTACGGCGGTACAGGTGTTCCAGGGCCCGTTCGCCGGTGGGACGCAGGTCCTGCGAGGTGACCGGGTGGTCGTCGGCCAGGGCGGCCAGCACCTCGGCGACCTGACCGGGCCTGCGGGGCCGCCCCTCGTACTCGGCTGCGGCCTCCGCCATGGCCTCCTCGGTGGCCAGCAGGTCGCTCTCGGCCCGCACGAGCAGGGCGTCCGGGGACAGTTCGGAATCCAGGGTGTACCAGAGCTGGGCGGCGTAGGAGCGGGCGCCCAGACGGGGGTCGGCGTCGGCGAACCCGAGCTCCGTGCGCAACCAGGACTCGTGCTCCTCAAGCGCCTCCAGCGCCCGGCCGGCGGCGCTCTTCAGCGCGGGCCCGGCCTCGCTGTCGCCCTCGGCCAGGGCGGGGAGGTCGCGGGTGAGCAGTTCGCGGTCACCGGCCAGCTGGGTCAGCGCGGTCTCCACGTGCACGCGTGGCATCCCGGGCCCCTCCGCCAGGCGGGTACGTGCTGTGGCCAGGTATTCGGGCAGGGCGGAGCAGCGTGAGGTGAGAGCGGCCAGGCGTTCGGGCAGCGGCAGGAGCTCGCGTTCGACGAGGGGAAGCAGGGCCTCACCCGCGGTGTACATCAGGGGGTTCCAGGTGTGCGGCCGCAGTTCGGCCGTGTGCCACAGGTCCGCGCTCACCTTGGTGCGCAGGACCTCCAGGTCGACCAGGTCGCCCGGGGGCAACAGGTCGGGATCGATCTCGTCGAGGGAACCCAGGGCATCGGTGAGCATGGCGGTACGCTGCACGTCGCCCTCGGCCGAGTGGTCGGTCAACCGGTGGGCGCCGCGGGTGTCACCCTCTTCGAGGGCCCACTCCGGGGAGGCCTCCAGGATGGCGTCCACCACGCGTTCGGCGACGTCTCGGAAGCGCAGGGTCATGGCTCGGGCATCGTCCGGGGAAGAGCTCATGCCTCCCATGATGCCAGGACCGGCACTTCCGTCACCGAGCACGCGGAAACCGGGCCGTCTCCCTCTCGGGACCCGGCCCGGTCCCCCGTGTCGGCACGCTCCGAGGAGACCGTCCCCGTCAGCGCCAGGAGGTCTGGCCGCCGGTGGAGGTGGGCTGTCCGGCGGCGCTCTCGGGGTCCCCGATGCTGATGGCGTGCTCGACGAGGGTGATGAGCGTCGACTTGGTCGATGCCCGGTCCCGGGCGTCGACCTGGACGATGGGGATCTCGGGGCTGAGCGTGAGCGCGTCCCGGACCTCGTCGGCCGCGTGGGGGTAGTAGCCGTCGAACCCGTTGATCGCCACGATGAAGGGCAGCCGCGCCTCCTCGAAGTAGTCGATCGCGGGGAAACAGTCCGCGAGACGGCGGGTGTCGACCAGCACGACCGCACCGATGGCACCCTTGACCAGGTCGTCCCACATGAACCAGAACCGGTGCTGGCCGGGGGTGCCGAACAGGTACAGGATCAGGTCCGAGTCGAGGGAGACGCGACCGAAGTCCATGGCGACGGTGGTGGTCTGCTTGTCCGGCGTCTTGGCCAGATCGTCCACACCGACACTGGCGCTGGTCATGACCGCTTCGGTGGTCAGCGGCACGATCTCGGAGACGGAGCCAACGAATGTCGTCTTCCCGACACCGAAGCCCCCGGCGACGACGATCTTGACCGACGTCATCGCGTTCCCCCCAGCACCGCCTTCCTCGGCTGGGCTAGAGCTTGCGAAGTCCACTGAGCACCCTTTCAAGCAGGTTGGTGTTGGGACGGGCGTCGTTGTTGAGCGAGGTCCTGACCTGGACCAGTCCCTGCTCGGACATGTCCGCCACAAGCACCCGTGCCACGCCGAGCGGCATGCGCAACAGCGCGGAGATCTCCGCGATGGAGCGCCACTCGCGGCACAGGTCGCTGATCGCCTGCCACTCGGGCGTCAGCGTCCCAGACTCGTCACGGGCCGTCGGTGTCGCCGAGATCAGCGCCTCCAGGGGAAGCTCCGACTTCGGCTTGGTACGGCCCTTGGTGACCGCGTAGGGGCGCACCAGCGAACTGGGGGCGCCGCCCTGCGCGGATCGTTGATCGTACTGTTGTTGGATTGGTCGAGGAACATCTCCGCCGCTCGGTCCAGACGGCACTCCCCCGCTCGTGGGGGGAGTGCTCGGCTGCTGCCCGAACCACGAGGCGCTCCCGGCATCTCTACTGTGAGGTGCCACCACTTCCTCCTGTCGGTGGTGGATCAGTGGATTCCCGAGGTGCGCGCCGTTGGTGTCAGCGCCCGCCCCGCCCGCTCGACGAGCAGGGTCATCTCGTACGCGACCAGACCCAGATCGCTCTCCGCCGCCGCGAGGACCGCGAGGTAGGAGCCGTCGCTGATGGCCATGATGAGCATCACCCCCCGCTCCATCTCGACGACGGTCTGGACCACCGCTCCACCCTCGAACACCCGGGCCGCGCCTTGCGTGAGGCTCGACAGCCCGGAGGCGATCGCCGCCAGCTGGTCGGCCCGGTCGGCCGGGAACCCTGAGGAGGACGCCAACGGAAGGCCGTCAGAGGAGACGACGATCGCGTGGGCGACATCCGGTACCCGGTCGGCAAAGTCAGTGATCAACCAGTTGAGTTCGTTGACCTGTCGACTCATCTGATCTCCTGTCCAAGTTCGCCGGCTGGTCTTCTCGGCACTGCTACCGCCGGCACGGCATGTGACAGCACTGCCCCTGCGAACAGCCCGACCCCTCCCACGGAGAGACCGGGGGTCTGGTGTTCCGTTCTCGTAGAGCGACGGGTGTTACGCGTCCGAGAAACTCGGTAGATGCTATTGCATCCGGCTTCCGGGAATAAGGGGGACCCCGGCCCACCTGTAGCCACAGACGTCACTCGTGGGGCCCCTCACCGATCTGGTTGCGGCCTTCCCGGACCCCTCGTTGGAACCCGGAGAAGCGGTTGCGAACCCGGTCGGCGCTCCGCGTGGGCACCTGCCGGACATTCTCCGGCTTCGGCGCGGTCCCCGGAACCAGGTTTGCCTTGGGAACGCGTTTTGGCAAGCCCGAGGTCGTCAGCCCCCCGGCGAGCGGCTCCGCCGCGGTGCGTGCGGCCTGCCAGCCGCGGTCGGCCGCAGAGTTCCACTCCTGCTCCGGTTCCGGCGCGTCGGACCCGGCCTGTGGCTGCGCGGAAGCAGTCTCGGGACGCTCTTCCCGGGCAGCCGGGTCGACCTGGCGCAGGGGCCCGGTCTCGGTCGCGTCGACGGTCGGGCCGCCGGTGCGGCGCTTGAACCAGTTGGACTCGATGGCATCGAAGATCGGCAGCGAGTCGGCGCCCTCCCCGCCCGGGCTGGGCGGGACGACGGTGCTGTCGGCCCCCTGACTGCCGCCGTAGCGGCGCGAGAGGTAGGCGGTGGAACCGTAACCGTCTCGGGCACCCTGGTCGGTCTGGGGGGCCTCAGGGGCGGGCTGCTGGTACTGCTCGGCGGTGTCCCATCCGGAGACGGCCGGGAAACTGTCGGTGGAGGGACCGGGGTCCTGGTGGGATCCGAAGTCCTGCCGACCGGCGTCCTGGAAACCGGTGTTGTGGGAACCGGCACCGGCGTCCTGCTGCCCGGCGGAGCTGCTGCGTCCACCGAAGGCATCGAAGGTGTCGCCGTCGGATCCGAACGAACCGGCCTCCTCGACCCGGCGGAACGTGCCGGTGTCGACGCCGTGCCCGTTGCGGCCGTTGGGCGGGGACGGGTCGAACAGGCTGCCGGAGCTCTCCTGGGCGCTGTCCTCGTCCTCGGTGGCATGGTCGTAGGGGTCGACGACGTTCTGGTCCTGACCCGGGGTGACGGCGCTGGTGGCACCGCTGCCGCGGGTGGTCTCCCAGACGGGGCCGGAACCGGTGTCCTCCGGGACATCGCTGCCGGTGTTCCACAGGTCCTGTCCGCTGGGCGGGTGCTCGTCGGCACGGTTGGCTCCGGGACGGCGCTTGGGCAGGCCGCTGAGGTCGCCGGGCGCCTCGCCGACGCCCTGGCCCTGCCAGGGGTCGTCGGGCTCGTCCGCGGCCGGGGTCGCGGCGAAGGCCGCCTCGGCCTCGGCGAAGGTGTCCGGCGCGCCCGTGGTCAGCTCGGGACGGGCCTCGCCGCCGAGGGCGCCCTGGTCGTCGACCGGGGTGATGAGCAGGTCGGCCGGGAACAGCACACTGGCCGTGGTCCCGCCGCCGTGGGCCTCGCTGAGATCGAGGAGGATGCCGTGGCGGTGGGCCAGGCGCGAGACCACGAACAGACCCATGCGGCGCGAGACCGCGACGTCGATGACCGGCGGTTGGGCCAGGCGGGCGTTGACCGCGGCGAGGTCCTCGGGGGCCATGCCGATGCCGCTGTCGGTGACGTCGACGCGGACGGAGCCGTCCTCGAGGGTCTTGGCGCTGACCAGGACCTCGGTGTCGTGCGGCGAGAAGGACGTGGCGTTCTCCACCAGCTCGGCGACCAGGTGGATGACGTCGTTGACCGGGCGTCCGAGCACCGAGATGTGGGAGGGGGCGCGCACGTTCACGCGCTCGTACTGCTCGACCTCGGAGACGGCACCGCGCAGGACGTCGACCAGCGGCACGGGCTGGGCCCACTTGCGGGTGTTGTCCTGACCGGACAGGACGAGGAGGTTCTCGTTGTTGCGGCGCATGCGGGTGGCCAGGTGGTCGAGCTGGAACAGGTCCGACAGGCGGTCGGCGTCCTGCTCGGACTGCTCCAGGCCGTCGATGAGGCGCAGTTGCCGTTCGACCAGGGTCTGGCTCCGGCGGGAGAGGTTGACGAACATCGCGTTGACATTGCTGCGCAGGGCGGCCTCGTCGGAGGCCAGCGTCAGGGCCACGCGGTGGACGTCGTCGAAGGCGCGGGCGACTTCGCCGATCTCGTCCTTGCTGCCGACCTCGATCGGTTCGACCTTGACGGTGTCGGGGACGCTGCCGGCCTCCTGCATCCGGGTGATGGACTCGGGCAGATCGCGTTCGGCGACGCGGCGGGCGCCGTCCTCCAGGGTGCGCAGCGGGCGCACCAGGGAGCGGACCACCAGCGAGGTGAGCACGAAGACGGCCAGGAGCAGGCCGGCGACCACGACGATGTCGATGAGCGCGCGGGCCATGGCGGCATCGCGCAGGCTCTCGGAATCGGAGGCCACTCCCTCGGCGATCTCTTCCTCGACCTCCTGGAGCCGGTCCAGGGCGGTGTTGGCGATCTCCTGGTAGTCGGCCGGACCGTCGTTGGCGGTCACACCGGTGAGGTCGTCGCCGCGGTCGGCGCGGTACATCACCCGCATGCGCATGGTCGAGACCTGGCTGACCTCGAGGCCGGTGAAGTTCTCGTCGAAGACTGCGCGCTGTTCGGGCGAGGCCGCCTGGGTGAAGTTGGCGATCTCGTTCTCGTAGCGGGCGCGGCTGGAATCGATGGCCTCGGAGATACCGCCGGTCATGGAGTTGCGCGACAGGGAGTGCGCCATGAGCGCGGACTCGTAGGAGAGCTGGTCGCGCGCGTTGGACAGCGAAGCCAGCGCCCGCACGCTCTCGCGCAGGTCGGTGTCCTCGGTCTCGTCGGCGATGGTCTGGTTGAAGTCGGCCATGGCCCGCGTGATGGTGCGGTACTTGGTCACGACGGGCAGCACGGTGATGCGGGTGCTGTCGACCTCGTTGCGCAGCGAGTCGAGGGTGTCGAGCTGGCTGTGCATGGCCTGGAGGCGGTTCTCGGCCAGTTCACCGTCGACCTCGCCCATCTCGTCGAGGCGGGCGTTGAGGGTGTTGAGGAGGTCGCGGGACGCGTCGCGCTCGTCCTCCATCTCCTGACGCAGTTCCGCCGACCGCTGCTGCGGGTCGGCGTCGTCGGAGATGTAGATCGCGCTGGCGGTGCGCTCGAGGCCGAGTTGGTTGGCCAGCTGCACGGTGAGGACACCGACCTCGGCACGGTCCACGATGTGGTCGTGGGTCACGGTGGCGACCGAACCCTCGTAGACCCGGAGTCCGCCGAGCACCAGGGCGACGGCGGTGGGAATGACGATGAGAGCCACCAGACGCGAGCGCACCCGCCAGTTACGTGGCCGCCACCATTGGGCTGGACGCCGCGGGGCATCGGCGGTTTCGGCCTGCGCTGCCTCGCTCTTCGCGCCGGCCCCGTTCTTCGTCGCTCGTGTCGACACGGACCCTCGCAACCTTTCGTGTCACCGCTTGGGCACGGCTGTGGAACACCGGGAGCTACCTACCGCTCGGGCCGAGGCCGGCCTCGAGAGCATCGGTACGACCACGTGGCCCACCGGACCGAAGAGCGGTGTGGAATGTGGGGAGATGTGAAGACTGTCCACCGGACTCGCCTGGGGGAGAGGAGCACCGCACCGTGTATCGGTATCAGTGCTGATGCGGTGGATAGCGTACCAATGGGCGCGATCGCCTCGCTTCGGCCCTGGTGCGGCCTCGGAGTACGACCGTCCTCGACGCCTCGCGGTCATCATGCCCTGTTTGGCGGCATTATGACCAATCAGCCTGGTCAGGGTGCGAGTCCGAAACCCACTCAGGCGCATAGGTAACTTTTTGGACACACCGAGTGCTTCGCCCAGAGGGCCTGATGTGCATGACATCGTGACAAGACGTATACGCAGGTCCCAACCGGGGAGTAGAGATGCGTCCAACGTCATGCCCAGATGCGACTACGGAACGTAACTTTCCCGACTCACTCAGTGTCACTTTCGGGTCGCGCGGCCACCGTGCACGTAAACCCTTTTCGGTCACCGCATTGCTCCCTCTCGGCCTGGCCGCGACCCTGGCTCTCTCCCCCGCCTCGTCCGCCGTCGCAACCGAGGAGGCCGGCCCCCACCCCGCCGGCACGGAGGGGGCCGAGGCCGACCTCTCCGACGTGCGCGTGGAGCTCGCCGGCCTGCGCACGGAGCTCGAGGAAGCCAGGGAACGGGCGAGCGGGCTCATCGAGGACCACCTGAACGAACAGGAGCGCCTGGAGGCCGCCACCGAACGCCGCGAGAGCGCCGAGAAACAGGCCGAGGGCGCCTCCGAACGCTCCGAGGACACCCGTGTGGCCGCTGCCCGGCAGGCCGTGGCCGCCTACAAGGGAAGCGACCTGAGCCCGGTGCACGCTTGGACCGGACCGCGCGGACCGGCCGAGGCGCTCGAACGCGGCGCCTATCTGAATCTGCTCGGCGACCACCGTTCCGACCAACTGGACCGTGCCGAGGCCGCACGGGTGGCCTCGGACACCCTCGCCTCGGCCGCCTCGAGCGCCGAGTCCGCCCAGGAGGAGGCTGCCGAAGAGGCCGACCGCGCCCGCACCCGCGCCGAGGAGGCCGTGGCCGAACAGGAGGAACGCGCCCAGGAGCTCATGGTCGAGCAGAGCAGCCTGGAGGAGCGCCTGCCCCACGAGGCCGGATCCGGGGAGGCCCGGGAGGACGCTCTGCGCGACGCCCGCGACGCCCAGGGTTCAGCGGGCGGGAACGTCTCACGGGTCAGCGACGACGACAGCGCGTGCGAGCCGGCCGAGGTGGGCGACCACGACAACGGTCGGATCCCCGACGCCGACCTGTGCCCTCTCCCCCAGCCCGGGGAGAAACTGCGCGCAGACGCCGCCGAGGCCTTCATGCAACTCGACGAGGCCTTCGAGGCGCGGTTCGGCCGCCCGCTGTGTGTGACCGACTCCTACCGCCCCTACCACGAGCAGGTCCGGCTGTTCCAGGAGATGACGCCGGGCATGGCCGCTCAGCCCGGGACCAGCGAGCACGGACTGGGTGTGGCCGTCGACCTGTGCGGCGGTGTGGAACAGCTCGGCACGGTCGAGCACCGGTGGATGCTCGACCACGCCGGGGACCACGAATGG
The DNA here is from genome assembly GCF_000341025.1 of Nocardiopsis salina YIM 90010. Classification (GTDB taxonomy): domain Bacteria; phylum Actinomycetota; class Actinomycetes; order Streptosporangiales; family Streptosporangiaceae; genus Nocardiopsis; species Nocardiopsis salina. Next base: position 9,587 of record NZ_ANBF01000072.1, on the reverse strand, counting down.
GAGAACCCCGAGTGGGCCCGTGACGGCTTCGAGCCGTGGCACTGGGAGTACACCGGCTGACCCCGTTCGATCAGGCCTGGGCGCCGACCCGGACCTCGAACTCCCCCAGCGGACCGAGCTCCACGTAGAGCTCGTCGTCCTCGGCCAGGGGCGGGGTGGACAGCGGCAGCAGCGCGCGCACCCGCCCCGGGCCCGAGACGAGCCACCCGTCCCCCGTACCGACCGTCGTTCGGGCGACCTCGTCGTCGGCGACGAAGACCCCGACCTCGACCGGTGCACCCGCCAGTTCGTCGGCGGTGGTCAGCACCGGCCCCAGACTCAACTGGACCGGTAGTCCGTCGTCGTCGGTCCACAGGCACGCGGGGGTGAACGCGGCGGCGCCGTCCTCGGCCCCGGCCACCGCGGCCAGCCCAGCGTGCGCCGCGCGGGCAGTACGCAGGACCGGGTCGTCGACCCCCGTGACCAGCTCCGGGGGGATCTCCCACAGGCGCTCGCCGGCCCGCACAGGGACCAGGGCGGTGGGCCGCACCGGCGCGGCCATGCGCGCCTCGAGTTCGACGATGATCTCGATCGGGGTGTCGACGGCACGGGCATGGGCCCGGGCCAGGTCCTGCGGCCCCGCGGCCAGGAGCTCGGCCAGTCCTCTGTGATCGGGACTGCCCAGTACGTCGCCGTCGTCGAGGGCTCCGGCACGTTCGCCGCCCCCGCTCGGGGACAGGTAGGTCACCCAGCGCATCGTGTCTCCTCGTTCCCCCTCGTAGCTGTCGAATCAGAGTGGCACAGCCCGTGAACGGCGGTCCAACCGGGCGGGCGCGGCCTCAGCCGGACCCGCGCACGACGAGATGGGTGTCCAGCACCACGTTCGCGGTCTCCTCGGTACGGGGTATCGCGACGTCGGTGAGCAGGGTCGCCATCTCGCTCCCCATGCGCACGGTCGGCTGGTGCACGGTGGTCAGGGGCGGGTCGCTGTGCTGTGCCATGGGGGTGTCGTCGAATCCGACCAGGGCGAGGTCGTCGGGCACGCGCAGGCCGCGCTCGCGCAGGACCCGCATGGCCCCCAGGGCCATCATGTCGGAGGCCACGAAGACAGCGTCGGGGTCGGTCCCGGAGTCGAGGAGGCGTTCCATGGCCGCGGCCCCGCCCTCCACGCTGAAGTCGCCCTCCTCGACGAGGCGGTCGTCGTCGGGCAGCCCGGTCTCCTCGACGACCTGCCGGTACCCGCGGAGCCGTTCGACCCCGGCGTTCATGTCCATCGGTCCGCTGACGGTGGCGACGCGGCCGTGTCCGGTCGAGTGCAGGCGTCTGGTGGCCTCGCGTGCGCCCCCGGCGTTGTCGACCTCGACGTAGAAGGGGGCGGTGAGCGTGCCGGCGTGCGGGAGGCCTCCCTGGACCACGGGCACACCTGCAGCGGTGAGCCGTGAGGGCAGCGGGTCGTCGCGGTGCAGGGAAACCAGGAGCACACCGTCGACGTGAAACCCGGTGAGGTAGTCGCCCGCCCGCTGGTGCTCGGCCTCGCTGCGCGCAGTGGTGAGCATCAACTGCAGGTCGCGTTCGTGCAGTACGGAGCTGACCCCGCGGATGATGTCGGCGAAGAAGGGGTCTGCGAACAGGCGGTCGCGGGGCTCGGAGACCACGAGGGCGATGGTGTCGGTGCGCCGGGTCACCAGGGTCCGGGCGGCGTGGTTGGGGCTGTAGCCCAGCTCCGTGATCGCGGCGTGCACAGCGTCCCGGGTTCGCGGACTGACCTGGGCCGAACCGTTGATCACACGCGAGACTGTGCCGCGCCCCACTCCGGCGCGTTCGGCCACCATCTCCAGGGTCGGGCGCTGCCGACCACCGTTCTTGGCCACTTGGGGCTTCCTCTCCACACGTGGGCGGGACCGCCCCGGCGCGTGGACCGGAGCGGTCTCGGGTGCTGTGACGGGGCGTGCCGCGCGAGGGTTTCGCGGCGCCGGATCACCGATCGGGGAAACGCCCGGTGCGGGCGAGCTCCGCGGACCAGAGGCCGCTGTCCTCGACCACGCGTTCCTGGGGCGCGTGGTCGACGTGTACGAGCCCGAACCTGCGGGAGTATCCCCACGCCCACCCGAAATTATCCAGAAGCGACCAGGCGAAATAACCGCGGAGGGGCACCCCGGTGTCCAGGGCCTCGCGGACGGCTCTCAGGTGGGCCTCGTGGTAGGCGCGGCGGTCGGGGTCGTGGACCCTGCCGTCGGCGGTGGCGGTGTCCTCGAACGCGCACCCGTTCTCGGTGACGTGGAGGTCGGTGCCCCGCTCTCCCCTGTCAGCCGCACGAGCACGTCGTAGAGGCCGCTCGGGTCGATCTCCCTCCCGCCCATGTGGGTGACGGGCAGGCCCTGGGGGACGTGCACCTCTTCGGGCTCGGAGCCGAGCCAGGCCCCGCCCCGACCGGTGGCGAGCACTTTCCTCGGAGCACGAACGAACAGAGAAGCAGACCGCCCCCCGGTGCCGACAGACTCGGGCCCCTGGGCTCAGCGACGGTCGCTGCCGCGGACCTGAGAGGCCCGTGGTGGCCGGGCGGACCGGCCACCACGGGCACTCACTCGGTGGCCTCGCCGACCGGGACGACGACACCGTCCCACGTCTGCTCCATGTGGTCGCGCACCTCGGGCCGGTGCAACAGCTCGTCGAGCGTGCGAACGTCCTCGGATTCGAGGTCCTCCGATCGCACGACCAGGCCGTTCGCGTACTCGTTGTCCTCGCTGTCCTCCCAGGCCAGGACATTCGCGTTCTCCGGAAGATCGGCCTCGAGCGCGTAGTTGCCGTTGACCACGGCCGCATCGAGGTCCTCCAGCGAACGCGGGAGCTGGGCCGCCTCCACCGGGGTGATCTCCACGTCGAGGTCGCTGCCGGTGATGTCGCCCTCGCCGGGGACCCGGCCGACGTCCCCGTCCAGCTCCACGACGCCCTCCGCGGCCAGGAGGTCGAGGGCGCGGCCGAGGTTGGAGGCGTCGTTGGGCACCCCGACCTCGGCGCCCTGCGGCAGGTCGTCCAGAGACTCCTCACCCGCGGAGTACAGGCCCAGCGCCTCCAAGTGCACGTCGCCGACGTACTCCAGGTCGGCGTCGGGGTTGCCCTCCAGGTAGGTCTCCAGGAAGGGCACCGTCTGGTAGTAGTTCGCGTCCAGCTCGCCCTCGGTGAGCGCGGCGTTCGGCTGGTTGTAGTCGGTGTACTCCTGGATGTCGAGGGACAGTCCCTCCTCCTCGGCCAGTTCCTCGTCGACGAACTCCAGGACCTCCGCGTGCGGCAGAGGTGTGGCCCCCACCCGCAGCGTCGTCAGATCACCGGCGCCGTCCTCGCGCTCGCTCGGGCTCCCGCACGCGGCCAGAACCACCGCGCCGGCCGCGGCGACCGCGGTCCCCCGCACCGGGCGTGACCGGATGCTCCCTGTCATGGCCTTCTCCCTCCGATGGACGACACATGCGTGAGGGGGTGCGGGGAGGGCGGTTCCGGATCAGCGGCGTGACAGGGTGCGTACCACCTGGTCGCCCACGCTCTGCACGATCTGGACGATGATCACCAGCAGGATGACCGTCGCCCACAGGTACTGGTCGTTGAAACGTTGATACCCCTCGCGGATGGCCAGGTCACCCAGACCGCCGCCACCGATGGCCCCGGCCATGGCCGAGTAGGAGATCAGGGTGACCACGGTCATCACCAGACCGGCGACGAGACCGGCCATGGCCTCGGGCAGCATCACCTTGCCGACGATCGTGGTCTTGCGGGTGCCCATGGCGTGCGCCGCTTCGATCACGCCCCGGTCCACCTCGCGCAGGGAGGTCTCCACCAGGCGAGCGAAGAAGGGGACGGCACCGATGCTCAGCGGTACGATCGCCGCCGTCGGGCCCAGGGTGGTGCCCACCAGCAGGCGTGTCAGCGCCAGGACCGCCACCATGAGGACGATGAAGGGCAGCGAGCGCCCGATGTTGACGACGGTGCTCAGCACGGCGCGCACGGCCGGCGCCGGTGTGAGCCCGCCCCGGTCGGTGGTCACGAGCAGCACGCCCAGCGGCAGGCCGAAGAGCACGCTGAACACGGTCGCCCACCACACCATGTAGATGGTGTCCTGGGTGCTCAACCACAGTTCCGGCCACATGGCGGGCCATTCACGCACGAAGTCCACGACCGGGTTGGCGTCGGCCGCGGCGGCGAGGGTCAGGAGGTCGGCTGGGTTGGTCATCACTGTCCGGCCTCCTCGACCAGCAGTCCCTGCTGGGTCAGGTAGTCGATCGCCTCGGTCCGGCGGTTGCCGAGCAGGTCCACGCTCAGGCGGCCCACGGAGTGCCCGGCTACCTCTTCCACACCGCCGCCGAGGATGTTGACGTCGATGTCGAAGCGGCGGGTGAGCTCCGACATGATCGGCCGGTCGAACGAACGCGGATAGGTGACCGCGACCGTGTCCGGGCCGCCGTTGTCGGGCAGTGGGAAGAGCGAGCGCGCCAGCAGGGAGCCGGGCGTGCCGATGAGGTCCAGCACGCGGCCCGACTCCAGGAACTCGCCGTCGGCCATGATCGCCGCCGAGTCGCAGATGCGCTTGATGACGGCCATCTCGTGCGTGATGAGCAGGATCGTCAGACCCAGCTCGTCGCGCAGGCGGCGCAGCAGGGCCAGGATCGACTCGGTGGTCTCGGGGTCCAGGGCCGAGGTCGCCTCGTCGCTGAGCAGGACCTTGGGGTCGGAGGCCAGGGCGCGGGCGATGCCCACTCGCTGCTTCTGGCCGCCGGAGAGCTGGGAGGGGTAGGCCTTGGCCTTGTCGCCCAGACCCACCAGCTCCAGGAGCTCGCCGACCTTGGCGTTGCGCTGGGCCCTGCCGACACCGGAGACCTCCAGTGGGAAGGCCACGTTGCCCGCGACCGTGCGCGAGGACAGCAGCGCGAAGTGCTGGTGGACCATGCCGATCCGGCGGCGGGCCGCGCGCAGTCCGGCGCCGTGCAGCGACGTGAGCTGCTCACCGTCGACCTCCACCGTCCCGTGGTCGGGACGCTCCAGGAGGTTCACCGAGCGCAGGAGCGTGCTCTTGCCCGCTCCGCTCTGGCCCACCACCCCGTAGATCTCGCCGGAACGGACGTGCAGGTCGACACCGTTCAGAGCGGTGACCTGCCTCTTCTTCAACCTGTAGACCTTCTGCAGGCCCACTGCGTCAATCACGGATTTCCCATCGACGTCTCAGCGGTGGTGTCTCGGCCCCGGTCCAGGGGGTCGCGGGGACGGGACTCACAGCGTGGGGATGACGCCCACACCCGAGCGTACGGAGCGGCCGGGAAGCGGCGTCGGCGGCGCGCCGGGCACACGGCCACGGTGGTGGGCCCGTGTGCGGTGCGGATGGCTGTGGAGCCGGAGAACGAGTTCACCGCCCGTGTGGGGGCGGGCTCGGGTACGCCCGGGCCGAAACGGCCCGGGGCTCATCAGGACGGAAAGCGACAACAGCCGCCGGTGCGCGCGGTGTGCGCCTGGGCGGCGTGGGGTGCGGTGGTGACGTACCTGAGAGCCTTCACGGTTCCAGACAACCACGAACACACTGGTCGTTTCACCGGATTCGGTGCGAGCTCGTACGTTATTTGGAACACATTGTGTACAAATGTCTCTCACGGATTCGGATGCCTCCCCCCGCGCGGTCCGGCCGAGTGCCTACACTCGAGTGCATCCCGCGACCCTCGCCCCGTGTCGCGCACGGGGCGAGCACACGAACCGCCCGACGAGGCCCGTACGGACCCCCCGGTGACGACACGGCCCTCGGAGCGGGTCGCGGGAACGACCCGAAGCCGCGCCCGCACCACCCCTGCCCGCCGGGGGTCCGGTCGGGCACAAGGAGCGACCACACCGTGCAGTCCGACGACCTCGACCGAGCGTTCGGTTCCCGGGCCGCCCACCCGGACGGGGACCCGTACGCCGATTTCTGGGCGCCCGATCCTCCCACCTGGACCTGGGGTGAGCTGGCCCCGGCTCTGCGCAGGCCGCGACTCACCGGGCGCGTGCGCGCAGGGGCGCTCAGCCTGGTGATGGGCTCGGTCCTGGTCACCGCCCCGCAGTCCCCGGCCACGGCCGCACTGCCCATGGACTCCGAGGACATGGACACGCTGCGCGACCGTTCGGACGCGCTGTCAGAGGAGTACGACGGCGAGCTTCGTGACATGGAAGGCGTCATGGACGAGGCCGAGCGCGCCGAGGACCGCGCCGAGGGCACCCTCGAGGAGGTAGCGGAGGCCGAGGAGCAGGTGCGCTCGCTGGCGGTGGCGACCTATACCGCGGGCGGCATCGATCCGGCGCTGTCGCTGTTCGTGGAGGCCGAACCGGACGTGGTGATGGACCGCGCGGTGGTCATCGACTACCTGTCCGGCTCCAACCAGGACAAGATCGACGAACTCGAGCAGGCACTGGCCCGCGACGAGGTCGCGCAGGAGAACGCCGAGGGGCGCCTGGCCGAGGCCGAGGAGGACCTGGAGGAGCTGGAGGAGCAGCGCGACGAGGTCCACCAGCTCATCGCCGACCACCCTGAACAGCCCATGGAACCGCCCGACAACATCACGCCGCGCACGGAGCAGATGCGCGACCTCGGCATCGAGGAGTTCGGCCGCGGCGACGACGTGGGCGGTGTGGGCTGCTTCCGCGAAGAGGGCGGATGGGTCGTCGGCGAGCACCCCAAGGGGCGGGCCTGCGACTTCATGCTCAGCAACGACGGCCAGATGCCCAGCCAGGAGCAGATCGACCGCGGTTGGGAGATCGCCGAATGGGCACGCGACAACGCCGACGACCTCGGTGTCATGTACGTGATCTACCGGCAGCAGATCTGGGACGTGCGGCGCGGTGACACCGACTGGCGGGACATGGCCGACCGCGGCAGCATCACCGAGAACCACTTCGACCACGTGCACATCTCGATGTTCTGACCCGGGCGGCGGCCGCTCGTGGCCGCATCCGGCCACGGGCACGGGAGCACATGACGCTACCCGTGTGTAGTGCGACCGACGGTGAGGACAGCGCCGCCCGCCATCTCGCCGGTCGAGATCGTGCCTCCGGGCGACCCGAAGGGCATTACCCCAGCCCGGGAGCGTGTGCAGCCGATCCGTCGTCACGATCGTGTCACGCGCCATCCGCCATTCGGGCCCTTTGGCACAAATGGGACAGGAATACCCCATCCAACCTGCCCCGGCCGCACGGACGGCCGCCCTCCGACGTTAGGATGCTGAGCGTCCCGAGCCACCCTCCCCCGATCCCGATCCTCGGTGGATCCGCCGGTCAGCGGGGTGCTCTCGGCGACCGGGCTCCGCCCCCGTGCCACCGCCGGCCCACAATTCCCGCGGTGCACTCCCCCGGCCCGCCTCCTCCACACCGGTCTCTCGCCCGCGGCGGTGGAGGCATGGGAACCCGTGGAACCAACGGGCGGACCCACACATCCCACACAAGACGGCGAGACAGTCATCACCGGTCAGCGATACCGGGCGAGGGGAGCCATGAGCGATAACGGACCTCACAACCAGCCACCGCAGAACCCCTACGGCGGTGGTGAGTACGGTGAGGGGCAGCCGCCCTACGGCCCGCCCCCGGGTGGTGACCCCAGCGGCGGACAGCCCCCTGTCCAGGGCCGGCCCGGCGGGATGCCCGGACAGCCCGGGTACGGCACGGGCGGCCAGCCCGGTTACGGACCCGGTGGCCAGCCCGGCTACGGACCCGGCGGGCAGCCCGGCTACGGTCCCCAGCAGGGCCAGCCCATGTACGGCGGCGGACAGCCCCCTTACCCCGGTGGCCCGGGTGGGCCCGGCGCTCCGATGGGGCCGGGCGGCCCCGGACAGCCCCCGCAACCGCCCCAGGGCGGGGGCGGCAGCAAGGCCAGCCTCTGGGTCGTGCTCGGCGGTGGCGCGGTCATCATCGTGCTCGTGGTCGCGGTGATCGTCACCCTCATCAACAACAACTCCGGCGGAGGCACCGAACTCGAGGATCCGGAACCGACCGCCGAGGCCACGGACGACGACANGAGCCGGACGGCGGCGGGACCGCGGCGGGCGACCCGCCCCACAGCGTGCCCTCCGAGCCCTGTGACGCGCTCACCGCGGACGTGGAGACCGACTTCCTCCTCACCGAGGAGGGCCACAAGTCGGTGCAGGACAACACCTCGCGGTGCGTCAGCAGCATGGCCGACGCCCCCGAGGGCAACGACGCGGACGGCTACGGCAGCTTCTCGGTCGCCTACTCGCTGCCCTACGGCAACGAGGAGTCCGACGCCGAGGCCGCGGTCGAGTACGAGCGTGCGATCGAGGACGCCACCGGCGCGGCCGAGCACACGCTCTTCCTCGACGAGGTCATGGAGGAGGGCGAGGTCGACCTGGGCGACGAGGCCTACTTCGTCGTCAACGGCTACGACTTCGCCGACAAGGACATCCCCGTCGCCACGCTCGCGGTGCGTTCGGCCAACCTCAACATCCGCATCGAGTACCAGATCCACGGGCCCTACGACGACGAGCCCGAGCTGGAGGACTTCGCGGTGCCGGACGACATCGAGGACATCATGGTCGCCGCCGGCGAGGACGCCCTCGCCCAGGTCGGCAACTGACCCGGACACCAACCGTGACAGAAGGGGGCCGCGGCGATGCCGCGGCCCCCTCGTGTGTTCAGACCCCCGCGCCCCGGATGGGGGCCCGGAGAGCGGGATCAGCTCAGGTCGGCCCGCACACGGCGCGCGGCCTCGACCATGTTGCGGAGGGACTCCTCGACCTCGGCGTAACCACGGGTCTTGAGGCCGCAGTCCGGGTTGACCCACACGTGCCCGGCGTCGATGTGCTCGACGGCGAGACGCAACGAGGCCTCGACCTCGTCGGCGGAGGGCACTCGCGGCGAGTGGATGTCGTACACGCCCGGACCGATGGAGCGGCGGTAGCCCCGCTCACCCAGGTCCTGCACCAGCTCCATACGGGAGCGGGCCGCCTCGACGCTGGTCACGTCGGCGTCCAGGGCCTCGATGCCGCCCACGACCGTGCTGAACTCCGAGTAGCACATGTGCGTGTGGATCGTCGTGCTCGGCGCGACCCCGGACGTGGCCAGGCGGAAGGACTCCACCGCCCAGTCCAGGTAGGCCTGGCGCTGCTCCTCGCGCAGCGGCAGGAGCTCGCGCAGCGCAGCCTCGTCCACCTGGATGTGGCGGATCCCGGCGCGCTCGAGGTCGGCGACCTCGTCGCGCAGGGCCAGACCCACCTGGCGGGCGGTCTCACCCAGCGGCTGGTCGGTGCGCACGAACGACCAGGCCAGCATCGTGACCGGACCGGTGAGCATGCCCTTGACTGGCTTGTCGGTACGCGACTGGGCGTAGGTGATCCAGTCCACCGTCATCGGCTCGGGGCGCGAGACGTCCCCGAAGAGGATGGGCGGGCGCACGCAGCGCGACCCGTAGGACTGCACCCACCCGCGCTGGGTGGTCGCGTAGCCCTCGAGCTGCTCGGCGAAGTACTGGACCATGTCGTTGCGCTCGGGCTCGCCGTGCACGAGCACGTCCAGTCCGATGTCCTCCTGCAGCGCGATGACCCGGTCGATCTCCTTGCGCAGGAGCGCGTTGTACTCCTCGGTGGACAGCTCAC